>PWZL01000070.1 GCA_003567475.1 Gammaproteobacteria bacterium | reverse complement strand
TTTTTTCCCTGAGGAGAACCTGCCATGGGCATCTTTTCACGCTTCAGCGACATCGTGAATTCCAACCTGAACGCCATCCTCGACAAGGCGGAGGATCCGCAGAAGATGGTGCGGCTGATGATTCAGGAGATGGAAGACACGTTGGTCGAGGTGCGTTCCGCTGCCGCGCGCAGCATCGCCGACAAGAAAGAACTCAGCCGGAAGGTCTCGGCGCTCGAGGGCGACGCGCGTGACTGGACCGAGAAGGCCGAGCTCGCGGTGACCCGCGGCCGTGATGATCTGGCCAAGGCGGCACTTGGCGAGAAGTCCCGCATCGAAAGCACGGCCGAGGGTACCCGGGCGCAGCTGCGCGCTGTCGAGGAGGGGCTGAACAAGCTCAACGACGACATCGCCAGGCTCGAGGCCAAGCTGGCCGACGCCAAAGCGAAGCAGCGGACCCTGCTGACCCGGCACAAGACCGCCTCCAGTCAGCTCGCCATGCGTGAGAAGATCCACAGCACGCGGATCGACGATGCCCTGCTGCGCTTCGAGCAGTACGAGCGCAAGCTCGATGATGTCGAGTCGCGCGTCGAGGCTTACGATCTTGGTGCGCAGAAAAAGAGCCTGCGTGACGAGTTCGTGGATCTCGAGTCCGAGGATCGCGTGGAGCTCGAGCTGCGCGAGCTCAAGGAGAAAATGAGTCGGCGTGCTGCCGATGACCGGGACGCCGGCTGAACAGGCCGGCAGTTCCCGGCTTTCCTGGCCCACTATGACAAGGCTGAATTGTGATGAATGGCATGATTTTCCCGCTGCTGGTCATCCTGCTGACGGTTGTCGTGCCGCTGGCCCTGCTCCTCCACTACATCACCCGGTGGCGGGAATCGAAAGGGCTGTCGGCCGAGGACGAGCAGATGCTCGAGGATCTCTGGCAGGACGCAAAACGGATGGAATCGCGCGTCAACGCGCTGGAGACCATCCTGGATGACGAGGTGCCGGACTGGAGGAAACGGGTATGAGCCGCACGTTGAATCTCGATGCGCTGCTGAGAGGGCTGACCTCACTGCAGCGGGATCGCGAGCGTCGCTGGTTCTTCGGCGTGTGTGCCGGTCTCGCCGCGCGCTTCGGGCTCGACCTGTTGCTGGTCAGGGTGCTCACGCTGGGGGTGTTCGTGCTGCTGCCTCTCACCGTCGGGCCGGTTTACCTGCTTCTTGGGCTGCTGCTTCGTAACCGTGCGCTGGATCATCCTGATCCGCAGGGAGAGCGTACATTCTGGACCCGGCATCGTGATGCCGGAAACGGGGGTGACTGGACATGACACACTCAAATTCGCGCAAGGGGCGCGCCACGCGCCTGTATCGGGACCCCCGCGGCGGCAAGCTGCTCGGTGTCTGCGCTGGCGTGGCCGATTACTTCGGTTTCGATGTCACCGGCACGCGCATCGTCGCGCTGATCTCGCTGGTGTTTTTCATGCCCGCGACGCTGCTGGTATATTTCGGCCTCGCCATTCTCTTGCCGCGGCGGGAAGAGGTTGATCGTGGCCGTGAGGCGCTCGGGGAGTTCGACCGCGAACTCCGCCGTTCACCGCAAGCCACCCTCTCCGGCGCCCGCCACCGGTTCCGCGAACTCGACCTGCGGTTGCAGCGTATGGAACGCTATGTCACGTCATCCCGGTTCCAGCTGGACAGGGAGTTTCGTGATCTCGGCGCCCGCGGGGGGGACAGGAGATGACCATGCCTTCGCGAGCGGGTTGCCGTGCTCGAGCGGCTGGCGACCGATGGGCGCCATGACCTGGAGCGCGAATTCGAACGTCTGCGGCGGGAAAGCCCGCCGGCCTGACACGCGCTGTGTCATCGCGCCCGGGCGTTTCAGGCGCCCGAGGCACTGGCTGGAAATCAGAGGAAAGTCGGCATGAATCCGTTTGAGTTCGTGATCCTTATCCTGGTGTTGTCGTTTGGTTATTCGCTGCTGGCGCAATATCTGAAGCGGCGGTGGAAGCAGAACTCGCGCCTGTCGCCTGAAGTCGTGGCGCGCCTGGACGCGATGGAAGACCGACTTGCCGTGTTGGAGCGCATCGTTACCGATCGACGCGAGCACTTGCGGGGCGAGTTCGAGAGTCTTGGTAGCCGGTGAGCGGACAAATTCCGCCAGGCGTGGATCAGGTCAGCAGCTGGCTGACAGAGCACCTGGCAGAGGTGTCAGGCCAACAGCTCCTGGTGCTGGCGCCACCGGCCTGGATAGCTGCCCTGGCGCCGCAACTCCCGGCCCAGGCGGTGATGTTCGACCCCGAGCAGCCTTTGAGCGACTTACCCGCCACACGTTTCGCGGCCGGCGTCGTCGCGGGCGCACTGGAACTGCTTTCGCCGCGTGAAGGCGAGGCCATGCTGGCTCGGTTGCGCGATGAGCGCTGCGCACGGGTCCTCGCAATCGCGCACGCGTCCAGCGACCGCGGGCGAAGCGCCATGCTGGCCCTGGGGTTTACCCGAATTGCCGAATCGGCGGAGGGCTGGCGGCTGTATGAGCATGATATCGCCAGCTATAATCCGCCCCGGGAGTGGAATCCCCCGGAGAACTGGGCCAATCCGGAGAACTTCAACCGCTACCGCTGGTAGCGGTCATCTCAGTTCGCTTCGTTGTAAAGTCTCACCTGAGTATTGAATTCTTCGGCCGTTTCGCGCACCTGCTCCACAGCCGCATCCCGCCGCTGCAACATCACCCGCAGCCGTTCCTCGTCATAGACTTCGCGGTTCGCGTCGATGTCCTCGTCCATGCACTCGATGTAAGCCTCCATGGCCGCGACGTAATCGCGTACCTGGCCTTGTGCTTCGAGCATGTCATCCATGGTGGCGGTCGTGCCGTTCGGCATCCGGTCGACGCGCTCGCTCGGGTAGTCGCAGGCCAGTGCATTGCCGCCTGCCAGCAGGCCGAGGGCCAGAATCGTCAGTGTTCGCATGGGTCTCTCCCCGGGTTGCACTATGCTGATATCGGTCCCCGCCGCACGCGCGGCAGCGGGGGGTGACTGCCCCTATTATGCCTCAGGCGCCCCGGGGCCCGCCAAGCATGGCCGAAAGGAATCGACATGAGCTCTCCAGACATCCGCATCGCCCTGCACGACGTCAGCCACGCCTACCGGCAGGC
This sequence comes from Gammaproteobacteria bacterium, assembly GCA_003567475.1. Classification (GTDB taxonomy): domain Bacteria; phylum Pseudomonadota; class Gammaproteobacteria; order Steroidobacterales; family PWYM01; genus PWYM01. The sequence goes on along the minus strand of PWZL01000070.1, from coordinate 44,859 downwards.
GGCGCGGCGCGTACCGGTGCTGGCCGGTGTGACCGAGCGCTTCAGTGCAGGGGAGTTCGCTGTACTGCTCGGGCGCAGCGGCTCGGGCAAGACCACACTGCTCCATCTGCTCGGCGCGCTGGAAGTCCCGGAACGCGGCGAGATCGAAATGCTCGGATCCCGGGTCTCCAGCGCCGATGAGGCCACGCGTGCCGCGTTCCGGCGCCAGCATGTCGGCATGGTATTCCAGAGCTACAACCTCGTCCCCACCCTGTGCGCCTGGGAAAATGTCGCCCTGCCGCTGACCCTGCTGGGAACATCGTTGGCTGAAGCGCGTCCGCGTGCGATCGAGGAACTCGACCGCCTGGGCCTCTCCGGCCTTGAGATGCGCATGCCGGATCAGCTCTCCGGCGGCGAGCAGCAGCGCGTGGCGATCGCCCGCGCCATTGTTCACCGGCCGCCGATTCTGCTGGCCGATGAGCCGACCGGTAATCTCGATCTCGAGACGGCGCTCGATGTGGTCGCCCGGCTCGTCGACGTGGTCCGGACGCATGGCATCACGTTGCTGATGGCCACCCACAGCCGGGAGGTGGTGGGTCACGCCGACCGCGTCCTGCGTCTGCAGGGCGGGCGACTGGTCCCGGAGGTTGCCCCGTGAACCCGCTGCTGCTGCGCGCGAGCCTGCGCTATCTGGCCGCCCATCGCGCCCAGAGTCTGCTCGCACTTCTCGGCATTGCCGTGGGGGTGGCGGCCTGGGTCTCGGTGCAGAGCGCCTCTGGTGCGGCGGAAGACGCCTTCGCGCTATCCAGCCGCCAGGCCTTCGGCATCGCGACTCATCAGCTGCTGCCGTTGGATCGCCGGTTGGATGAGGCCTGGTACGCCGAGCTGCGGCGGCGTGTGCCCACCGCGCCGGCGGCACCCGTGATCGAAGGCCGTGTCGCGCTTGCCGGCGAGCACCGGCCGCGGAGCCTCGCGTTGCTGGGCATCGATCCCCTCGCCGAGGCAGCGCTTCGCGTCGAGGGTGTTGCGGTCGGGGGTGTGGGACCGGAGATCACCGCACTGGTGGGGGACCTGACGGCGGTGGTGGTACCCGAGACGCTGGCAGAAAGCCTGGACCTCGCTGTGGACGGCCTGCTCCGGGTGACCCACGCCGGTCGCGAGTACGCGCTCCGCGTGCTCGCGATTGCCGATGAGGCGCTGCTGCCGCTGGGCGGCGACACCTTGCTGATGGATATCGCCGGTGCACAGCGGGTTCTGGACAGCGCGGGCGAGCTTTCGCGTGTCGATCTTGTGCTCTCCGCCGCGCAGGTGGCGCTGGTCGCGGACTGGCAGCCCGCCGCGTTGGAGCTGGTGGCCACGGTGGCCCGCAGCCAGGCGGTCACCGACATGACCCGGGCCTACCGGCTGAACCTGCTGGCCTTGTCGCTGCTCACCCTGCTGGTCGGTCTGCTGCTGGTCTACAGCACCATGACGCACCTCGTCGCCCAGCGCGAGGTGCTGTTCGCGCGCCTGCGCGCGCTGGGGCTGGATGCCGCCGCACTCCGGGGGCTGGTGCTGCGGGAAGCCGCGCTGCTCGGTATCGCCGGTGGCCTGCTGGGCGCGTTGGCTGGGACGCTGTTGGCACGCTGGCTGGTTCGCCTCGTCGCCGCCAATATCAGCGACCTGTACTTCCGCGTGGAAGTGCAGACCTTGGCGCCGCAACCCGGGGTGATGCTGACAGGGCTCGCGTTGGGTCTGCTCGCCGCCCTGGCGGGTGGTCTCGCCCCCGCCGTGCAGGCTGCGAATCGCCTGGCGGCGCGCACCCGGCGGTTGCGCCTTGAACTGGGGCTCTCGGCGGCCACCGCGGCGGGCGGCCTGCTCGTCTTGCTGGCCTTCCAGGGTCTGGTGGCCGGGTTTGTCGGCCTGTTCCTGGTGGCGGTGGCCGGGGTGCTGCTGGTGCCCGCCGCGCTGCAGAGCGTGGTGGCGGTCGTCGGTCGACTGCCTGCCCTCCGCGCGGGCCTGCTGACGCGCATGACGCTGCGCGACAGCGTGGCCGGCCTGGTGCGCACCCGCGTGGCGCTGGCCGGGCTCGCCCTGGCGGTTGCGACGGTGATCGCGCTGGACCTGATGGTCGCCAACTTCCGCGACAGCGTCGCCACCTGGATGGATGAATCGGTGGCCGGGGCGTTCGTCATCAGCGTCGATGGCGCCGTCCACCCTGATGTCCGCGACGCGCCGCTGCGGGCGGCCCGGGAGGCGGTGCTGGCCTTGCCGGAAGTCGAGGGGGTCGTGGCCACGCGATTTCTGCGCCTGCGCGAGGGCGCAGACACCCTGCTGTTGCGGGCGGCGGACCATCCCCTGGGGGTGCCGGGCCTGATCCGGGGCCGTGCCGGCGAGGCGTTCGAGCGCGGGGAGGGCGTGCTGATCTCCGAGCCGCTGGCCATGCGTCGCGGCCTGGAGCTCGGCGATCCCATTCGTCTGGCGTTCCCTGCCGGCCCGGTGTCGCTGCCCGTGCTCGGGGTGTACCGCGACTACCTCAGTGATCGCGGGGTCGTGCTCATGTCCATGCCCGGCCTCGCGCGCTGGAGCGGTGATGACCGCCCGGGCAGTCTCGGCGTGCTCACGGCGCGTCCCGAGGCGCTGCGCCCGCAACTGCAAGCAGTGCTCGCGGCGCATCCTGGCTTGCTGCTCTCCGAGGCCGCCACGCTGCGGGAGCGTACGCTCGAAATCTTCGATCGGACGTTCGCGGTGACCCAGGTGCTCAAGGTGCTGGTGGCGGCGGCGGCGGTGCTCGGCATGCTGGGTGCCTTGCTGGCCTGGTTGCTCGATCGTCGGCCGCTGCGCAAGACGCTGCGTGCCCTCGGGCTCGGGGTGCCGGCGCTCAGGCGCCAGGCGGTGCTGGAGACCGGGATGCTCGGGCTGGCGACCGCAGTCGTGGCGGTACCACTGGGAACGGTCCTGGCCGCGCTGCTCGTGTTTGTCATCAACCGCCGGGCGTTCGGCTGGTCGATGCAGTTCGAGATTCTCGCCTGGCCGCTGCTGCAGGGCGCGCTGCTTGCGGTGCTGACCGCGCTGGTCGCCGGGGTGCTCGCCGCGGCCTCGATCCGCGGTGCACCGCATCGGCTGCCGGCGCCGGGCGTGCCGCGCGCGCCGCTGGCGGGGGTGGCGATCCTGGTGTTTGGGGTCTGGCTCGCGGGTTGCAGCAAGCCCGTGGATCGCGTTGACGCATCGGCGGCCCTGGATGTCGCCGGCTTGCTGGCCGGAGAGGCCGGCAGGGAGCGCCACGCGCTGGTCACCGGGCCGCGGCCATTCGAGTTTCCTGACGATCACGGCGAGCACCCTGATCATCGTCTCGAGTGGTGGTACCTGACCGCGGTGCTGCGCGATGTCGCCGGCCGGCGTTTCGGTGTGCAGTACACGCAGTTCCGTTTTTCCCTGCGCCCACGCCCGGAGCACGTCCCGGACGCCGGGTCGGAACGGGGCTGGCAGAGTCGGCAGGTCTACATGGCCCATCTCGCGCTGACCCATGTCGAGGCTGGCGAGCATCGCCATGCGGAGCGCTTTGCGCGACCGGGCGGCGGGCTGGCGGGCGTCGAGGCCGCACCCTTCAACGCCTGGATCCAGGACTGGCAGCTGACCAGTACCACGGCAGACTTCCTGCCGCTGCTGCTGGATGCGGCTGACGAGCATTTCGCGGTGCGCCTGGAGTTCGCACCCGGGCGGGGGCCGATCCTGCACGGCGATGCGGGCTACAGCCGCAAGGGTCGTGACCCGGGCAACGCCAGCCACTATTTCAGCTTTACCCGGCTGCCGACCACTGGCGAGCTGCACTGGGATGGCCAGCGGATCGAGGTCAGTGGCCGCGCGTGGCTGGACCGGGAGTGGGGCAGCAGCGTCCTTGACCCCGACGTCGTCGGCTGGGACTGGCTGTCGCTCAGCCTGGCCGATGGCCGGGATCTGATGTTGTTCCAGCTCCGTGATGCCAGCGGAAACACCGCGCCCTTCAGCGCGGGCACGTTGGTGAATCCCGATGGGCAATTGCTGCGAAAAGAAGAGGGAGACTTCCAGATGACGCCGGTCGGTCACTGGGTGAGCCCGGTCACGGGGAGCCGATACCCGGTCGAATGGCAGGTGACGGTGCCGGGGGCGGCTCTAGAGTTCCGACTCAAGGCGGTGTTGCCGGCGCAGGAGATGCGAACTCGCGTGCGCTACTGGGAAGGTCTCGTGGAGGCCCTGGATGCTCAGGGCCGGCGGCTCGGGGAAGGTTACCTCGAGATGACCGGGTATTGATGTACAATAACTGTACACATTTTAGTTGTGCAAAAGCTTGACATCACGAGGGCGAGCGAGTAGTGTTCGAATTGTCGTCGGCCATGTCCCACTCCCCATGTTGGACGACGACTTGGTCCTTCTGACCCACCGACAGCACGGATGCTGTTTCAGAAGGGCGTGCACACGGAAGGATTCGTGTGCCGTTGCGGCCAGCCCGTGTGAGCGCCACCGCCTCTGGCGGTGAGGGCTTAGGCCACAAGACAGGGCGGGGTTATCCCCGCCCTTTTTTTTGCTTCCAGGACGCGTGCCCCGTGCGCAGCAACACGCCTCACCACCCTGGGCCCTCAACCCCGTTACACTTCGCTTTCGGCATGCGCAGAGGTGCGGTATGAAAACTGTTGTATTGATCGTCGCGGCCGTGGTTGCGATCGTGCTGCTGGTCGCGTTGGCCTGGGCCTGGACGCCCGACCGTCCGGTCGCTGAGCTGAAAGCCCGCTACACCAACGGGCCGGAGGATTTCCGGGACATCGCCGGGATCCGTCTGCACCTGCGCGACCAGGGGCCGCATGACGCACCGGCGGTGATCCTGCTGCATGGTTTCGGCGCCAGCTTGCACACCTGGGAGCCCTGGGCGGCCTCGCTCGCCGAGCAGTTCCGCGTGATCAGCTTCGATCTCCCCGGGGGGGGCTTGTCCGGGCAGGATCCTGCCGGTGATTACAGCGATCCGCGCAGTCTGGAGATTCTCGCCGGCCTGATGGACGAGCTGGAGCTTGACCGGGCCAGTGTCGTCGGCAATTCCCTGGGTGGGCGCATCGCCTGGCGGTTTGCCGCTGAGTTTCCCGAGCGCGTTGAGCGTCTGGTGCTCATTGCGCCCGATGGTTTCGCCAGTCCCGGTTTCGAATATGGCGTGGCCCCGAAAGTCCCGGCGGTGTTGCGGCTGATGCGCCACGCCCTGCCGCGTTCGGTGCTGCGGATGAATCTCCAGGCCGCCTATGCCGACCCCACTGCACTGTCCGAGCCCGTGGTGGAGCGCTACCACGACCTGCTGCGTGCCCCCGGGAATCGTGACGCCCTGCTGGATCGCATGGGACAGGTCATGCTCGAGCCGCCGGAGCCTCTGCTGGCCCGCATCCAGGCGCCGACGCTGCTGGTGTGGGGTGAACAGGATGCGATGGTGCCGTTCACCAATGCGGCCGACTATCTTGCGGCCCTGCCGGATGCGCGTCTGGTGTCCTTCGAGGACCTTGGCCATGTGCCCCACGAAGAGGCGCCGGCGCAGTCGTTGCCGCCGGTCCGCGAGTTCCTCAGCGAGCGGACCTCCTGAGGGCGCGGGTGCGCGTTGGTCGACAGAGGCGCACTCGGGTGCGCACCGGCAGCAGTCACCGGTGCTGGCTGGCGAGCGCGTGCATTGTGGGTGCGGGCATGGTGCTTGCCGGTGATGCGCAGGCCGGCGAGGGCGCCCTGCGGTTGCAGCAGACCCAGCTCGACCTCACCGTCGGTCGCTTCGAGGGTGATTTCGGCCTGGAGGACACCACCCGCTACGATGTCCTGGCGGCTGGCCTGCGCTGGTATTTTCCGCGCTTCGAGCTGCAGGTGAGTATGCCATGGGTTTCGCTTGCCGGCCCCGGCGATATCCGCCTTGTCGGCGGCCAGGCGGTTCCGGGGTTTCGCAGGGGACCGCCGGGAGGGCCGTTCCGGCCTCCGGGCCTGCCCGGGGGTGGACCGACCGATCCGCCGCCGGAGGAAGTCGTCGAGACCCGGCGTGAATCCGGCCTGGGGGATGTGTCGGTGCAAGGCGAGGTCTACCTGCTCGAGGGCAGTGAGACCACCCCCTGGGTGAGCGGGCTGTTGCGAATCAAGACCCCCACCGGGAATGTCGATCGCGGGCTGGGCACGGGCAAAACCGATATCGAGCTGGGTGTCAGCCTGGTGCAGTCTTTCGGTCGAACCAGCCTGTTCGCGGACGCGGGCTACACCTGGGTCGGTGACGATGATGAGCTCGCGCTGCGCGACGTGTTGCGGCTTGGCGCCGGTGTGTCGCTGGCGCTGGATGGCGCGCGCCGGAATACGGCATCGCTGTATGTTGAAAACCGTGCGAACGCCATCCGCGGGTTGACGGACCAGCGCACGCTGGCTGCCGGTGTCTCCACGCGCTTCGGCGAGGACCTGCGCCTGACTGCGACAGGGTTTGCCGGTCTTTCGGCCACCACCGAGGATTGGGGCGCAACCCTGCGCCTGAGTTATCTGTTTTAAGGCGCCGCGGAGGCGGTGGGCGTGAGCCGCAGGGTGTACACGGCTGGGCCCGGCAGCAGGGGAGTCGGGTCGCCGCGCACCCACGCCTCGTGGCCGGCACCGTAGAACGGGGACAGCGGGTGTCCACTCTGGCCGCCGGGCAGATGAAACAGGCTCGTGTCCTCTGCCCCCGGACTGATCACCATACGTTGCGAGGCACCGAAACCCGGTGCCTGCACTCGAGGCATATCCGCATCGCCGGGCAGAGGCCGGGCCGGCATATCGAGCCAGCGTCCCAGCCAGGGCAGTGCCTGGCTGAGCGGATGGCGCACCTCACCGGTGTTGTATTCCCCCCAGGTGGCTGGCGTGGCGCGCCCTGGATTGGTGCCCTGCTCGGCAAGCAGCCGGTCGACCAGCGCGAGCTGCCAGTCCCGCCAGCCCGGCTGCGCCGGGTGCAAAAGGTGGGCGGGCTCGGTCTGCAGCAGCGGCCAGGCCCAGGCCTCCGCGAGCGCCTCCCGGTAGCGAAAAGTCGGATCAAGCTCGCGCAGCTCGGGCGTCACGGCCGCGGCCATCGCCCCGATCATCAGGGTGCGCCACCCGCGGACCAGCCCGTAGGCGACGGCTTCCGCGCTGGCACGACCTTCCCATGTGGCGAGCTGCTCGCGCAGCATCGCCCGTGCCGGATGCCCGGCAAGCGCTTCGTCGTCAAGGAGGGCGACAAGGTGGGCGTGCCAGCGCGCGAGAAAGCGAGCTTCATCGTCGAGCTGAATGGCCAGGAAGTCGTCGCTGGTTGCGCCCTCCAGCGCGACCAGGCGGTCGCGGATCTGGGTCGTCCGGGCGCCCAGGTCATAGCCGCCGTCACCGATCATCTCCAGCCACTCACCGGCGACCACACGGGAGTTGGCGGTCCATAGCCGCCCACCCTCCGGGTTGAGCAGACGCGGGCGCTCGCCCTCCGTGAGCCAGCCGCTCCATGAGGGTGCCTGCGAGGAGCGCACGGCGTCGCGCGCCGCAAGTCCGGTGCGCCGCCGAGGCAGCGGCCCGGTGACCGTCCAGCCGATATTGCCGGCGGCATCGCCCGCCACGAAATTCTGCGCGGGAATGCCTGCCCGGCTGGCAATCTCCAGGGCTTCGGCGACGTCCGCTGCGGTCTCAAGCGCCATGTAGGCCGGGGCGAAGGCAGCAGGCTCATGCGCAAGCCAGCGCACCGCCATGGGCGTGCCGTCCGGAAGCCTGCCGACCACCGGGCCCCAGCGACTGAGTTCGATGTCCAGCGTCTCCGCCGCCGCGCCACGGACGGAGATCGTTTCCTGCACCGTGCGTAGCGTTTCCCAGCCCTCTGCCGTCCGGTAGCGACGATCATTCCCGGGCGCGCGCTCGAGCAGGATCAGATCACTCCAGTCCCCATAACTGTTGGTGAACCCCCAGGCGACCTGACCATTGCTGCCGACCACCGGGAACGGCAGCCCGGGCAGTGTGACGCCGTCGGCACGCTGGCGGATCAGGCCGGCCTCATCGGTCAGCACGAGACTGCTCCGGAACCATAGCGCCGGCACCTGCAGTCCCAGGTGCATGTCGTTGGCGATCATGGCGTGACCGGTCGCCGTCAGCGGACCGGCCAGCGCCCAATTGTTTGAACCCGGCATCGGCGGGGGGACGTAAGGCTCCGCCTGTGTCCCATCGTCTTCAGGTGCGGGCTCGCGCCCGCGCAGATCCAGCACCTGCGCCGAGGGCGGCCGCGGGTCCTCTAAGCGCTCGCCCGTCACCGGAGCATCCCAACTCGAGCCCGCGGGCAGCAACCAGTCCACGATTTCCGGTGCCAACGCCTGTTGCATCAGGGTGCGGGTCTGTTTGCGTTCGGCATCGCTGTCCTGGAGGACGAAAGCCATCGCGGCGACGACCAGCAGGCTGTCGACGCTCTGCCAGGGCTTGGGCTGCATGCGCAGCAGGCGATATTCGAATGGTGGGGCCGCCAGCGCCTCCAGCCCGGCGTTGACGCCCTCGGTGTAGGCCTCGAGGACCGCGCGCGGGGTGGTCTCCCACTGTCCGAGTGCCGTCTCCAGCCGCAGCCGCATCTGGTGGCGACGGCGGGCCCGATCGACCGGCAGTGCCGCGGCTCCGAACAACGCGGCCAGTTCGCCGGCGCCACTGCGTCGGAGCAGATCCATTTGAAAGTAGCGTTCCTGGGCGTGGACGAAGCCCAGTGCGCGTGCCTGATCGTTGCGGGTCAGCGCCTGGACGCTGATTACCCCGAATTCGTCCCGCGTCACGCTGACCGGGTGCGCCAGGCCGGCCAGCCGGTGTTCGCCCTCGAGGGCCGGGCGGCTGGCGCGAAGATCCTGCCAGGCCCAGGTGCCGAAGCCCACGACCGCCAGCAGCGCCAGGGTGATGGCGCCGGCCAGCCAGCGCGACAACCGGCCTCCAGCGATCACGCGAACAGGATCCGGTGCTGGTCGGTGCCTTCGAGCTGATGCTGGAGCAGCGCCGCATAGTCGGCAGCCTCGAAGGGTTCGCCAAACAGCATGCCTTGCACCTGGTCGCAGCCCGCTGTACGGAGAAACTCGAGTTGCTCCTGCGTCTCCACACCCTCGGCCACCACATCCATCCCGAGGCTGTGCGCCATCTGGATGATCGTGTTGACGATAGTCGCGTCATCCCGATCCGTGGCGGCGTGCCGGACAAAGCTGCGGTCGACCTTGAGCGTACTGATCGGGAATTGCTGCAATGCACTGAGCGAGGAGTAACCGGTACCGAAGTCGTCGATCGCAAGATGCAGGCCCATGGCGTAGAGCTGATCAAGCAGCCGGACCGTGCGATCCACATCTTCCATCAGGGTGGTTTCAGTAATTTCGAGTTCCAGGCAGGTCGGCGAGATGCCGTGACCACGGAAAATGTCGCTGAAGCTGCGCATGAAATCCGGCTGGCGGAGCTGCTTCAGCGAGAGGTTCACGGAGATGCGGCCTGGCGAGGCGAGCGAGCGCTGCCAGTGCTGATAGTCCTTGCAGACCCGGTGCAGGACCCAGGTGCCGAGCTCGACGATGAGATTGACCTCTTCGGCAAGGGGGATGAAATCCGAGGGCAGGATCAGGCCGCGCTCGGGCATGTCCCAGCGAACCAGCGCCTCTGCACCCACGACCTTGCCAGTGACCACGCTGTATTTCGGCTGATAGCGCAGGGTGAGTTCATCGTTCTCCAGCGCGCGGCGCAATTTGCTTTTCAGCATCAGCCGTTCCACCGCCTGGGCATTCATTTCGGGGGTGTAGAGCGCGAACTGGTTGCCGCCAGCCTTCTTCGCCTCGTAGAGCGCCGCATCGGCGTTGCGGATCAGTTCGATGACATCGTCGCCGTCGACCGGGTAGCGCGCCAATCCGATGCTTGCCGAGAGGTGGAGTTCGTGGCCTTGCACGTGGATCGGCTGGCGCAGGCTCTTGAGCAGTGTCCTCGCGCCGTCCTCGAGCGCCTGTGCGACGTCATCGGGGGAGGCGAGATCGTCGATGACCGCGGCAAACTCATCGCCGGCGAGCCGTCCGACCACCGTGCGCTCGGGCAGGGCTGCGATGATCCGGTGGGTGAACTGCTCCAGCGAGACGTCTCCGGCCAGGTGACCGTAGGTGTCGTTGATGTCCTTGAAGCGATCGACGTCAATATAGAGCAGTCCGAGACAGCGGCTGTTGCGCCGCGCTCTGGCCATCGCCCGCTGCAGCAGGTGCTGGAACTGCATGCGATTGGGAATCTTGGTGAGGCCATCGATGCGCGCGAGATAGCGGATACGCTGTTCGGCGCGTTTGCGTTGGCTGATGTCCTGCGCGGCGATGACAAAGCCATCAAAGCCGGCCTCTGGCATCCGGACCGCGGAGCAGGTCAGCGAGACGGGGATCTCGCCGCCATCACCCCGTCGTAACCGGGCCTCATGCGCCCGCGGATCATGGCCGTTCGCGAGCAGGGCGGCGACTTCGGCCTCTTCGAACAGGTCCCCGAGCGTCGCCTCCAGCAGGGGCTGTTCGTCCCGTCTGGCCAGCTTGCAGGCCGCCGGGTTGGCTCGCAGGATACGGCCCTCACGATCGATGACCAGCAGCGCCTCATGCATGCCGCTCAGAATCTGGCTGAGGTAGTCGCGGGTGATCGTGGTTTCGGCGAGCGTTCTGCGGATGGCCTCGACATGCCGGCGGCTGTTGCTGCGCAGCGCCCACCAGGCAAGCGCGAACACACCGAGCAGCGAGATCACCAGGCCGGTCGTCGGTAGCAGCAGGGTCTGCCCGGCATCGGGCAGGGCGCTGAAGAGCTGCCAGGCACACCAGGCCGCAGCGATCAGCAACGCTGCCCCGCCGCCCATGGCGACAGTGCGATACGGTTCCTGATTGCGCTGAGGTTCCCCCATGGTGCGGGCTCCGCCGCTGTGGCGCCCTGCAGGCGCAGTTTTCAACGAGAATACCCGAGGTTCGCGTCAGGACCTAGGGGGATCTGGTCTCACGGGCTGGTCAGCACTGCTCCGGCCCTCCAGAATGCTCCGCAGACGAGGCCAGGGAAGACCTGTATGAACGACCAGCCCCAGACCCCGAGTCCCGTGCGCCGCGGTGCGTTTACCCGGTTTCTCGACACCGTCGAGTGGTTGGGGAACCTGCTGCCCCATCCGGTCACGTTGTTTGCCCTGTTCGCACTCGGCGTTCTGCTGCTTTCAGGGCTGCTCGGTGCGCTCGGCGTCTCGGTGCCGGACCCTCGTCCGGAGGGGGCGGCGGGGCGCAGCGCCGATGGCGTGATTCGCGCTGTGAGCCTGTTGAACGGTGATGGGCTGCGAATGATCGTACTCAACCTGGTCAACAATTTCGTGAGTTTCGTGCCGCTTGGCACCGTGCTCGTGGCGCTGCTTGGCGTGGGTGTCGCCGAGCGTTCCGGGCTTCTTGGCGCGGCGATCCGCGCGTTGGTGCTGAATGCCCCTCGCCATGTCGTGACCGTCGCCGTGGTCTTCGGTGGGGTGATCTCGAACACCGCCTCCGAGATGGGTTACGTGGTGCTGGTGCCGCTGGCCGCCGTGGTGTTCTACTCGCTTGGCCGCCATCCTCTGGCCGGCCTCGCTGCCGCGTTTGCCGGGGTCTCGGGGGGCTACAGCGCCAATCTGTTGCTGGGCACCGTCGACCCGCTGCTGGCGGGCATCACCCAGGAGGCCGCACGGCTGATCGATCCGGAGTATCTGGTCGATGCCAGCGCCAACTGGTATTTCATGATCATCAGCACCTTCCTGATCACGGCGGTCGGGACCTGGATCACCATCGCCGTGGTCGAGCCCAAGCTCGGACCGTATGACCCTGCCCAGGCACAGGTGAATCTGGATGAAGAAGGGGGTCTCGAACCGCTGGCGGCGCGCGAGAAACGCGCGCTGGCCTGGGCGGGCGTCGCCGTTCTGGCGATGGTCGGTCTGATTGCCGTGTCGGTCGTGCCGGAGTGGGGTGTGTTGCGCAACCCGGAGACCGGTGAGGTTCGCAACTCGCCTTTCCTGCGCGGCATCGTGGCGCTGATCCTGGTGTTCTTCTTCGTGCCCGGTGTGGTCTACGGCTGGCTGGTGGGTGAATTCCGCTCGGATCGCGATGTCATCAATGCCATGGCCGACACCATGAGCACGCTCGGGCTCTACATCGTGCTGGTGTTTTTCGCCGCGCAGTTCGTGGCATTTTTCGGCTGGACGAACCTGGGCCAGATCACGGCGGTCACCGGGGCGGAGTTTCTGCAGCGTATCGGTCTGACCGGTCCGCTGGTCTTCATCTTCTTCATTCTGATGTGTTGCGTGGTGAACCTGATGCTGGGTTCGGCCTCGGCGCAGTGGGCGGTGACGGCGCCGATCTTCGTGCCGATGCTGATGCTGATCGGTTACAGTCCGGAGGTGGTGCAGGCCGCCTACCGGATCGGCGACTCCACCACCAATATCATCACCCCGATGATGAGCTACTTCGGTCTGATCCTGGCGTTCGCCACCCGTTACATCAAGGATCTCGGCATCGGCACCCTGATCGCCACCATGCTGCCGTATTCGATTGCCTTTCTGCTGGGGTGGATCGCGCTCTTCTATCTCTGGGTATTCGCCCTCGGGTTACCGGTGGGGCCGGCGGCGCCGACGTTTTACGGGTGACCGGGGTTTCTGTACACCGCCAGCAGAGCGCTACTTCTGCTGCCAGTCGTTCCCCGCATCACGGTAGTACCAGCCTGCACGGGCCCGCTCTATCCAGCGCCGTGCGAAGGTTTCCCTGATCTGCGGTTCCCACTGCGGGTTGCCGTTGGCGACGGCGATTTCGCGATACAGATTGTTTCTGTCCGCGTTCTCCTCGCTTACCAGTCGACGCAGCCCGGTCCGCTCGGCCAGGGGAACGAGGTTCTGGTCGCGAATCTCGATCAGGCCGTTGGCAGCCAGCCCGATCGCGCCCGACTCGTAGTGGGGACGCAGCTGCTGGTGGCGTGCGGACATGGCGGCTTCGAGTCTCGCGATGGCGGGACTCGAGATGTCGATGTCCGCCTGTTGCGCGTGGGCGGTCGGCACCAGCCACGACAGCGTCTGTCCCGCGAGGCGGATGACCGGCGATGCCGGGCCGCGCGCCTGGGGTTCGGCCTCGTCACCACGGCGTCGGTCGTCTGGTCCCCAGACGCCGTCGATGATCCGGTCTGCAGCCTGTTCTGCCGCGGCGGCTGGAAAATGGATGTGGATGGTCACGCAGGCCGCGGCGATCCAGCTCAGTGTCACCAGGCCGAGAATCCAGCGAGTTTTCATGCTCATGCTCCTTCGCATCTGTCCCGTGCTGCCGGTGTGGCCGCGCGCCCGACCCCTCTCCCCATTGTGCCGACGTCCTGGACGACCGCAAGCAGGAGTTTCCGCAAGGCGGGGTGAACCTCCGCTGAATGGTCCTGGCGACCGGGCTCAGGGCGCGGCCGGGGCCTCCGGAGCCTCGAGGGCGGCCAGCTGGGCGAGCAACACCGGCCAACTCACCCGGCGAGCCGTCCCCAGGACATCGATGCGCGGGAGCCCTCGTCCGCGGACGATGTAGTAAGCCCCGTTGGCTGTGGCAATACCGTCCATCAGGCAGACCTCATTGCGGAGGTTGCAGCTCAGGCCGATTCGCTCGTAACCGAACTCGTCGAATATCCGCATCAGGCCCCCCGGGAACCCGCCTACCCCGCCGCCGCCGATGGCCGTCAGGTTGTCGATGGCGCGCTGGCTGATCCGTCGCGGGCCGCGATACCCGGCGGATGTTGCGAGCCAGGCATCGAAGGCGCTCGGGCGCCACTCGAGCAGGCGCAGACCGAGGATCTCACCCTCCAGGCGTCCGGTGATCTGGCCGAAGGCGAAGGTGCCGGTCAGCTGTTCCAGGTCGAGCTGATGAATCCGGACGTCGGCGGCGGCCCGGGGCAGCGGCGAGAGCAGGCCTTCGATCCGCAGCGCCTCGATACTGATTCGCCCGTCGAAGACCTCGACGTCCAGTGTGCCCTCGGTCTCGATCACGCGGTTACGATAGCGCGCGCCCGGCAGCTGACCGGCGATTTCGCCACCCAGGGCCGGCCATCCGAGCGCCTCGGTCAGCCGTTCGAGGCTCAGCGGTTCCAGTCGGGCGTCGAAGCCGAACTCCGGGTTGCCGGTGGCGAGCCCCCTGGCGTCCAGATTCGTGATCACCAACGCGCCATCCAGGATCGGGATACGGGTGACGCCGGGGGCCCGGAGGCCGTCCCCGATGAACCGCAGGTCGAGGCGGGCCGGGCCGATTCCGATGTCGAAGAGTGCGCCACGCTGCCACGCCAGCCACGAGGGCCGGGCGTCCTCATCCTGCTGCCAGTGCAACGCCCCCGCCAGACCGTCCAGGCCGAGTTGCCGATCCCGGGTCGTGAAGCTCAGGTCCTCGATATCCAGCGCGAGTCGTGTCCAGCGCCCGTCGCGGACCAGACCCTGGCCATGCAGGCGGCCGTGGCCGTCCAGCTGGTCGAGCGGACCGCCGACCAGGAACGGCTGCAGATAGCGCTCATAGCCGCCCGGCAGGGCGAGTTCGAGCCGGTTGATCGCCAGCCAGCCACGGCCATCCCGGGTCAGGCTGCCGACCGCCTCCAGCCGCAAGGCCTCGCCGTCGCGAAGCCGCAGCGCGTGCAGACGTGGGACGGCGCCGTCGAGCAGCATCCGCACCTCGCCTGCCAGCGCCGCCTCGTCCAGATCCAGGAAGACCGGATCGAGATAGGCGAGGCCACTCGTCTCGGCCACCTCGAGCACGAGCTCAAGCGCCCGGTCCCGCCAGCCGTGAAGTCCCCAGCGCAGGCCGACGGCAAGGTTTTCGGTGGCCACGGCGCCGTCCGCCGTGGCCACGGTGAGCGCCGCGACCGTCAGGTCGCCGTTCGCGAGGATCTGTCCTTCAGGGGTGATGCGGATCTGCCCCGAGAGGCTGCCCGTGCCAGCCCCTGTCAAGCCGGCGGTCAGCGCCGAGGGCCACAGCGCGGCCAGTGCTTCCGGAGTCGCGCCCTCGATGTGGAATGCCGCTGCGAGCTCGCCCGCTGCGCTCCGCTGGAGATCGAGAGTGACGCGCCCGCCGGCGACCGCAAGTTCTTCGAGCCGTAACGCGACTCGGCCGGCCGAATCAGCCGTCAGCGACACCTGTGCGGCAAGCGGGGGCAGTCCCGGAACAGAGAACTGGAGCCTGCCAGCCTGGCATCGCAGCGCTCGGGAGCTCAACCGTAAGGTCGCGCAGCGAAGTTCCAGCTGGTCCACCCGACCGAAAGGCTCCGGTAGCTCGGCCTGGCCGATGGCCAGTTCCCCGGCGCCGGAAACATCCAGCGAGGCGGCGATGTCGTACAGTCTGAAACCCTCACCGCCCAGCGTCTCGATACGCAGTGAGAGGTCCTGGGCCGTGGCGGGCGGAGCGGTTAATGCGCCTGCGAGCAGGCCCGCCGCCATCCAGGCGGACCGCGCAGCCCATGATCGAACACACACCGCTATCATGAGTCGATGATGAGCCGAATCCTGCGCACTGTCATGCCACTCCTCGCGATTACGCTGCTTGCCGGGTGTGTTGCGCGGCTGGCCTATTACAACGCCGAGGGATATGTGGTGCGCGAGGTGGCGCGCTACGTCGATCTTGATGCGGGGCAGCGGGCCCTGCTGCGAGACACCGTGCGTGATGCGCTGGCCTGGAAGGGCATGACCCGCAGTGACGACTACGCCGGGTTTCTGCGCCAGCTTGGCGCCGAGTTCGGCGACCTGGACCGTACCGGCTGGGAACGGTATCTGCAGCAGGGCACCACTTACCTGGAGGAGGTCGGTGGACAGCTCGCACCGCAGTTCGCGGTGCTGTTGCAGAGCCTGGACGCTGCGCAGCGCGAGGCGTTTTTCGCGGAACTGGAAGTGCGCAATGCAGAACTGGCCGAAGAGCGGGCGGAGGTCGCGGATCCGGTGGCCGCGCGCGGTGAGCAGCTGGAACGCCAGCTCCGGCGCTGGCTGGGCCGGCTGACGAGCGAGCAGCAGGCGCTGGTCGCCCGCCGTGCCGGGGAGTTCGAGACCACTGCAGACCTCTGGCTGATCCAGCGTCGGCGCTGGCAGCAGGCGCTGCGAGACGCCCTGGAGGCCGAGGCTGCTGGGCGCTGTGACGTCGTGGTGAACCTTCTGCTTGAGCCCCAGTCGCTCTGGCCGGACGCGTATGCCGGCATCCTCGAACGCAATCGCGAGCGAAGCCTGGACCTGCTCGGGGAGCTGTCGGCCACGCTGAACGACGCTCAGCGTCAGCGCGCGGAGCGCCGCCTCGAGCGCTATGCCAGAACGCTCGAGGGCATCGGTGAGTTGGCGGCGCGCGATTGGCAGCGCGCCTGCGATGCGGATCACTGCCCGCCGCCCTTACTGCCGGCCTGTGCTGCAGCGAGTGTCGCGTCGACCGGCTGAGGGTGTCCCCCCTCGGCAGGCTACAATGAGGCTGGGTCCGCAACATCACCGCGTCACGGACGACTCACTGCCCCATGCCCAAGCACGCCCTTATCGTCGACGATTCCGCCACCGCCCGCATGGTGCTCGGTCGCCTGCTGGCAAGGCATCGGCTGGTGGTCGAGGCGGTGGCGTCGGCCGAGGAGGCATTGCGCCATCTCGAGCATGCGCGCCCGGACGTGATCTTCATGGATCACCAGATGCCAGGGATGGACGGCCTCCAGGCGCTGGCAGCCATCAAGGCCAATCCTGCGACGGCGACCATCCCGGTGATGATGTACACCTCTCAGGCAGGCGAGGTCTATGTCGGCCAGGCCCGTGCCCTCGGCGCTCTGGGTGTGCTGCCAAAGCAGGTCAAGCCGGTGGAAGTCTCCGAGATTCTGCGCTCACTTCGGCTGATCGGTGAGACGTCTGCGGCAGAGGTTGGCGGGAGCGAGGGCGCCGTGGAGACGAGTGGCGCTGTGCCGCCCGGTGGCGGGCCACCGCCAGCGCCGGGCGCGCTGCCCTCGCCCGATGCCTTGCGAGAGCTGCTTGCCGATCTTTTTGCCCAGCAGCAGCAGCTGCTGCGTGCGGAGCTGCGCGAGGCGGTGGTTCGCAGCGACTCCGCGGTGCCTGCGCAGTCAGCCACGGCCGGTCCGTGGCGCTGGGTGGCCGGCGCACTGGCGATTGTCTGCCTGCTGCTTGGCACAGTCCTGGCTGTCGTGACGCTGAACGACGGGTCCGAGGCCAGCCTGGCGCCACCCAGCCCGACGGCTCGACCCGAAGCCGACCTCCCCGTGGCCGAGCCGCCAAGGGTTGCCGTCGGACCCACGGCGGTCGTTGGGCGTGACGAGTGGCTTGTATCGTTCGAATGGGCGCTCAACCAGGACCTGCAACAACCGGCCCATGGCCCGCTCCTCGGTGACACGGCTGCCGCCTTGCTGCGCGACCTGCTACCCCTGCTCGAGGCGCTCGAGTGGCAGGGCAGTGTGCAGCTGCTGACTCATGTCGGGCGTTTCTGTCTGGTTCCGGATGCCTCGGGGGAACTGGTCCCAGCGGCGTCGGGTGTGCCGCTCGGTGACTGCGTCGCCTTGGGCCTTGCGGCGCCCGAGGCGCGGCGAGAGGGTCTGCGCCAGTCGCTGGATTTCGCCAATGCGCTGGGGGGGTTGACGGCGCGCCACGCCCCCGGCATCGCCATCGAGCTCGACACCTTCGGCAGCAGCGCCGCGCGTTATCCCTATCCGCCGGCAAACGACGACCTGCCGGCCGCGGCCTGGAACACCCAGGCGGCACGCAATCACCGCCTCGAGATCCGCCTGCAGCCCGCGGCAGAGGTGTCGCCTTGAGCCCGCTCGAGGTGCACGAGGAATTCCGGCCGATTGCTGCGCTGCGCAACCCGCATCTGCAGTCGTTGTTGGCCAGCATCAAGCTCCGCCGACCGCTGGTGATGCGGCGCGCGGCGGGACTGCTGGCGGCCAGCGAGGAGGTGATCCTCGACTGCGGTGACGGGGTGCGGCTGATGGGCGAGTACACCGCGGCCGCTGGCGGTTCATCCCGGGGTCTGATGGTGCTGATTCATGGCTGGGAGGGCAGTTCGAGTTCTCTGTACATCCTGTCGAGCGCGGCACGTCTGCACACCGCGGGCTATGACATTTTCCGCTTGAATCTGCGAGATCACGGCGGCACGCACCACCTGAATCGCGAGCTGTTCCATTCCTGCCGACTGGATGAGACGGTGGGCGCGGTCCAGGCGATTGCCGAGCGTTGGCCGGGCCGGCCGCTGTATCTTGCCGGGTTCTCGCTAGGGGGTAATTTTGCCTTGCGTATCGCCCGGCGCGCGCCCGCCGTCGGACTGCCGCTGGAGCGGGTGGTGGCCGTGTGTCCGGTGCTCGATCCGGCCCGTGCGATGGCCCAGCTCGAAGAGGGCTGGATCGGTTATCGGCTGTATTTCCTGCGCAAGTGGCGACGAAGTCTGCTGATCAAGCAGGCGTGTTTTCCCGATCTCTACGACTTCGGAAACCTGCGTGAGCTGCCCACGCTGACCGCCACGACCGACTATTTCGTGCGCCGGTACACCGAATTTCCGGACGCCGAAAGTTATCTTGACGGCTATTCGATCACCGGCGATGTGCTTGCGGGTCTGCAGGTGCCAAGCCGCATCATCACGGCCGTGGACGATCCGGTCATTCCTGCGCGTGACCTGCCCCGTCTTGCGCGCAGTGATGCGCTGGAGGTGCTGGTGACCCCGGCAGGCGGCCATTGTGGCTTCGTCGCTGACTGGCGCCTGGAAAGCTGGATCGACACGGCCATCCTTGCTGCCGTGACCGGCGACCGCGCAGCGTCCCGCTAGTCATCGCCCGCGCTTTTCGCTGAACACGACCGGGTCGTCCTCGCCCCTTGCCCCCGCCTGCAGTTGGCCTTCGATGATCGCGCCTTCGGCGATGGCCACCGACAGCCCGGTCACGGTCCCGGTCACCTGCGCTCGTTGACCCAACTCAACTCGCCCGCGCGCGACGACGTCGCCCGCGACCCGGCCAGCAATCATGACATCGTCAGCCTGCAGGGTCCCTTCCCAGTGACCGCCATCGGCGACCGTCACCGTGCCGGCAAAGTCACACTCACCGATCAGCTGCCCGCTCACGATCACGCAGCCCTCACCCGACAGCCGACCTTCGAAGCGGGTGCCCGCCGCGATGACGGTCATCGGGCCGGCTGGCCGGTCACTCAGTCTCCTGCGCTCGCTACCCACAGCTCCCCTCCTGGCCTCTCGCTCGGCATCGCGGTCAACCAGTGTGGCCCTGCGGCCGCCAGACGCCCGAGAGCCAGTTCTCAGTCGTCGAAACTGGCCTCCCGATAGCCGGCCGGGATCTCGAACAGCGAAGGATCGACCGCCTCTTCACGCACGGCCAGCAGGGTGATCTGCATTTCCGTGTCGTCTTCAGTCATTTCGGTCGAGCGGATCGGCAGACCGCCGGCTTCGGTCATCGGCATGATCGGGTTGGCCGGCATGGCCATCGGCACGCTGTCGGCAATCCGATCGAGCAGCTCGTCGTAGATTTCCGACATTGCCGTCATCATGGCGATGAGTTCTTCGCCACCGGGGACGGCGTCCGGGGCCGCCACGCAAGCCGTACCCACCTGCTCGTCGCCGACGAACACATCGTGCCAGTCACAACGGATCCCAGCCGCCTCGCCCCGGGTTCCGGTCGGCCGCATGCTCCGCGCGGGTCGCTCAGTCGCGGCGCCAGCGTTCCCCATCATCCCGCCCATCATGCGTTCCGCCATCTCGCGCTGCTCCGGGGGCAGGGCCTCGAGCTGGCGGCGCATCTCTGCCATCGCCGAGTCCACCTGGCCGACCAGTTCGGAAATGTTTTCGCGATTCAGCCGGGTAAAGCTGCGTGCGTCGTGATCCAGCGTGTAAATCGTCGCCGTGGCGCGATCGAAAATCATCTCGACGTCGCCTTCTTCATCGAGGGCCGCGAGTTTGCCGCTGGCAATGAGCATCTGTACCGGATAGATCTCGTCACCGTCGCGCTCCTCGAGTTCGAGGATGATTTCCGCCTCGGCGGCTTGCGGCAGGGCGAGCGCCAACGCCGCGGTGCCGGCGAGTGCGTAGAGCAGATTCTGCATGGTCGTTCTCCGTACGATTGTGGGGCAGAGCATAGCAAACCACACCGCTTGACCTGCAGCACCCGGCCCGCCGACACTGACGGGTACGGCATAAAGACGCTACAAAGACGCAGCCCGGCGGCGTCCAGGGCAGGGCGCACGCATCGCAGGAGGCGAGCATGGGCAATCCCGGAGAGCACTATCAGGGCTACGGGCCGCAGGCGTGGCTGGCTCACGCCTGGTCTTCGCTGGCCCGCGGGGCCCTGAGTGCTCGCCATGGGTTTCATGTGGGCCAGCTCGCCAGCGTCGCCAGCGATGGTGAGCCGCGCGTGCGAACCGTGGTGCTGCGAGAGGTCTCCAGCGAGGCCCGGCAGCTGATCTGCCACACTGACCGGCGCGCGGGGAAATGCGCGGAGCTCATGGCCAGGCCACGCGTGGGCTGGCATTTCTACGACGCCCGACACAAGCTGCAGCTGCGGCTGCAGGGGGACGCGAACGTCCATCTCGACGGGCCGTTGTGGCGCCGTCGCTGGCAGGCCTCTGCTGTTGGCAGCCGGCGCTGTTACCTGGCGGTCGATGCGCCCGGCACGCCGCAGGCAGCCTGGGACAGCGGCTTCCCGGCCGCGCTTCGCGATCGCCGGCCTGAGGCGGCCGAGAGCGAGGCCGGCCAGGTCAACTTTGCCGTCGTGGTCTGCGAGATCGATCGTCTCGAGGTGTTGTGGCTGTCGGCGCAGGGGCATCGGCGGCTGCGGTTTACCTGGGTCCCGTCGACCGAGGGCCCGGGGCGCTGGGATGGCGGCTGGGTGACGCCTTGAGTGCCTCCGCCGTGCGTGTCGCGGTGGTCGGTGCGGGTGCCGCGGGCGCCGTGCTGGCGAACACGCTCCAGCAGCAGGGCGTTGCCGTGGAGGTTTTCGACAAGGCGCGCGGCCCTGGCGGGCGGATGGCGACGCGTCGGCATGGCCGTCATGCCTTCGATCACGGTGCCCAGTACTTCACCCTGCGTGACCCGCGGCTCACCGGCCTGACCGCCGACTGGGTGAAGGCCGGTGTCATTGCGCCGTGGTCATCGTCCGGGAGCGCTGCAGAACCCCGCTGGGTCGCCGTGCCGGGGATGAACGCCCTGGCGCGCCATCTGCTCGAGCCCACCCCCGTCCACTGGCGCAGCACGGTGACGGCGCTTGCTCGCGATTCGGGCGCCTGGCGGCTGTACGACGCCGACAGGCGGCTTGGGGAGGGGTTCGACAGGGTCGTTCTGGCGCTGCCCGGGCCGCAGGTCCGCAGTCTGCTGGATGGCCTCGGGGGGTGGGATGGGCGTCTGGCCAATGTGGCCATGGCGCCTTGTTGGGCGGTCATGCTGGCCGATTTCGACGCGCCCCCCAAACCCGGTCCCGCGGGCGGTGAGCACCTGGATGATCCGCAGTTGGCGTGGATTGCGCATGATGCCGGCAAGCCCGGGCGCGCTGCCGCCGGGGACACCTGGGTGCTGCATGCGACCGACGCGTTCAGTCGGCGGGCGTTCGAACAGCCGGCCGAGCACGTGGCCGATGGGCTATGGCAGCGGTTTGCGGCGCTCAAGGGGCTGTCGGAACGCCCCCCTGGCCACCTGGTGGCGCACCGCTGGCGTTACGCACGCGTCACCGAGCCGCTGGGCGAGGCCTGCCTGTGGAGCGCCGAGCTCGGCTTGGGGGCCTGTGGTGACTGGTGCCTGGGCCCGCGGGTCGAGGCGGCGTTGCTGTCGGGACTGGCGATGGCCGACGCCCTGATGGCTCCAGCCACGACCCCACAGTGAGCTCATCGCGCCTGGTCGATGGCCTATAATCCGCCGCCAGCAGATTCCGCCACCAACGACCGGCCCAGAGCCAGGCCCCGCAGGATTGCCGCCGATGAACATACGCCGCCGCGAGCCGCGCTGAATGCCTTCCCGTTTTGCCAGGCGACTGCGGTCGCTGGGTCACGGTGCCCAGGGTGTTCTCGCGGGCGGTCTGCGGGGTCTGGAAAAGGAAGCCCTGCGGGTCCGTCCCGACGGCCGCCTGGCCGAGACGGCCCACCCCGCCGCGCTCGGCTCGGCGCTGACGCACGAGTACATCACCACCGATTACTCCGAGGCGTTGCTGGAATTCGTGACGCCGGCGATGCCCTCATCGGTGGAAGTGCTGGACCTGCTTACCGACATCCATCGCTTCACCGGCCGTGCACTGGGCGACGAGTTGCTCTGGGCCACCAGTATGCCCTGCATGCTTGCGGGCGACGACAGCGTGCCGCTGGCCCGGTATGGGCACTCGAATGTCGGTCGCATGAAGACCATCTACCGGCGTGGGCTGGGTTGGCGCTATGGTCGGGTGATGCAGACCATTTCCGGCGTCCATTTCAACTATTCGGTGCCGGAGCAGTTCTGGCCGGTGTTTGCCGAACTCGAGGGGCGGCCCCAGGCGTCGGACGCGCTGCGCTCGGAAACCTACATGGGCCTGGTGCGGAACTTTCATCGGATCGGCTGGCTCACCCTGTATCTCTTCGGTGCCTCACCGGCGGTCTGCCGGTCGTTCTTTCGAGGGCGGGAGGCGCTGCTGGATGCCTTCGACAGCGGTACGGTCTACACGCCGTGGTCGACGTCGCTGCGGATGAGCGATCTGGGCTATCAGAACAAGAGCCAGGCCAGGCTGGACATCCCGTTGAACAGCCTCGAGGACTACATTGCCGGACTCACGCAGGCGATGCGTACGCCGCATCCGGATTACCGGCACATCGGCGTCCTGGTCGATGGCGAATACCGGCAACTCTCCGCCAACTGGCTTCAGATCGAAAACGAGTACTACAGCCTCATCCGACCGAAGCGGGTGGCGCGTTCCGGCGAACGCCCGACCCAGGCGTTGCGCCGGGGCGGCGTGCAGTATGTGGAGGTCCGCGCTCTCGATGTCAGCGCCTTCGATCCCGTCGGTGTGAACCTGGAACAGTTGCGTTTCATGGAGGCGCTGCTGATCTACTGCCTGCTGAATGAGTCGCCGCCCATCGGTAGCAGCGAACAGACCGCGCTGGAGCGCAATCACCGACGGGTGGCGCGCGAGGGTCGTCGTCCGGGGCTCAAGCTGCAGCGCGACGGCGAGGAGGTGGCGTTGGCGGATTGGGCGGCGGAGATTCTCGAGGGGGTGGGGGCCGTCGCCGAACTGCTCGATGCCGCCGGGGACGGCAGCTTCGGCCGGGCGGTGGTGCTGCAGCGCGAGGCACTGCGCGAGCCCGAGAGGCTGCCCTCGGCACGGATTCTCAGCGAGATGCGCGCGCGCAACGAGTCGTTCTTTCAGTTCGCGATGCGCATGTCACAGGTGCACCATGACGCGTTTGCCGCGGCAACGCCGTCGCCGCAGGTCGAACAGCACCTGGCGCAGGAGGTGCGCGCCTCGCTGGCCCGACAGGCCGCCCTCGAGGCTGAGCCGCAGGCGCCGTTCGACGAGTATCTGGCGGCCTACTACGCCGCGGACTAGTCTTGTCCCGGCCGCCGTCGGGCGTCACGGCAGCATGCCGAAACTGTGAGCCCGGTCGGCCGATGAGAGCCGTCGACATGGCATGATCGCGGGAAGTTTGGATCAGGCTTTCAACGGTTGACCCTCATGCCTGCTGTCATGCGCGGCTTCGCTCGCCCCCTGTTTGTCCTCGGTCTGCTTTGCGGCAGCCTGGGGACACTCGCTCTGGTGACCCTGGTAAATTGGGTGGACCACCCCCGCCCGCGTGCTCATGTCTCGGTGCTGCCCAATGAGGGGGCACTTGAGCAGTTCGTGATCCGGCTGCCGCGCGACCGGATTCTCGACAGCGGCCACGCCTCGGGTCTGCCCTCCCGGTACCCGGCCGATCTCGTCCTGCCTGAGGATGCGCTGCCCGATCTGCATATCGAGCATTTCAAGTTGCGTGATCGCGAGGGTGAGGTGATCGGGGTCGCCGCCCGACACAGCCAGCGGCTCGACGATAGCGCGCATGCGGCCTGGGTGCTGTATCTCCCGGGCCGCGGCAGTCTGTTGCTGAATCACCGCGAGGCGAATGGCGGCCTCAACGCAGAGTTGGCGCGTCGGAACCTGCGGGCCGGGGCGCCCTGGGAAGGCGAATTCACGCTGCAGCGCACGGCTGGCGCCATCCCGGAGGGGCGCGGACAGATCCGCGGCGGCAGTCAGGAGTTCGCCCGTCACGGCGGCAGCTATACGGAGACCTGGCGCCTGACCGGCGTGGATGCCGAGGGTCGGCCGCGCGGCACCATCGAGATCGAGACCCTGACGGTGCTCCAGCCATGAAATATCTTGCTGTTTTTCTCACCGGGCTGCTGGTTGGCGTGGCCATCGCCGCGGCGATACTCTGGATCAATCCGCTGAGCGGCGAACCGCGGCAGGCGCCGCTGCTGATGCACGGCGTCAGCGCCGACTTCCACACCAGCCTGCGGGCCGAGGATCTCCCGCTGCTGACCCATTCGGGCGGACGCCGGCTGGTGATGCGCCCGGAGTCCGTACCCGAGCTATGGGAGAAGACCATCGAGCCGCTGGATGCGGGAATGCTGCTGTTGCGCGACGCGGACGGGAACGTGGTCGGTACGGCGAGTCGAATTGCGGCCGCGTCCCGCGAGACCGATCTCCTGCAACGGGGCATTCTCGTCGACAGCAGCTGGATCATCAGCCTCGATGGCGTCGGCATGGCGTTCGCCGTCCAGCGCGAGAATATCTGGCCGATGGTGCGGCAAATCGCCTTGCCGGCATGGTTGCGGCGAGAACCCTGGCAGGGCGAAACGGGGTTCACGCCGGCGGCCGGGCCGCGCGAGGATCGTGCCGGTCGTCTACTCGGGATTTCCGGGGGGCTCGCCGGTCTCGATGGCCAGATGGTGGGGAATTACCGGCTGCGTGCGTTCGATCCGGCGATCGGCCCCACCGCGCTGGAATGGCATGGGGTGCTGTCCGTGCCACAGCCGGAGGTGCCCGAGGGGGTCAGCGCTTCGCGTTGAGGCCCGTCCCGGCGCCCGGGCGCTGTCAGGGTCCGGATCAGTCGCCGACCCGGCAGGCGTCGGGCAGCGGGACCTGTGGATCAGCCAGTCGGGCGACGTCGACGCGCGGGCGGTCGGCGAGCAGTTTCTTCGCCTGCATGAAGTCGCGCGGCGCATTGACCGCGTCCACGGCCAGCAGTCGATCCTCGTCATGCAGATAGCACACCGTAAAGCCGCCGCTGGCCGGGTCACCGCGCACGATCACCCGTTCATAGCCCTCTGACAGCCCTGCGATCTGCAGTTTGGTGTCGTACTGATCGGACCAGAACCACGGCACCTGGACGTAGGCGCGCCGCTCGCCACATAGGGTCGCTGCCGCCGTGCGGGCCTGCTCGAGCGCGTTGTGCACTGACTCGAGGCGCAAGCGTCGGCCAAGCAGCGCATTCGGATGGCGGGTGCAGTCGCCGGCGGCCAGCACATCGGGGTGTGAGGTCACGGCGTATTCATCGACGCAGATGCCATCGTCGCAGTCGAGTCCGGCGGCCGCCGCAAGCGCGGTTTCCGGGAGAATCCCGACCCCGACGATGACGAGATCGGCCGACAGGTCGCCGGCGCTGGTGACGACCTTGTCCACTCGCCTGTCCCCCCCGAAGCCCTGCACACCTGTGCCCAGGTGCAGCCGTACCCCGGCAGCCTCGTGCAGGTCGCGGTAGTGTGCGCTGACTTCCGGACAGACCACCCGTGCCATCAGCCGGTCGGCCATCTCTACCACGTCCACCTCGAGGCCGACCTGACGGGCGATGGCCGCCACTTCCAGTCCGATGTAGCCACCGCCGACCACGACCAGCCGCGCGCCGGCGCGAAACTGCGGCTGAATGCCACGGACATCATCGATGCTGCGCAGATAATGAACACCCTCGAGGGTCGCCCCCGGCAGATCCAGCATGCGGACCCGGCTGCCCAGAGTCAGCAGCAGCCGCTCCCATTCCAGCGTCTCGCCATCGGCGGTCTGCAGGCGTCGCGCGTGCAGGTCGAGCGACTCGACCCGCGTGCCCAGCCGCAATTCGACGCGCTTGTCTTCATAGAACTGTGCCGGCTTGACATACAGGCGTTCCTGTTCGAGCTCCCCTGCAAGGAATTTCTTCGACAGCGGGGGACGCTGGTAAGGCAGGTAGGGTTCCTCGCCGATCAGAAGGATGCGGCCTTCATAGCCGTACTGCCTCAGGCTGACGACGGCCTGGCCTGCGGCGTGGCCGCCGCCAACAATCGCTACGGTGTCGCTCATGTGTGGTCTTCCCTGGCTGCCCCTGCCCCTGACGGTGCTTACATCGCGCTGATGCCGCCGTCGATCTTGAGTTCTGCACCGGTGATGAATTTCGACTCGTCCGAGGCGAGATAGACCACGGCCCAGGCCACATCGTCCGGCTCGCCTACCCGTCCGAGCGGGACCTGTCGCGCCAGTTTGGCGAGCGCGGTGTCGCGGTCTGCGACGCCAACGATATCGTCGAGAATCGGCGTGTCGATAAACACCGGATGGATGGAATTACAGCGAATGTTACTGCGGTCGCGGGCACAGCCCAGCGCCACCGACTTGGACAGATGCCGGACTGCCGCCTTGGCGCTGTTATAGGCCGCGAAATTGTGTCCGGCGATGATGCCGGCGATGGAGGAGACATTGATGATCGAGCCGCCTCCAGACGCACGCATCATCGGAATGGCGTATTTGCAGCCCAGGAACACGCTGTCGAGGTCGATACGGTGGAGCCGCTGCCAGTCTTCGTAGCGAGTCTCCTCGACGGTACCGGTGAAACCGATCCCCGCATTGTTGACCAGGATATGCAATCCGCCGAAGATCGCGGCGGTCTCGCGCACCACCTCCTGCCAGCGTGACTCATCGGTCACGTTCTGGGAGAGACCGATCACCTGACCGGGGTGCTGCTCACCGAGCGCGCTGGCGCGCGCACGGACGCCGTCGGCATTGACGTCGCTCATCACCACGCGTGCACCCTGCTCGAGCAGGCGCATGCTGATCGCCAGACCAAGGCCCTGTGCGGCGCCGGTGACCAGCGCGATCTTGCCTGCTACACGTCCCATGACTCGCTTCCCCGTCGCTGACCGGGCGGTGGCGCGCCCGGTCCGAACCGTTGGCATTGTACCCTCAGCCGGACGGACAGGCGTGGCTGCTACAATCCCGCGCCAACCCGTCTCAAGTCCCAGTCCAGGAGAGTGCGCATGCCTACCGCCATCAGATTCGCCCGCCATGGCGGCCCCGAGGTGCTGGAGGCCGTCGCGGTGACGGTCGGTGAGCCTGGGGAGGGCGAGGTCAGGCTGCGCCACACGGCCATCGGCCTGAATTTCATCGACACCTACCATCGCGAGGGGCTGTACCCGCTGCCGCTGCCGAGCGGCATCGGTGTGGAGGCTGCCGGCGTGGTCGAAGCGCTCGGTCCGGGCGTCGAGGATCTTGCGGTCGGCGACCGGGTGGCCTACACCAGCCGCCCGCCGGCGAGCTACTGCGATGTCCGTCTGGCGCCGGCGGCCCATCTGGTGCGCCTGCCGGAGACCATCGATGACGAGACGGGTGCGGCGATGATGCTCAAGGGCCTGACCGCCTGGTATCTGCTTCGCCGCAGCTATCCGGTACAGGCGGGCGACACGGTGCTGCTGTACGCGGCCGCTGGCGGCGTGGGCCAGATCGCGGCGCAGTGGGCGACGCATCTGGGCGCACGGGTGATCGGCGTGGTCTCGACCCAGGACAAGGCGGCGCTTGCGCAGGCGCATGGCTGTGCGGAGATCATCATGGCCGACGAGGATGTCGCCGCGCGGACCCGCGAGCTCACCGGTGGCGAAGGTGTGGCCGCCGTCTACGATTCCGTGGGCAAGGAGACGTTCATGGCCTCGTTGAACGCACTGCGCCCGCACGGTGTGATGGTCAGTTTCGGTAACGCCTCCGGGCCGGTCGAGCCGTTTTCCCTGCTGGAGCTGGCCAGCCGGGGCTCGTTGTACGTGACCCGCCCGGTGCTGTTCGATTTTATCGGCACGCGCGACGCCTTGCTGGCAGCCAGTGCCGAGCTGATCGAGCTCGTCGCCGCCGGGTCCGTGAAGATCAATGTCTCACAGCGCTACCCGCTGGGCGCGGCGGCCGAGGCGCACCGCGATCTCGAGGCGAGACGCACCACCGGACAGACGGTCCTCCTGCCCTGAGGCCAGCCTGACAGGCGAATCGCGGCCTCTCCCGGTCTGAACCGGGGCCGGACGCGGCGTGTCAAGGCAGCGTGTACTCGTAGCTCGCGCCGATCCCGAGCGGCAGGCCGATCGCGGCACCCACCGTCCAGTACAGCAGCAGGAACAGCGTCCAGGTGATCAGGAAGATGACCGAGTAGGGCAGCATCATCGCCACCAGCGTGCCGATGCCGGAGCTGGTCACGTAGCGTTTGCAGAACACCACGATCAGCGGAAAGTACGGCAGCAGCGGCGTGATGATATTGGTGGTCGAGTCGCCGACTCGATAGGCCGCCTGTGTCAGATCCGGCGAGATGCCCAGGCTCATGAGCATGGGCACCAGAATGGGGGCGAGGAGAGCCCACTTGGCCGATGCCGAACCCACCAGCAGGTTGACCACGCCGGTGATGATCACGACGCCGACAATGGTCAGCTGCGGTGACAGCCCCGCGCTTCTCAGCCAGTTGGCGCCCTCGATGGCCAGCAGCGCGCCGAGATTCGACTGCGAGAACGCATAGATGAACTGGGCAGCAAAGAAGGCCATGACGATGTAGTAGCCCATGCCGCTCATCGCCTTGCTCATGCCGGCGATGATGTCGCGGTGGCTGTTCACGGTTCCCGCGACGTAGCCGTAGACCACGCCAGGCAGCAGGAACAGCAGGAAGATCAGCGACACGATCGACTGCATCAGCGGAGCATCGAAGGCGGTGATGTCGCCGGTCGGCGCGCGCCAGGGCGATCCGCCCGGCAGCGCGGTGACGAACAGCACCACCAGCCCCGCCACCATGGCCACCAGTGACCAGCGCAGCGCCCGGCGCTCATGCGGCTCGAGGCCTTCCATGCTGGGCATGTCCTGCATATCGCCATCGACTTCGGTACCGCGCAGGCGCGGCTCGACGATCCGGTCGGTGATCAGCCAGCCGATGCCGATGATCAGCAGCGAGGAGATGGCGGTGAAGAAGTAGTTGTTCAGCGGGTTCAGGACCAGTGTGGGGTCGAGCACCTGACCGGCGGCCTGGCTGATGCCCTGGAGCATCGGGTCGATGGCCGAGGGCACGAAGTTGGCTGAGAAGCCCCCGGAGACGCCGGCAAATGCCGCGGCAATGCCGGCCAGTGGGTGCCGTCCGGCCGCGTAGAAGATGACCGCGCCCAGGGGGACGACCAGCACGTAGCCGGCATCGACCGCGGTGTGCGAGATGATCCCCACGGTGATGAGCATGGGGGTGAGCATCCAGCGCTTGGTGAACGACAACAGTGCGCGCAGCGCGGCGTTGATGAAGCCGGTGTGCTCGGCCACACCGATGCCGAGCATCGCGACCAGCACCACGCCAAGCGGATGAAAGCCGACGAAAGTGGCGACCATGTCAGCGAAAAAGCGCGTGATTGATGTGCCGGCGAGCAGGTTGTTGACGACCAGCGCCTCCCCGGTACGAGGATCGATGGTCGAGAAACTGATGGGCGAGAGCAGCGCCGAGATGGCCCAGGTCAGCAGCATCAGCAGCAGGAACAGCACGGCCGGGTCGGGCAGGCGGTTACCGACCCGCTCGATCCAGTCGAGGGCGCGCATCAGCCAGGTTCGTGGCGCCGGGGCCGGGTGTTGCGGCGTCTGCCCGCTCTCACTCATCGAAACTGCCTCCCTGCTTGGCCGGCCCGAGCCAGGCGTGCTCGGGCCGTGGCGGCGCCAGTATAGCGCCTGAGTCGGCGCCGGGGCCGACGCGGGCCCGCTGGCGCAGCCAAGGGGGGCTAGGCGTGTCTGCGGCCCGCCAGGGTTTCGCGCACCAGGGCGCGGGCGGCCCAGCGGCTGGCCTCACGCGCCGCGCGCTCGTCGATCTGCAGCACTTCCTGACAGACGATCATCGCTTCCGTGCCGATCAGCAGTGCCAGCGCCCGGCAGAGGCGCCGGTACTCCGCCTGGGTCAGTTGCAGGCGAATCGGCTCGAGGGCGGCCTCGATCAGCTGGGTGCGTCGATTCTGTCGGCGCGGGCGATCGGACCTGGCAGGCCTTGCCAACGAATGTGACAGCATCAGTCTCAGCTGAGGGGCATTGGCATAGGCCATGCGCTGCAGGGCATCCACCGCCCGGTCGATCCGCGCTTCCGGATCCGACTCGCCGTCGTCCGCGAACAGCTGTTCGGGGTCGGGCGCCTCGGCCTGCAGCGGGGCTTCGAGTAACAGCGCCTCGAGCGATGGGAAGTAGCGATAGGCTGTGGCCCGCGAGACCAGCGCCGCCTCCGCGATCTCGTCCATGCCTGGTGTAACGCCCGTCTCCAGCAGGCGCGCCGCCGCCTGGAGCAGGTCCTTGCGGGTACGCAGGCGCTGATTTTCCCGGCGGCCTCTCGCGGGACGCCGTCCGGGAGTTTCGGGGCGGCCGGCCATCAGCGAGCGGTGAGCTGCTGCACGATCGCCGGGAAGTCCACCCAGACATTTTCCCGGCTGATCAGCCCGTCGTCATTGAATTCGACGAGATGCAGCAAGCGGAACGACAGCGGCCGGTTGCCGCCCTCCATGCCGAACGGACGCCCCACGGCCCGGCCGCGCCACAGCGATTCATCGACCAGGACATTCTCGCCATACCATCTGCGCAGGCAGCGGGTTTCCCCGTCGGCAAGATCGGCGAACAGTTGCTGGTAGAACCCCCGTGCCCCGTCAGGCCCCCGCGTGGGTCCGGTGGGTGAGCCGACCACATCATGGATGACGTCTCCGGTCAGGGTCGAGAGCACCCCCTCAATGTCATCGGCGGCTTCGAAACGGAAATGGGTGTCCATGGCGTGGTCCATCTGCTGCGGGGTGAGTGACATCTCGGGCTTCCTCGCTGTTACAAGAAACAAATGGCTTATTATGAGACTATAGTCTCATTATTTCGCCAGGTCGACAGGTTTTCAGGGGGCCTTGAGACGTGTCGATGAGCCCTCGCCTTCGCTTGACCGCGGCCCGTCACAGCCGAAGAATGCCGGCGGTCGTTGATTCGGAGGGGGACGGATGCGCAGTTATCGGGGCCGGATGGTCTACCTGGACGCGGACGGTGCGGAAACGGGGCGGGAGTTCTTCAGTGTCAGCGTTGCGCCCGACGGCGCGCGCCTGCTCCGGGCGCAGTGCGAGATGGATGAGCGCCAGTTGCTCCGGGATGTGTTTCTGGAGGTGCGCAAGGACTGGACGCCGGTCGAAGCCTTCGTGCGCCTGACCATTGCCGGTCGGCGGCGGGGTTCGGCGTGGTATCGCTTCGCAGGCCACCGGGTGGAGTGTGTGTCCGACACCCTCGACCACGGCCAGAGCACGCAGCACGTCACGACCACCGAGCCGATCCAGGCCTTCGGGACCCATTCGTTGCACAACGACGCCTGGACTGTGGGTCGGCTGCGAGCGTGGCAGGGTCCGGTGGAGGCCTTGCCGCTGGTGACGTTCACGACCTCAGCGACCCCTGACGGGAGCACCGGGCCTGCGCTGATTGCTTACCAGGCCGGCGATTCGATCATCAGCGATCACGGCGAGCACACGCTGGATACGCCGCTCGGTCCGATGGTGACCCGCCACATCCGGATCTCCGTACCGGGTGTCGATGACTTCGAGGTGTGGGCCGCGGGAGAGGACTGCGTGCCGGTCCGTCTGTCCTCCGATGGACTGGCGCAGTCCTACGCACTGGTGCAGCTGGAGGGTGACTGGCGCTGACGCCGTCTCAAGGTTGCAGTACGCCTGACGCCTCGTCGAAACCTCCCTGGCCGGCGGTCTCCGCCCAGGCGCGGAATCCCGCGGATGCCGGGACCTGATCGGCCAGGATCAGTGCCCGCCAGACCCGCGACGCCTCGACCA
Source organism: Gammaproteobacteria bacterium (assembly GCA_003567475.1). Lineage (GTDB taxonomy): Bacteria > Pseudomonadota > Gammaproteobacteria > Steroidobacterales > PWYM01 > PWYM01. Next base: position 12,898 of record PWZL01000070.1, on the reverse strand, counting down.
GGCTGGGCACACCGCAGGGCAGCAGCGTCAATGCCAGCGTCTCGGCCAGCTCCACTTCCGGGACGCCATCGGCATAGGCGGCCTCCAGTTGCCAGGCCAGGCCGTCCCAGGCCTCGCGGCAGATCAACACCGCCACCGCGATCAGGTGCGCGAGGCGTCGCGGCAGGGGTGCCCCGACCCGCGCGAACGCTGCCAGCCAGGCCTCACGCATGTCCAGTGCCGGCAGATGCGCCTGCCAATGGCGCTGCACGAAGCGCCAGCAGGGGAAGCCGCAGGTCACTGCCGTCAGGGCCAGCACGGCTTCGATGTCCTTGTCAGTGCCACCCGCTGCCTGGAAGCGGGCGAGATGATGGGTCGCGACCGGCTGCTCGTTCGCCGTCAGCACGGCGATCCAGACCGCCTCATGATCGCGTCTTGGCGTTGCGCCCGGTGTGAGGGCGAACGCGGAGTAGACCGTGTCGTACGCCTCGAGCAGTGCCGGCGAGGCCGTGGCCAGCAGACCGTGATGCGGGAGCAGGTAGCCACGCTTCGCGCGGATATGGGCGAGTCGTGTCTGCAAATCGTCGGTATCGTCCATGTCTGCCCTCCACCCCGCGGGAAACCTCTGGCAGGTATTCTAGGCCGATGATGCGCCGGCGGTATCGGCGTCATGCGGTCGTTTGCCACACCCGGGAGCAGGACGAAATGGCACAGGCGGACTTGGGGCGGCCCTTGGCAGGGCAGGTGGCCTGGATTACAGGCGGAGCGAGGGGCATTGGTGCGGCGGCCGGCGCGGCGTTGGCCGAGGCCGGGGCGACGGTCTGGCTGAGCGATGTGCTGGACTGCGATGGGGCGGTGGCGACGATTCGCGCCCAGGGCGGCGAAGCGCATGGGCGCCAGCTCGACATTCGCGATCGCGACGGCTGTCGGCGTCTGGCCGAAGACATCCTCACGGCCCACGGACGTCTCGATGCCCTGGTGGCGAACGCCGGCGTCTGTCCCGCCGGTCGCGTTGCCGGGGACTGGGCGCAGTGGTCGCGAGTGATCGACATCAACCTGCACGGCACCCAGAACACCATCGCCGCGGTCTGGGAGCCCATGTGCGCGAACCGCCGCGGGCGGATCGTCATCGTAAGTTCCATGGCCTGGTATCGCGGCGGTGTGATTGTCGGCACCGAGTACACCGCCTCAAAGGCGGCCCTGATCGGCATCACCCGTCATCTCGCCCGGAATGGTGGGCCGCACGGCGTCCTGTGCAATGCCGTGGCGCCGGGCTTCATCGACACGGCCATGACGGCCGACTTTCCGCAGGGCGACCTCGAGGAAATCCCGCTGCGCCGGCGGGGTACGCCGGAGGATGTCGCCGGGCCCATCCGCTTTCTCTGCGGGCCGGACTCGGCGTACATGACCGGCTGCGTGCTGAATGTCACCGGGGGAATCGTACTGGCGGCTTGAAGGCCAGCCGCCGACCGGTCTAGCGCAACGCCATCTCATCCTCGAAGAAGAAGCGATCCTCGCCGAACGCCGGGCGCAGCTGATCGAGCCAGGTGGCCGTCTCGTCATAGCGCGCAAAGAACGGCCGCTGCACCCAGTCGGGGTTGCGGCCCTGGATGAAACGCAGCGCAAGGACCTTCTCGCCGTGGATTTCGGTCACGCCCTGGATTTCCACCTTGCCGGGCTTGGCGCTCATCGAGGGTCCACGCGCCGTTCTCCCGAGTCCGGAGACCCGTTGCATGGCATCGCGGTAGATCTGCCAGGCACGCACCAGCGGCACCTCGAAGTATCGGCGCGCGCCGGTGTCGCGCTCCACGAACATGTAATACGGCACGATGCCCAGGCGCACCTGTGTTCGCCACATCCGTGCCCAGGCGTCGGCATCGTCATTGATGTGGCGCAGCAAGGGTCCCTGAGCGCGGATCACCGCCCCGGTGTCACGTACGCGCCGGATCGCTTCGCGCGCGATCGGTGTTTCGAGCTCCCGCCAGTGGTTGTAATGGGCCATGATCGCGACATGTTTGCCGGCCATGACCAGCCGCTCAAGCAGCCGCAACAGCCCATCGCTGTCAGCATCGCTGACGAAGCGGTACGGCCAGAAGGTCAGCGCCTTGGTGCCGATGCGGATGGTCTGGACGTGTTCGAACTCAGGTGCCGTGAGCGCCGCCAGGTAACCCTCGAGGTGATGGGTCTTCATGACCATCGGATCGCCGCCGGTCACCAGCAGGTCCGTCAGTTCCGGATGCTCGCGCAGATATCGATGCAGCTTCTCGGCCTCGCCAAGGGCGAAGCGCAGGTCCTTGTCGCCGACGAACTGCGCCCAACGGAAACAGAACGTGCAGTAGCTGTGACAGACCTGTCCCTGGCTCGGGAAGAACAGCACGGTTTCGCGGTACTTGTGCTGCAGCCCGTCGACTGACTCATCGTCGAGGGTAGGGACATTGAGTTCCATCTGGCCGGCGGGATGCGGATTGAGATCCCCGCGAAGTTCGGTGGCAAGGGCGCGAACCTCATCACGCCCGCCCTCCTGCTTGAGCAGCCTCGCCATGCGGCCAAAAGCCTCCGGCTCGAGCATTTCGCGTTGCGGGAACACGAGTTGGAAAATCGGGTCATCCGGCACCCGCGACCAGTCGATCAGGTCCTGGATGACGTACTCGTTGACACGAAAGGGCAACACGTTCGCGACCACCTGCATCTCGAATCGAACAGCGTCCGGCAATTGCGACAGCTCAGGAATCTGGTCGAGCTGATGGTGGGTGAAGACTTTGAACTTGCGTGGGGCTACCGGCTGCAGACGCCGCGTGTCGATGGCTTTGCTCATGGTGAATCACTCCCTGTGCTGTCGCCGGCGAAGGCGGGCACGTGGCCGACGGAGCCGCGTGGTCTCCGGGCGACAACGGACTGGCCGTTTCGCAGTGCCATGGATTGAACGGGCGTCGTAGCACCCTCGTGGCCCGAATGATCCGCACGCTCACATGCAGATCGGGCACTGAGCGTCGGCAGCAGTGGTGCTCCTGACGCGCTCCCGCGCGACCCGCCGCTCTCGGCATCGCGGCGCGGGAAAAAGAGGACCGAGAATACAGCGATCGGCGCCCGATGGCCAATCAGGGCGGTGTCGGCGAGCCGTCCGTGCCGGTCGACGACGCGGGGTTGCGCGTCTCAGCGGCTGTGCTAGTCTCAGTCGCGTCGCCGCCTCGACCGGCCTGCCAAAGGAATGTGAGATGACCGTCAAGCGAGTACTGACCTGCATCGCCATGGCTGCCACCCTGGGAATGGGATCCGCCGCAGCTGATCAGCCGTTCGAGACTGAGATTGAAGCCCGCCAGGGCCAGTTCAAGCTTCTGGCGTTCAACCTCGGACCGCTTGTCGGCATGGCGCGGGGCGACATTGAATACGACGCGGACACCGCGCAGGCCTCGGCGGATAACATCGCAGCCATTGCGTCGCTGCAGCAGGATCGCCTGTGGCCGGCCGGCTCCGACAGTGAGAGTGTGTCCGGGACGCGCGCCCTGCCAGAGATCTGGGAAGACACGGACGACGTGATGGCCAAGTTCGAGGATCTGCGCCAGGCCGCCCTGGCGATGCAGGAGGCGGCCGGCACCGGACTGGATGGCGTCCGCGGCCAGTTGCGCACCCTGGGTGGCGCCTGCTCTTCCTGTCACGACGCCTATCGCGAGTCGCAGTAGGCCGCACGCGCGGGCGCGGCACCCGTCATGCGTTGGCTGGTCAATGCGCTGGTCGTGTTTGGCGTGCTCGGCGCCATCTTCTGGTGGCTGAGTGCGCCTCAGCCGTTGCCCGCCAGTCATTTCGACGACTTGACGGGTGACGCCGGGAACGGCGAGCTGGTGTTCTGGGCTGCAGGCTGCGCCTCCTGTCATTCGGCAGACGGTGCCCGTGGCGACGATCGTCTGTTGCTGGCAGGCGGGCGCCGTTTCGAGAGCGACTTCGGCACCTTCGTCGCACCCAACATCTCCACCGATACCGAGCATGGCATTGGCGCCTGGTCACTCGCGGAGTTTGGCAACGCGATGCTGCGCGGCGTGTCGCCGCAGGGTGAGCACTATTACCCGTCGTTCCCCTACACCGCGTATATCCGCATGACCCTGGAGGATCTTGCCGATCTCAAGGCGTATCTCGACAGCTTGCCGGCGTCCTCGCGTGCGAACGACGCCCATGAGCTCGACTTTCCCTTCAGCGTGCGTCGCGGCCTGGGCTTCTGGAAGCGCCTGTATCTCGATGAGGCCTGGGTTGTCGATGGCGATCTGACCGAACAGCAGCTGCGTGGCCGCTACCTCTCGGAGGCGCTCGCCCACTGCGGGGAATGCCACACGCCGCGCGACGCGCTCGGTGGCATGGATCCGGCCCGCTGGCTCGCGGGCGCCCCGAACCCCTCCGGCCGGGGCAGCATTCCCGACATCACGCCGGGCGCACTGACCTGGAGCGAGCGTGATATTGCGGGCTATCTGGCCAGTGGGTTTACGCCTACTTTCGATACCGCCGGAGGCACCATGGCGGCCGTGGTCGATGCGCTGGCCCGGCTGCCCTCGGAAGATCATGCTGCCATTGCGGCCTATCTCAAGGCGGTCCCGGCGTCTGAATGAGCCCTGAGGATCCCGTTGCATGCCGAACCCTGTTCACGGCCGCCGATTCGCATACCCGCGCAGATCACCCAGATTCGAGTCTCCAGTCGGCGGATCCGAGCGTCTAGCCTGATGTGCATGCCCGCGCCCTTCGGCGCGGGCCGTCTCCAAGGATGGAGGACATCATGCATCGACGACGCGAGAGTCTTCTGCTGCAGTGCCCGTTGGAAGCCGCTTTCGAGGCTGCGCTGGCCTGTCACTGGCCGGCGCTGCCCGCTGGCAGTGGCAGCCGCCTGAAACCCGGCCGTCGCTATCTCCGCGAAGAGGGTCGCGCTGGCCGGCATGGGCGGATCATCGACGCGCAGTGGCCTGTGGCGCTGACCCTGCGCGAGCTTCTCGTTGCGCCTCTCCCGGTGTTGCGGGTCTATTTCCGTTACCGCCTGGAGCCGCGCGAGGAGCGCACCCTGATGGTGCTGGACACCCGCCTGACGCTGTTCGCCCCCGGGCGCATGCTGCCCTGGATGTGGCAGAGCCGCATCATCGAGGAAAACCGTCACCGCTTGCACCGTCTGCGGCTGGTGGCAGAGTCGGGCGGGGCGCCCGCCTGCCGGTCGCCGGAAGACGTCTGGTGGTCGTCCATCGCGACGAAACACTAGGCGTTGGCGGTGTTTTCTGGCAGCGTGGCGGTCGGTTTCGTCGCTGGAGCGGTCTTCCCGAACCATGTTGCCCGCTGCCCCCGATGCCCACGCCATCGCCTGCATGCTGCTGGCCGGCCTGGCGCTGTTGCTGTTCTCCCGCGACCGCATCGCCATGGAGGCCACGGGGCTTGGCGTGTTGCTGTTGCTCGTGGTGGGCTTCGAACTGTTTCCCTACGAGTTCCGCGGTGAGCGCATCGCGACCAGCGACTTCCTCGCCGGGTTCGGCAACACGGCCCTGATCACCATCATCGCCCTGCTGATCTGTGCCAAGGGCCTCGAGGCCACAGGCGCGCTGCAGCCGCTGGCCCAGGCGCTCGCGCGGAACTGGACGCGTTCGCCACGCCTGTGTTTCCTCGCCACGCTGGTGCTGGCGGCGACGTTGAGCATGTTCCTCAACAACACGCCGCTGGTGGCCATGCTGCTGCCGATTCTGGTGACGGTCTGTCTGCGCACCGGCGTGTCGCCTTCCGGCGTGCTGATGCCGGTAGGCTACGCCACGATCATCGGCGGTATGGCCACGACGATCGGGACCTCGACGAACCTGCTGGTGGTCGGCATTGCCGCTGATCTCGGCATGCGAGAGTTCCAGATGTTCGACTTCTTTCTGCCGGCGGTGATCGCCGGAACGGTGGGCGTGCTGTTTCTGTGGTTGATTGCACCGCGCCTGGTGCCCGAGCGCACGCCGCCGATGCCCGATACCTCGCCGCGGGCTTTCCGCGCCATGTTCCAGGTGGCGGACGACAGCTATCCGGCGGGCCGTACGCTGATGGAGGTGCTCGCCCGCACGGACAATCGGATGCGGGTTGAGCGGATCGAACGCGGCCAGTCGCTGCGCCTCGCGCGCCTCCCCAACATACGGCTGCAAGCGGGCGACCGCATCTATGTGCTGGATACGCCTGAGAACCTCAAAGAGTATGAACGTCTGCTGCAACTGCCGTTGTTCGGCGGGCCCAGCTATGGTCAGCGCATTTCCCAGGGGGCCACGCTCGAGGCCAGCGGCCAGCGACTGGCGGAAGTCGTGGTCCGCCCGGGCTCGCCGCTCGACGGACAGCGGCTGGAGGGCAGCGACTTCTTCGAGCGCTATCGGCTCCTGCCGCTGGCGGTGCATCGCCCGCGAACCCAGATCGAGGCGACCGTGCGTGCGGACGCGGGTGTGGATACGGTGCTGCGTGCCGGCGATGTCATCCTCGTCCAGGGCACCCGCCGTCATATCAGCGATCTCCAGGGGACAGGCCGCCTGCTGGTGCTCGACGGCCAGACCGACCTGCCGCAGACCGACCGTGCGCGCACCTCACTGGCCATCGTCACGGCGGTGGTTGTCCTGGCTGCTTTCGGCGTACTGCCGATTGCGCTTGGGGCACTTTGCGGTGTCGCCGCGCTGCTGGCGACCCGGTGCCTGAACTGGGAACAGCTGCGCGAAGCCTTGGACCGTAAGCTGATCATCGTGATCGTCGCGGCACTGGCGTTGGGCCAGTCGCTGTTCGTCACGGGTGCCACGGAGTATCTGGCCCAGCTGTTCGTGTTTTCGGTCGGCGATCTGCCGGTCTGGCTGGTGCTGGCGGGGCTGATGTTGTTGTGGGCCCTGCTGACCGAGCTGGTGACGAACAATGCCGCTGCAGTGCTCGGCGTCCCCATCGCCATCGCGATTGCCCGGGAGCTCGGGGTCGACCCGGAGCCGTTCGTGCTTGCGGTGCTGTTCGCCTCGAACATGAGCTACCTGACACCCATGGGCTATCAGACCAACCTTCTCGTGCTCTCAGCCGGCGGCTACCGGTTTACGGACTTCTTCCGGGTGGGTGTGCCACTGCAGCTGCTGGTGTGGCTTGCGCTCTCGATCGCCCTGCCACTGCTCTACGATCTCGCCCCCTCAGGCGGCTGAGGAATGGGGCAGGCGTCTCCTTGCCGTACCGGCGTATACTGGTTTGAACTGCATTGCGGATCGGAATGGGATGCGCGTTTTTACCTGTACCTGCGGAAACCGGCTGTTCTTCGACAATGACCGGTGCATGGCCTGCGGCCGGCCTACCGGTTTCGTGCCGGAGATTGGCGCGCTGGTGGCCATCGAGGGCGATGACGCGCATGGCTGGCGGGCGCTGCATCCGGATCTCGATGGGCGGATGTTTTACCGATGTCGCAACTATGCGCATGAGGAGGTCTGCAACTGGATGACGCCGGTGGAGGATGACCACGCCTTCTGCCAGGCCTGTCGCCTCAATCAGGTGATCCCCGATCTGAGCCGGCCCCAGTATCGGCGGTACTGGGCCAAGATCGAGTCGGCGAAACGTCGTTTGATCTATGGCCTGAACGCCCTGGAGTTGCCGGTGATCTCGAAGTTCGATGATCCGGACAAGGGCCTTGGCTTCGCCTTCATGGCCGACGCCGAACCCTGGCAGGAATTCAGCGATCAGCTGGGCGAGACCTCGCGGGTGCTCACCGGACACAATCATGGGTTGATCACGATCAATATCGCAGAGGCTGACGATGTGGTGCGCGAGGAGATGCGCCGCTCGATGGCCGAGCGCTATCGCACGTTGCTGGGTCATTTTCGCCATGAGATCGGCCATTACTACTGGCTGTTGCTGGTGCAGGACTCCGAGACGCTGCAGGGCTTCCGGGCGCTGTTCGGCGACGAGCGGGAAGACTACAGCGAGGCGCTCAAGCGTTACTACGCGAACGGGCCGGCAGCGGACTGGACGGCACACTTCATCAGTGCCTACGCCTCGGCGCACCCCTGGGAGGACTGGGCGGAGACCTTTTCGCATTATCTGCACATGGTCGACACGCTGGAGTCAGCCGCCCAACTGGGCCTGCTGCCCATGACACTGACCGGTCGAAACGAGGCAGGCGGCCTGCAGCGATGGTTCTCGGCATGGATGGAACTGACTGTCGGTCTCAACGAATTGAACCGCTGCATGGGTCATCCGGATCTCTACCCGTTCGTGCTGTCTGCCAGGGGGCTGGAGAAGCTGCAGTTTGTTCATGACGTACTGGCGGGCGCTGCCGGCAGACCTCGCCAGGCACTGGCTGCGGTCGGAACGGGCGGACCGAGCCACTGGCTGAGCTACTGACGCCTTAACCGAGCAGATGCGCGCTGCTGGCGGCTCTGGTAACTTCAATCACATGCGCACACAGTGGCAAACGTATCCGGTCGAAGGACAATGGGACGAACTGGTTCGGCCTGACGGTCGTGCGCGTCCCGGCGCGGGGCGTCTGCTGAAAACACTGGCCGGGTTCGATGCCGATGAGCTGGCGTTGCGCCAGGGGGCGGCTGATCTCGCCATCAAGGCGATGGGGATCACTTTCACGGTGTATCACCAGGAAGAGGGCTCGATCGACCGTGCCTGGCCCCTGGATATCATTCCGCGGGTGATCGCACTGCGGGAGTGGCGGCGGATCGAGCGGGGTCTGGTCCAGCGGGTGCGGGCACTGAATGCCTTCATCGACGACGTCTACCACGATCGCGAGATCGTCCAGGCGGGGAAGTTTCCGGGCGCCTACCTTGAAAATTCGGCCAACTACCGTGCGCAGTGCCAGGGTGTTTCGCCCCCGCTGGGGATCTGGGCGCATGTCTGCGGTTCGGATCTCGTCCGTGCGGCCGATGGCACGGTCTACGTGCTGGAGGACAATCTGCGGGTTCCCTCCGGGGTGTCCTACATGCTGGAGAACCGCAAGGTCATCAAGCGGGTCTTTCCCGAGCTGTTCGAGAAGATCGCAATCCAGCCGGTGGATGACTATCCCTCGCAACTCTTCGACACCCTCGCGGCACTCTCGCCGCGTCCCTCCGAGTATCCGGAAGTCGTCGTGCTCACGCCGGGGATATACAACTCCGCCTACTTCGAGCACGCCTACCTCGCCCAGCAGATGGGCTGCGAGCTGGTGGAGGGTCGTGACCTTCTGGTGTCAGAAGACGACTGCGTCTATGCGCGCACCGTGGAGGGCTTGACACGGGTCGATGTCATCTACCGCCGCGTCGACGACATGTTCCTCGATCCGGAGGTCTTCGATCCGGATTCGATGCTTGGCGTACCCGGGCTGATGCGTGCCTGGCAGGCGGGAAATGTGGCGCTGGCCAATGCACCAGGTGCGGGCGTGGCGGACGACAAGCTGGTGTATACCTTCGTGCCCGACATGATCCGCTTTTACCTCGGTGAGGAGCCGTTGCTGCCGAACGTGCCGTCCTGGCTGTGTGCTGATGCAGACTCGCGGCGCTATGTGCTGGAGCACCTGGGCGAGCTGGTGGTCAAGCCGGCCAACGAATCGGGCGGTTACGGCATGCTGATCGGGCCGGCGTCCACACAGGCCGAAAGAGAGGCGTTTGCGGCGTTGATCCGCCGCCAGCCCCGCAATTACATCGCCCAGCCGACGCTGTCACTGTCCACCGTGCCGACCGAGATCCACAACCGCATCGAGCCACGCCATGTGGATCTGCGACCGTTCATTCTCTCCAGCGATCGGGTGCACGTGACCATGGGCGGGCTGACCCGTGTTGCCATGCGCAAGGGGTCGCTGGTCGTCAACTCCTCGCAGGGCGGCGGGAGCAAGGATACCTGGATCGTGGGGAGCGACTGACATGCTCTCGCGGGTCGCCGAAAACCTCTACTGGCTGGCGCGCTACATGGAGCGCGCAGAGAACACCGCGCGCATGATTCAGGTCAACGCCAACCTGGTGCTGGATCTTCCGGGTGGGGTGACCACCGGCTGGGCACCGCTGATCCGTATCGTCGAGGCCACCGAAGCCTTCGAGGCCAGTGGCCGCAAGTACGGTGAACGCGGCGTGATCGCATTTCTTGTCGGCGATTACGACAACCCCTGTTCCATTGTTTCGAGTATCGCGCTGGCCCGGGAGAACGCCCGCACGGTGCGTGACATGATTCCCCGCGAGCTCTGGGAGCACGTCAACGACCTGCACCTCTATGCCCGGGACCACCTCAAGGGAGGGCTGGCCCGGCGTGAACGACATCAGCACCTGCAGTATGTGATCGAAGCGGCCCAGGCATTCACGGGTATCCTGGAAGGCACGATGATCCGCGGCATGGGCTTCCGCTTCCTGAGTGCCGGGCGCTACCTCGAGCGTGCGGACATGACCTGTCGTATCGTCGACGTGCGCTCGAGTTCACTGCTGATCGACAAGGAGGCCGAGTCGCTCAAGCCCTACGAGAACATCCAGTGGATGAGCGTGCTGAAGTCGCTGACCGGCTATCAGATGTATCGTCTGAAGAAGCGCGTACGGGTCCACAGTGACGCGGTGGTCGAATTCCTGATGCTCGATGACGAGTTCCCACGGGCGGTGTACAGCTGCCTCGGGCATCTCGACTTCCAGCTCTCCCGGTTACCGAACAACACCGATCCGCTGCGCGTGGTCACCCGTCTGCAGCGTCATCTCCAGGAGCAGCCCCTGCGCAACGTCCAGGCCGATACGCTGCACGCGTATATCGTCGAAGTGCTCGAAGGGCTCGGCGAAGTGCACGAGTGCCTGGCGCAGAACTATTTCGACCCCGAGCTTGCCACCCGTCGTGGCTGAGCCTCAGGCTGGCGTCAGCGGCCAGAAGATGGGCAGCACCAGGAAGGTAGCCACCATCACCACCAGCGCGACCGGCACGCCCATCTTGATGTAATCGATGAACCGATAGCCCCCCGGGCCCATCACCAGCACGTTCGCCGGGTGCGAGATCGGGCTCATGAAGCTCGCCGCGGCCATGGCCACCGCCATCATGCCGGGATAGGGCGAAACGCCAAGAGCTGCGCTCACCGACAGCACGATGGGCGACATCAGCACCACCAGCGCCGGCACCGGCATCACCAGCGTTCCGACGGCAGTCGCCACGTACAGCCCGCCGATCACCGGCCAGGGCCCAAGCCCACCCAGCGCCTCCAGCAGCAGTTCGCCAAGGTAGGCATCCGCGCCGGTCTGCTGCATGGCTGCACCCAGCGGCAACATGCCTGCGATCAGAAAGATGGCGCGCCATTCGATCGCGCGGTACGCCTGGTCCATCCGCAGGCAGCCGGTCAGGACCATCAGCGCCGCGCCGGTGACCGCGGAAATGTAGATCGGCATCCAGCCGCTCAGGGTCATGGCCACGACGGCGAGCATGATCCCTGCGGCCAGGGGCGCGCGTCGTGCATCGATGGTGCCGCCGCTCGCGGTCAGGACCAGGAAATCCGGGTCGCGCTCAAGCATCTGCAGGCGCTGACGCGGTCCGAGCAGCAGCAGGGCATCGCCCAGTTGCAGGCGGAGTTGATCGAGGTTCGAGCGGATCGCGGTACCGTTGCGCCAGATACCCACCAGTTCGAGTCCGTGGCGCTCACGGAAGTTGACGTCCTGGATCGGCTTGCCCACCAGGCTCGAGCGTGGATCAAGCGTTGTTTCCAGCATGGCCAGGCGATCCGACTGAAACTCCCCGAGCACCGGGACGGTGGTCTGCTCGGCGTTCAGGCCCTGCAGCCCGCGGAGGATCTCGACATCATCGGGCCGGCCCTGGATCAGCAGGAGATCGCCGCCGCGCAAGGGCTGGTCCGGGTCGGGCATGATGACGAGTTCGCCCTCGCGAAACAGCGCCAGCATGCGGAAATCGAAGGCATCGCCCAGTCGGCTGCGGGCCAGCGTGTCCCCGGCGAGCTCGGAGTCCTGAGGGACGCGTGCAACGAACACGCGCTCCTGCAGCCGGTAGATCTCACGCAGCTCAGCTTCGGACACTTCCCGCGCGTCGGTGAAGTCGGGTGAACTGCGCAGCGTCTGCAGGGTGTCGGTGGCGCACTGGATGAGCAGCACATCGCCAGGGCGCAGCGGCACATACGAGAGATTGACCCGCCGGACCAGGTCGCGTCGGCGGATCGCCAGCACGTTGGCGTTGTAGCGCCGGCGGAAATCACTGTGGTGCAGGAGTTCTTCGGCCAGGGCTGAGCCCTCGGCGACGGTGACTTCGACCAGCTCCACCTGCTCGGACATCAGCGCCTGCAGCACCGGTGCTTCACGTTCGATGACCAGTTCCGACCAGCGCCGGAAGTCGTTGAAGCGGTCCAGCCGGCCCTGCACCAGCAGCCGGTCACCCGCGCGCAGGACCGTCTGACGGCTGGGCAGCGTCTCGGTGCGCCCGCCGCGCACCAGCGCGAGCACGATCAGGCCGGCCGCCGAGCCGATTCGGCTCTGTCCCATGGTCCGACCGACGAGGACGGAGTCCTTGGGGATCTGGATATTGAATGTGCGTGCCTGCAATCCGTATTGCGTGCGCAGGTTACGCTGGCTTCGCCGCCTGGACTCCGGGTCGGGCTTGATGTGTGGCAGCAGGAACCGGCCGATCAGGGCGACGAACAAGGTGCCCGCGATCAACGCCACGCCGCCCACGGGCGTGAAATCAAACAGTCCGAACGGCTCGAAACCGGCGTCTTCCAGCGCGGCGCTGACCAGCAGGTTGGGTGGCGTGCCCACCTGGGTCGTCAGACCACCAAGCAGCGTCGAGAACGCCATCGGCATCAGCAGTCGCGAAGGCGCGATTCGTGTTCGCCGCGCGAGATCCATCACCACCGGCAGCATCAACGCCGCGACGCCGATGTTGTTCATGAACGCCGAGAGCCCGCCGCCAGTGAGCATGATGACGGTCACCATGCGAAACTCGTTGGGGCCGGCGATCCGCAGCAGGTAGCGCCCCA
>PWZL01000100.1 GCA_003567475.1 Gammaproteobacteria bacterium | reverse complement strand
CTGAGACTGATCCGCCGCCTTCGTTGCGGCCACGAGATGGTACGGAATCGCCACCTCAATGACCGTTCCTTCAGCCGATATCACGTTCACCGTCGCGCCGAGCTGCAGCGCCGGCAGGGCGCTCGCCCAGTAGGTCAGGCCGGGGCAGATGACCTCGTCGCCCGCTCCGACACCGCAGGCCCACATCGCAGCCAGCAGGGCAGCCGTACCGTTGCAGCAGCCGAGCGCGTAGGCCGTGCCGTTATAGGCAGCCCATTCCCGCTCGAACGCCTTGGTGAGTTCGGTGCCGGACATCGACCGGTTGCGGAGCACATCCGTGACGGCGGCAATATCCTCGTCCGTGACGATGGGCCAGGCGAAGAGGTCACCCGGTTCGGCCGTGATCGCCGGGGATCCTCCGAGGGTGGCCAGTTTGGAGGTTGAGGAGACAGAACGGAAGGATGGAGTTGTTTTCATGCTGTATCCATGCTTTCGCGAGGCTCGCGTTGTGTTCTTGTGGAACGGTCCGCCACCATGGCGCCTGGCGCGGCCGGCGGGCAAGCGCGGGGGCGGCTGAGAAAGGCGCGCTCGACCTTGGCGAAAGCGGCCACGGTATCGGCCACCTCCGTCTCGCCGCAGTTCTCGTGAATGCTCAAGCGGAAATGCCCGGCGTCGGCTGCGAGCGCATTCGGCAGTTCATAGACGGTCCCGGCATCGCCCGTGTAGTTCGCGTCCGTCCAGGGAAAGCCGCTTGTCCCGAAGACCCGGCGCCGGCGACACCAGTCGTCGATGGCCGGCGTGTGCAGATAGCTCGCGTCGCAGGGAATCCCTTCGGCCTTGACCGCCGCGACGAATGTCCGCTTGTCGCAACGGAGCTTGGCGGTATCGAGCCGCAGGAAGATGAACCAGCAGGCGTTCTCGCAGTCGGGCGGTGCTTCGACCACCCGCACCGTTTCGAGTTCCCGGCAGGCCCGGGCCAACAAGGCGGCGAACCGGCGCCGCCGGGTGAGGACATCGGGAAGCTTGCGGAGCTGAACGCGCCCGATGGCGCAGGCCAGTTCATCGCTGTTCAGGTTCAGCGCCGCCACCACGTTGCCGCTGCCGGCCGGAAGCCCGAATGGCTTGCCGCGGTCGGACATCCAGCGAACCTTATGGTAGCGTTGCTCGTCGCGCGTAAAGACGATCCCACCCTGTCCGCCGGTGGCATGGTGTTTCCCGAACATGGTGGAGAAGGCGGCGATGTCGCCCAGCGTGCCGACCGGTCGCCCGCGGTACACGGCGCCGTGCGCCTGGGCGCAATCCTCGACGACGGGCAGGCCGCGCGAGCGGGCCAGTTCGAGGATCGCATCCATGTCGCAGGGGATCCCGGCGATGTGCGCCACGAGAATGGCCCGCGTTCGCGGCGTCATACGGGCCGCGATCCGCTCGGCATCGGTGTTGTACGATCCCGGCGCCGTGTCGGCCGGCACGGGGATGCACCCCATCAATGGCACCGGCATGACCCCTCCCGGGTCGGTGACGGGCGGCACGATGACTTCGGAAAAGGGTTCGATTTCCAGCGCACGCAATGCGACATGGACCGCCGTCGTGCCCGAGTTGACCGCGTCAGCGAAACCGCCGCCCAGAAACGCCGAAAACTCGGCGCAATAGGCCTCCTCTTCCGGTCCGTTGTAGCCGAACGCCTCGCCCGATTCGATCGCGCGATCGAACAAGCCGATCACCGCCTGCTTCTCTTCCATTCCAAACAGGCAACGCTTGGGCCAGGGGGCCGAGCGGACGGGTACGCCGCCGTCAACGGCCGGTTTCCGGTTGTCCTTCACCGTCTTCTTCCTTTCCCCGAATGATAATCCGTCCAATTCGTGACTGCGTTTCATTATGCCGGATTCCGCCCCCGGAGGCCATATCAATCATTGCGCTCAAGGTGTGAAATCTTGCGGTACAGGGTTGGCGACACGCCGGTCATTCGCTTGAAGCACCGGTTGAACAGCGCGAAGTCCGAAAAGCCGACTTGCCTGGCGACCGCGTCCACGGTCAGACCGTTTTGTTCGAGCAGGATGCGGCGGGCCTCGGCGATCCGGCGCTGCAGAATGTACTGCTTCACGCTCAATCCCGTGACCCGCTTGAACAGGTGTGCCAGGTGGTACTGCGAATAGCCCGACTCCCGGGCCAACTCCCGTAGCGTAAGTTGCTCCGCGAACCGCTTCTCGATCGCGGTCGCGCACCAGGTGACCAACGCATGGGAGGGCTTGTCCTCGCTCCCGCGAGCGGCGGTCTGCCCCGCGGTCGCACGCCGGATCAGCAGAAACAGCAGGCGCAACTGCAGGGCCAGCGCGTCCGACCGATACGGTTTGCGCGCGGCGCACTCGGCGGCCATCGACCCAAGGACCATCTCGATGTCGGTCATCTCGCGTTCGCTCAAGGCCAACGCCGTGGGGCTGGCGGCCGCGCGCCGAATCGCCGCCGACATCCGCCTGCAACGCTGGGGGCAGAAGATCAGCGTATACTTCTCCACCCTCGTGCCCGGATCGGGCGCGAAGCGGTGGGTCAGGTTCGCGGGAATCATGACCAGCGTGTTTTTTCGGAATGGAACACGACGGTCGCGGATGAAGTATGCGCCGACGCCGCGTTTCACCAGGTGAAGCTCGAATTCCCGATGGTGTGCCAGCGTTGTGGACTGGGTCGGTTGCGAGTTCGGCAAATGGACGGCCAGCGGGGAATCGTCGGCGAGAATGGCCGGCGCGTCCGAGGACGGCACCCGCTTCGCGGACACTGCCGGTCGCGAGTCGACAACACGCTTTCGTCGCGTCTTCATGTGCGCTTCTCCCGGTTCGCGCCGAGTTCCAACACCCGGCGAAACGACCGCAACGCCATCTCCTTGTTCGGTAAAGGAATCGTCCATAAGGCAGGGAACCGTCCGATCATATCCCTTGGGACACTAATGGTTGTAGTTATGGAATCGTTCACGTAACGATCAAGAACATGATCGACAGGACGCATGGCCAAGGGTAACCTTCGCTTCGCTCGGTTGCTTCAAGAGAGATGATATCAGGCCACAAGCGATCGTTCAATGTCATTTTTTCAAACTTCGCCGGGTTTGGGAGCGGAATGCGACAAAATCATGAAAGGAATGGTTGGTTTTCGTGTCTGTCCGACCTCATGGGATATGATCGACAACGCAGATTGAAGACCATAGACCATAGACCTTAGGCCCTTACGCTCGGCAACTAAACAATAGATTGTCTACTTTGAACATAGAACATCGAACAGTCAACGAGGGCAATTTGAATCCGACACGCGCCACACACCCTGTTTTGCGGACTGACTGGAGGTCATGTCCTCATCCCTGTTTCGATTTATGCGTTGACAAACGGAACAGAGCAAGTGTATTCTAAGTGTGTGCACCAAGAAGGGAGGTCTTCCGATGGCAGTTAAGACGATCACGATAGATATGTCCGCTTACGAATTGTTGAGTGCGGAGAAGCGCGGCGAGGAGTCCTTCAGCAAGGTCATCAAGCGCCGGCTGCGACCGGCACGCACGGCAAGAAGCCTTCTGGAAGCTCTTCCTCGTTGTCTGCTGTCGGATGAGACACTGGAACAGACGGAAACCATCGTTCGCAGCCGCGCAGACTCGCCGGCTTTGTCCCCCGTCATCGAAACGTAGACCTGACCGCAATGTTTGTCGACATTCTGCATTGACCTCCTGCGCGAGGGCCGGCACGGTATTGGACCTGCCACGGCGGCTCTCGAACGGTTGGCGGATACGCTTATCTTCGCCTCTGTCTTCGTCATCTGTGAGCTGCACGCCGGCACCCGTTTATCCTCTCATCCCCAACGCGAATTGCGCGCCGTGGAGCGGCTGGCCGAGAATCTGACCGTCGTGTATCCCGACCCGTCTTTCCCTGTTGCATATGCCGAGTTGGAAGTCGCCCTGCGGCGTCAAGGGACTCCCCTCCCGACGATGGAT
>PWZL01000034.1 GCA_003567475.1 Gammaproteobacteria bacterium | reverse complement strand
CTCGACGATCTCGAGGCCGGCGTCGCGCAGGGCCGCCAGTACGGCGTCGAAGTCACGAACCTGGATGACCGGTGTGCTGGTGCGGATGGCGTCAGGGTCCGGCCGGGGCAGTGTCGCACCCCGGACTTCGGTCAGTGCGAACTGTCGACCCTCGGTATCGCTGTCGAGGGTGGCGAAGCGCAGCGTTGCGGCGGCGGGAACATTGAACACGGGATAGGAGTACGAGTCAGGCGATGATTCGGTGATCCGGGCGACCGTGAACCCCAGGATGTCGCGGTAGATCTCGAGCGATCGCTCGAGATCGGCGACCAGCAGTGTCTGTCGCTTCAGGTGCAGGGCACCGGGTGGGATCTCGTCGGCCGCTGTCGAGGACGACATCGGCGGCATCAGTGTGAGCAGGGCTGCACACAGTGCAATCAGGGGCCAGCGCATCGACGGACTCTCCTTCGCGGGTGAGGACGGCCCAAGCTTAGCGCAGCTGGTCGATAGACACCTGCGCCGTCGGGCGGGTATCATCCTCGATCCGTCGGTGGGTCGTGTTCAATACGACCGTGCCTGCCACCCCGACACCTCGCGCCCGTAGCTCAGTTGGATAGAGTGTTGGCCTCCGAAGCCAAAGGTCACTGGTTCGAATCCAGTCGGGCGCGCCATTTTCTGCAGGTGTTGACGTCTCTGGATTCCGGGGCTCAGTAGCGTACGTCCGGCGTCCACGGCAGCACTGCCGGATACGTCGCCTCGGGGATCATCCGCGCGGCGGGCGCCGCGCGCATTCAAGGCCGTTGAGTTCAGTCACGGGTACGTCCGATGGCCTGGCCGCCGGCAAACCCCGCGTCCTCAACCTTGACAACATCGCCGAGGTGACCGCCGAGAACGCGCAGGCGACCGCGATTCTCCGCCGTGAAGTGGCGCAATCCGCTGACGGGTTGAGGGCTCGTCGATAGACACCAGCGGACTGGCGTTATCAAGGCCAGTGGTGGCGGCTGCCCACAGGCAGCCTGGTGTACGTCGGCCGGACGCCCCTCGCGCGGGCTGCGTCGAGCCGCACGATCACTGGCTGTTAACGGCCCTGTGGGCGTCGTGCGCAGCTACGCCAGGGCGCCCGCCGCACGCAGCGCCTCGATCTCGGCGGTGGCGTAACCGAACTCCTCCAGCACCTCACGCGTATGTTCGCCGAGCGTCGGCAGGGCGAAGTCGACCTTGCCGGGCTCGTTGCGAAAACGAATCGGGATGCCAATGTGCTCCTGGCCCTGGTCGTCGACCAGGCGCATGTCGCGTGCCGCGACCTGCGGGTCATCAAACGCCTCGCGCAGGTCTTTCACCGGCGCGAAACAGATGTCGCGCCCCGCGAACCACTCGACCCACTCGGCCTGGGTGCGGGTGGCGAAGACCTGCTGCAGGAACTCGACGACAGGATGCTGGTGCGGCCCCGGGCCGCGGTCGCACAGCTCGACGAGGTCGGGTCGCTCGAGGGCGTTGAGCAGGTTACGCACGAATTTCCCTTCCTGGCCGCCCAGCACCACGTGTCGCTGATCGGCCGTGCGGTAGATCCGGTAGAACGCCGCGCCCCCCCAGGTACGCTCATGCTTCGGGACCGGTGGCCGTTTTTCGACGAACACCGGGCCGAGCACATTGGGGGTCCAGGCGAGGATGCTGTCATGCATGCTGATGTCCAGGTGGTCGCCCTGGCCGGTGCGATCGCGCCGATACAGCGCCATCAGGATGCCTGACAGTGACATCAGTGAAGCGGCCATGTCAGCGGCCGGCACATGCGGCATCGCCGGCTGGTCATCGTTGCCGAGGTTGACACTGACCACGCCGGCCATCGCCTCGCAGGCCAGGTCATGGGCCGGGCGATCACGGTACGGACCGGTCTGTCCGAATGCCGCGATCGAGCAGTAGATGATGCCTGGGTGACGCGCCGCCACGGTGTCGTAATCGAAGCCCAGACGTGCGGCCACGCCGGGGCGAAACG
Source organism: Gammaproteobacteria bacterium (assembly GCA_003567475.1). Lineage (GTDB taxonomy): Bacteria > Pseudomonadota > Gammaproteobacteria > Steroidobacterales > PWYM01 > PWYM01. The sequence continues at coordinate 14,861 of PWZL01000034.1, read as the reverse complement.
CCTCGATCAACACGTCCACTTCAGCGGCGATGCGCAGCAGCGCCTCGCGCCCGGCTTCAGTCTTGAGATTCAGGCTGATGCTGCGCTTGCCGCGGTTGGCATTGCGGAAAAACACGGTATGGCCGTGTTCTCCCAGACCGATACCACGGCCGGGATCGCCCTCGCCGGGCGGCTCGAGCTTGATCACATCGGCGCCGTGATCGGCCATCATCATCGTCAGGTGAGGCCCCGGCAGAAACAGCGACAGATCAAGTACTCGCAAGCCTTCCAGCTTCATTCAGGGTCACTCCTCATCGTCGATCGGTTCAGTGACGTCGCGGTGCCTCAGCGCTTGATGGCGCCGGCCTTGCCAAGGCGCACCATGGCCGCTTCGTCGAGTCCGGCTTCGCGCAGCAGCGTCTCGGTGTCGGCGGCCAGGGCCGAGCAGACCCTGGAGGGCAGGCGGTTGCCCGACAGCTTGATCGGATTGGCCAGCGTACGGAAATCCTGCTTTTGTGGGTGCGGGACCTGGCGCACCATACCGATCTGGTGGACAAAGGGATTGTCCAGCGCGTGGGCGATGTCGTAGACGGGTGCTGCGGGCAGCAGATGACAGAGACGTTTCAGCCAGTTGTCGGTACTGTCGCGGGCGAACTCGGCGTCCAGGAGGGGCGTCAGGGCATCCATGTGCTCGCGGCGGTTATGGGGATCCTTGAAGCGCGGGTCTTGCCCCAGATCGGGACGGCCGAGCTCGTCGATCAGCAGCTGCCAGAACTTCTGGGTCATGCACATGACGAAGACCCAGGCGTCACTGGTGGCGAACAGCTGCACCGGCACCGCCGACGGATGGGCGCTGCGCGGCAGCCGCTCGGTGCGCGTGCCTTCGTTGAGATACCAGTTGCCCGGATAGGAGAGCTGGTGCAGCGCCACGTCGAACAGCGAGACATCGACGTCCTGTCCCCGCCCACTGCGTGCGACCCCGAGCAGCGCCGACACCAGTGCCAGCGCCGCGGTGGTGCCGGTCATGAAATCCACGATCGACAAACCGCAGCGGGCGGGGGGCGCACCAGGCTCGCCGGTGAGCTGCATCCAGCCGGTTTCCGCCTGCATCAGGTAATCGTAACCCGGCCAGCTCCTGCGATCGTTGTCCCGGCCATAGGCGGAGATGTGTGCGCAGACGATCCGCTCGTTCACCGGTCCGAGGGCTGCGTAGTCCAGGCCCAGTTTCTCGGCCTGGTCGCCGCGGAAGTTGTTCAGTACGGCATCGGCGGTGCGCACCAGTGCGTGAAAGGCTTCCCGGCCCTCGGGGCATTTCAGGTTGATGCCGACGCTGCGTTTGTTGAGGCTGAACGTCTGGAAGTAATGGCCGTCATGTTCACCGAGAAAATGCGGACCCATGGCTCGTGAGGGGTCGCCGCCGGTGAACGGATTCTCCACCTTGATGACATCGGCCCCGAGGTCGGCCAGCAGCATCGACCCATACGGCCCGGCGCCGAATTGCTCCAGAGTCAGGATACGGACGCCCTCGAGGGGCCGGTTCATGCAGGATGCCTCTCGACCAGCTGGCGGGCGATGATGATGCGCTGCATCTCATTGGTCCCCTCACCGATGCACATCAGCGGTGAATCGCGGAAGTAGCGCTCCACATCATATTCGGTCGAGTAGCTGTAGCCGCCGAAGATGCGCATGGCGTCCATGGAGTTGGCCACGGCGGCCTCGGAGGCGTGCAGCTTGGCCATGCCGGCCTCGAGATCACAGCGCTCGCCGGTGTCGTACTTGCGTGCGGCCTGCTCGACCAGGAGCTTCGAGGCCTCCAGACGCGTGGCCATCTCTGCGAGCTTCAGCTGGATGGCCTGGTGCTGGCAGATGGGCTTGCCGAAGGTCTTGCGTTCCTGGCTGTAGCGCAGCGCATCCTTGAAGGCGGCGCTCGCCAGCCCGACGCCGCGCGCCGCGATGTTGATCCGGCCGAGCTCCAGACCGCCGACGGCATGCTGAAAGCCGCGGCCTTCCTGTTCGCCGATCAGCTGATCGGCGGGTACGCGGCAGCTCTCGAACACCAGCTCGGCACTGTCGATGGCGCGATAGCCGAGCTTCTTCAGCTTCTTGCCGATGCTGAAGCCCTCGCCCTTCTCGACGAGGAACAGGCTCATGCCCTTGTGGGCCGGCGTGGCCTGCGGGTCGGTCTTGGTGAGAATCGCGAAACAGCTGCCGTGCACACCGTTGGTGATCCAGGTCTTGGTGCCGTCGAGCACATAGTGGTGGTCATCGCGGCGCGCGACGGTGCGGATGCCCTGGAGGTCGGTCCCGGCATTGGGTTCGGTGAGTCCGATACCGCCGCGCAGTTCGCCTGTCGCAAACCGGGGCAGCCACTTCTGTTTCTGGGCTTCGGTGCCGTGACGCTGCACCGCGGCGGCCATGATCAGGTGGGAATTGAAGATGCCGGTGGGCGCCATCCAGGCCTCGGCGATCCGGGCCACGATCCGGGCATAGACGGAGGCCGAGAGTCCGAGACCGCCGTATTCGGGATCGATGGTGGCGCCGAACAGGCCGAGCGCCTTCATCTGTTCGACCAGCTCAAAGGGGTATTCATCAGCCTGGTCGAACTGCCTGGCGATGGGCTTGACCTCCCCTTCCACCCAGCGGTCGATGCTGTCGAGGATCTGCAGGTCCTCATCGGTAAACGCTGCCGCCTGCTGGGTGTTTGCTGCCATGATCCTGCTCCGTATCGACGATTTGTCCGGATAAATGCTAGGGTGGTGGCCTGCGCCTGTCAATCGAGCATCAGCACCATGTCGGAGCCAGCTTTCTCAAATCGTCGCCAAGGCGAACCGGGTCGCCCGCGCCGCCAGGGTCGGCGTGGGGCGCTGCCACGTTACCGCCAGATCGCCGACGAGCTGATCGGCGAAATCAAGGCAGGCCGCTGGCAGATTGGCGATACCCTGCCGGGCGATATCGAACTCACGCATCGCTTCAGCGTCGGCAGACACACCGTGCGCGCGGCGCTGCAGCAGCTCGAGCGCCTGGGCCTGATCAGCCGACGACCGCGAACCGGCACGGTGCTGCAGGCCACCGAACCCACTGAGGCGTACAGTCACTCGGTCCGCTCCAGCGGGGGGCTGTTGCAGTATCCGCCCAACACGCCGCTGCACATCACCGAGTCCGGCCCCCTGCAGGTGCGGGGTCAGTTGCCAGGCACATTGAAACTGCCCGCCGGCAGCCGCTGGTACCATCTTGGCGGGCTGCGCGCATCGCCTGATGGAGGGCCACCGCTGTGTCGGGTCGACGTGTACCTGTTGCCGGAACTCGGCGGCATCGAACAGCGCCTCGGCCATGACGGCAGGAAGATTTTCGAGCACATTGAAGAGATGGCCGGCAAGCGGGTCGCGCGTGTGACCATCCAGCTGGAGGCCGCAGCCATCGCGCCTGCGATCGCAGACAGTCTGAAGGTCGCGGCCGGCTCACCCGCCCTGGCGATTACGCGCCGTTTCTTCGACGACGAGGGGGGCATGTTCGAAGTGTCCTACGCGCAGCATCCGGCCGGGCGCTTCAGCTATGACCTTGAACTGGCGCGCCATTGGCGGACCGACGAACCACCGCGCGACGAGCCCTGACCCTTCATCTGGCGCGACAGGAGCCGAGGATGGCCGAACCGACCTACATCGATGCATTCACCCGGAGCTTCACGCTGGCGCCTGCCAGCACGGCGTTGCTGGTCGTCGACATGCAATACGCCACCGGCAGCCGTGCCCATGGCCTCGGGCGCCTGCTGGCGAGCCAGGGCCGTCTGGCGGACGCACAGTACCGCTTTGAGCGTATCGAGCACACCGTCATCCCGAATACGGCGCGACTGATCCGGGTGTTTCGCGGGCTGTCTGCACCGGTGGTTTACGTCACCTACGGTGCTGAGTTACCGGATGCCCGTGACGTGCCGGCACATCTGCGCAGTCTGGTGCTGGCCACCGACAACATCGCAGGCAAGCGCGAACACGAAGTCGTCGATGAACTGCGGCCTCAAGCCGGGGAGCTCGTGCTGAACAAGACGACCATGGGGGCGTTTGCCTCTACCGGCATCGACTCGCATCTGCGCGCGATGGGCGTCAGCGAACTCGTCGTCACCGGTGTCTCGACCAACAACTGCGTCGGCATGACGGCCATGGAGGCCTGCGACCGTCAGTATGGCGTGGTGCTGGCCGCGGATGCCACCGGCACCTGCAGTGACGAGATGCAGGAAGCGACATTGCGCAGCTTTCGCCGCCTGTGGGGACGGGTGCTGAGCACCGATGAGGTGATCGCGGAGATCTCCGCGGCGTGACGCGTGCCGACGCCAGGCTCAGCTGACGACCACGGCCGCGGCGCCGCGCTCGACCCGCCCGACGGTCGCAAAGCCCTGGGCCTCGAGCGCGACCCGGGACTGCGCGGACACGGCCACCAGCAGTCCGCCCGAGGTCTGGGGATCATGGCAGAGCGCCGCGAGTGCGGCCGGCACGTGTTCGGCAATGCTCACATGCTCGGCACTCGCAGCCAGCAAGCGGGCGTGCGCGCTGGTGCGCACACCCGCCTCGGCGGCGGCGCGTGCGCCGTCGAGCCACGGCAGCCGTGCCGCCTCGAGCCGCAGCCGCACGGCCGAGTGTTGTGCGATCTCCAGGGCATGGCCCACGAGACCGTAGCCGGTCACGTCAGTCACGGCTGAAGGGGGCTCGGGCAAGGCCTGCAACGCCGCTGCGGCCGCCTGATTGGTGATCCGCATGGCCGCCGTGGCCGCCGCCACGCCCTCCGGCGTGCCCTCGGAGAGCAGCAGGCCGGTGCCAAGCGCCTTCGAGATCATCAGCAGGTCTCCCGGCCGGGCGCCGCGCTTGCGCCAGATGCGCGCCGGGTGCACGAACCCGGTCACCGCGAGACCGAATACCGGCTCCTGGCAGCGGATCGAATGACCGCCCACGACGCTGCCGCCGCAGCCGACCACCACGTCCGCCGCCGCGGCCGTGACCGTCTCGACCAGCTGCCCAGGCAGTGAGGCCGGAAATCCAGCGATCACCAGGGCGAAGGCGACTTCGCCCCCCATGGCGTAGACGTCGCTGAGCGCATTGGCCGCAGCGATCGCGCCATAGTCGGCAGGATCTTCCACCAGCGGTGGAAAGAAGTCGAGGGTCGAGATCAGCGCACGCTCGGCATCGAGCCGGTAGACGGCGGCATCGTCGGCCGGATCCAGGCCGCAGAGTACCGCCGGCTGCGGCAGGTTGGCCCGCTGCGCGGTGGCCGCCAACGCCGACACCAGCGCCGGGTCGACCTTCGCCGCGCACCCCCCGCAGCTCGCCAGCGCGCGAAGGCCTGACGCCGTCGCTGTTCGCGAACGGCTGGAGGGACTCATCATGCCAGGGTGCTCAACTGCGCCCGGCGCGGTCGCCCGCCGGCGCAGCGGGCGCGGACTTCGACGGATCGAAACGCAGGCCCAGCGTTTCGGCGATGGTGGTCCGCTGGACCTCGTCGGTGCCACCGGGGATCCGCAGGTTCCGGGCGATCTGGAACAGCTTGTTGATGTCGGTATCGCGCATCACGCCGGCGCCGCCGAATACCTGCAGCGCCCGGTCGGCGACCCGGTAGAACGACTCGTCGTTACTGACCTTGAGCGCGCAGATCCTGCGCACCTCGTCTTTGGGTCGCGGCAGCCGATACCACGGCCCGGGGGTGTCGATAGAGCGGGCCACCTCGAGCGACAGGGAGCGGGCCTGAAGCCAGTCCACGTACATGTCGGCAATCATCCACTGGATGCCCTGGTTGGCACCCAGTGGACGACCGCCGACCTGGCGGTGTTTCACCCGTTCCAACGCGCGCTCGATGAGATAGCGCGACCATCCAGAACACATCCCGGCCCGGCGCATGCGCGTGTAGTTGAAGGACATCACGGCGATGTCGAAGCCCTGGCCCGGTTCGCCGATGACCGCCGATTCCGGCAGCACCATGTCGTCAAAGAAGATCTCGCCGGTATAGCCATCGCCGAACATGGTCTGGAACACCCGGCCGATCCGGTAACCCTTGTTCAGGTACTCACGCGTATCGAACATGAAGTAGGTGAACGAGCGTCGGCCCTGCCCGGGATCGGTGATGGCCAGCACCTGCGCGATATCGGCATCGAAGGCGTTGGTGATGTAGGCCTTGGCGCCGCTCAGCACCCAGTCGCCGCCCCGACGGGTCGCGCGGGTCTTCATGTCGAACAGGTTCGAGCCCGCCCCTTCCTCGGTCACGCCGTGCAGGCTGGTTTTCTCACCGCGGACCAGCGGGCCCACGAACTGCTCCTGCTGATGGTCGTGACAGTACAGCAGTCTCGGTGTCGCCCCCTCCGACCAGGACAGCATGGCCGGATTGAGTTTTACGCCATAGCCGTAGACCTTCTCTTCGACATAGATCATGTCCTCGCGACCCAGCCCGCCCCCGCCGAGGCGTTCGGGCAGGTGCAGGCTGTAGACGCCGCGCTTCCCGGCGGCGCGCATGATCTCGCGGCGCGCCTCGATGATCTCCGGATGCAGTTTGCCCGCCTCATCGAGAAACGCCCGTTCGTCGCTGAGTCGATGCGAAAGGGCCTGCTCCCGTGGCGCGACCTCTTCACGGTATAGCCGCTCGACGCGCGCGAGGGTGTCCTCGAGGCGAGCCGGTGGACGAAGTTCGGCTTCGATCGGGTTGGGCGTGTGGGTGTCAGGGCTGCTCATGGTGGCTTCCTCGGTCAATGAATGGGCATGGGCTCGGGCGCACCCGGGAGTGCGATGGTCTCCCGTGCACCGGGACGATGCCCAAGAAAAAACGGCTGGTTCGACAGCCCCGCCAGCAGGGGGAGGACATCGTCGGCCGCCAGGCGTCCGCCCGCACCCTGGAGGGCATGGCACTCACCGAATGCCCGGAGGGCATCTGACCGAACGCCCGGTCCGGCCACGACGAAGGGTGTCGGGTCACCGCTGTGCAGCAGTGAACCTGTCGACGGCGTGGCATGATCGCCGGTCACGGCGACGATGGCGCCTTCAGCCAGCGACAGCAGCGGTTCGAGCCCGGCATCGAGGGCCTCGATCACGGACTGCTTGAAGGCCGGGCGCTTGCTGTGACCGGCTTCATCAGTGGCTTTGACGTGCACGTGTACGAAGTCGACATCGGCCAGCAGGTCGCCGGCCATGGCCAGCCGGGCATGCATGTCACCGCCAGGGTCGCGACTGTCGTAGGCGCGATCTTTCGCGTGCATATCCAGCAGACGTGCAAGCCCCCGGTACAGCGCGGTATCGGTGACGGCGCCACCGCGTAATCCCGTGTGCGCCTCGAAAGACGGCGCATCGGGGTCGATCCAGCTGGCCCACTTGGTGACCGCGACGTCCAGCGGCGGTAATCCCTGGCGATGCCGACGCCGGTTGACCGGGTGGGCGACCAGAATCTGCCGGCTCTCCAGCAGCCACTGTTCGAGCGTCCGGGCGAAAGCCCGTGCCGCATCCGGGTCGGCAGCTTCGGCGAGCGCGCGTGGCCGCATCCACGGGTGGAGGTGGTCGAACAGCGCATCGGTATCGCTGACTGCACGCGTGCCTGCGCCATGGGCGACCAGCACGCACTCACCGGTGCGCAGCGCCAGCAGCTCGAAGCGCACGCCGTCGCGCGTGCGCCCCGCCAGCGCCTCGAACAGGGCCGCGGCATCGCCCTCGTCGCGGCCACGGCTGGCGCGTGCACCCAGCCATACCGCGCCGCCGCGCAGTTCGCCGGCGCGCAGCGCCAGGTGAAACAACGGTGTCGCGAGCGGTGGCGACTGGCCAACCCCCAGCGCCTCGATCGCCGCACGGCCAGGAAAGGCGATGCGCTGGAAGCCGAACAGCGACCAATGCGCAAATTCGCTGGACGTGGCGCGTCCGGGTCCGAAGGGCACATGCACAGCACTCATGCCCTGGCGGGTCAGTCGGTCGAGCACGGGGGTACGCGCGGCTTCACAGGGGGTCCGGCCGTCGAGTTCCGGGCAGGCGCGGTCCCCCAGGCCATCCAGAATCACCAGGATGATCGGCAGTCGATCGTCTTTCATCCGCCATCCTCGCCGCTGATGGCCATGCGGCAACGGCGGCGCAGTTCAGCGTCACCGATGGCCTCGAGCATCTTCAGCGTGCCGGCGGGAACGTGCGTGCGCCAGGTGCCATCGCCCCGCGCCATGGCGGCGCGGAGGTCGCTGGCCGAGACCCGGCGCGCGGGCTCTCCCTGCAGTTCGATCACCGGATAGCCGCCCGCAGCGAGCCGCCGACTTTTCTCGCGCTCCCAGTCCGAAAAGATCCGGACGAGTTGGGGTGTGCCGGCAGGAACATACGCAGGCCAGGTTGAGGGCGCATCCAGCGGGAAGGGGGCGAGCGTGTAGCGTGCGCGTGCAACCCCGTGATGCTCGAGGGCCGCTTCGATGAATTGCAGCCGTTCGAACCAGCTGAAGGGATTGGCGGCAGGCAGATGGCGGTGGTCGCTTTCCGGCGCCGGCTGCAGCGAGCGAGAGTCGGGGTTGGTGATGCCGATCAGCACCTTCCCGGCCAGCGACAAAGCATGGAGAACCAGTGCAAGATGATCGGTATGAAAGGGTTGAAAGCGACCGGTGACCGCGACGCGGGTCATGTCACTCGGGGCCTTGTGAGCACTTTGCGGTGGGGTGGAGGGCATCGTTGTCTCGCTGTCCGGCAGTGGGGTGAACGGGTTCGCTCATTTGTCCGGACAATTGGAGACATCATGCCAGAAGCGGTGCCGTGCTGTCATGAGCCTGCCCATGCCCAGCGTCCCCGCAAGCCAGGGACGCCTGCCCTGACGGTCGGATACACGGCGCGGATCACCCTGCTCCTGAGCCTGCTTGTCAGTGCTGTGCCAGCAAACGCGGCAGACGAGCGCATCGGCCTCGTCCTGGGCGGTGGCGGTGCCCGTGGTGCCGCCCATGTGGGTGTGCTCAAGGTCCTGGAAGAGCAGGGCATCGCGGTGGACGTCGTGGTCGGCACCTCGATGGGCGCCATTGTTGGCGCGCTGTATGCCAGCGGCTACCGCGCGGCCGATATCGAACGGATTCTCGAGCGGATCGACTGGGCCGCCACGCTGCGCGACCAGCCGGGTCGTGAGCAGCTCAGTCCCCAGCGCAAAGCCGATGCCGCCCAGATCCCGTCCAGTCTCGAGGTGGGCATCAGTCGCGATGGGCTGCGGACGCCGCAGGGGCTGATTCAGGGTCAGAACCTCGGTCTGCTGCTGCGTGACCTGCTGCTGCACGTGGGTCCTGTTGACGACTTCGATCGCCTGCCGATTCCCTTCCGTGCGGTGGCTGCAGATGCGGTCACGGGCGAGCGGGTCAGCCTTGGCTCGGGCGACCTGGTCGATGCCGTACGCGCCAGCATGTCGGTGCCAGGGGCGTTTCAGCCGATCCGCATCGATGATCGGCTGCTGGTCGATGGCGGCGTCGTGGACAATGTGCCCATCGACGTCGCCCGCGATCTGGGGGCAGAGCGGCTGATCGTCGTGGACGTCGGCGGTGGGTTGCGCCCGGAGGAGGCCCTCGATTCGCCGGCAGCGGTGACCATGCAGGTGATCGCCATCATGGTGGAGCGCCAGACCCGCCAGACGCTCGGCCGGCTCGACGCCGGCGATGTGCTGATCCGCCCTGAGCTTGGCGACATTGGGTCGGCGGACTTCCCGCGAGCCTTGGAAACCGTGCTTCCGGGCGAGGTCGCGGCCCGGACAGCCGCCGAGCGGCTGCGTCGCTTTGCCGCGACGCCCGAGCGTCTGGCCGCGTTCGAGGCCCGGCTGCAGCCGGCGTGGACCCCGGCGCATCGAATCGCGCGGATCGAGGTCGACGGGTCGCACAGCCGCACGGCTTTTCTGGTTGAAAGCCGTCTGGCGCCCCTGATGGGCGCACCCGCAGACCCACGCGATATCGAGAGCCGGATCGGCGAGCTGTATGGCGAAGGGCATTACGAGCGCATCAGTTATCGCCTTGACCAGGATGGCGAGGTGCTGGTGCTCCGGGTCATCCCTTACGACAAGAGCTGGGGTCCGAGCTTCCTGCGCCTGGGCCTGCGTCTGAGCGACGATTTCGATGGTGGCAGCACCTATCAGCTCGATGCCCTGGCGCGACTTGCCAGCGACATTCGCCCGGGTGCCGAGTGGCGTCTGCGCCTGGCGCTGGGTGAGCTTAACGAGCTGTCGGCCGGCTGGCGGGTCCCTTTCGGAGAGACCTCGCGACGTTACGTCCAGCCCTACGCCACCCTCAGGGCCCTGGGCCAGCCCCTGTTTGTCCCGGATCAGCGCGCGGAACTCGCCCGGCTGCGCTGGACCCGCGGACGGGTGGGGATGGAGCTCGGCTATGACTGGAGCCCTGTCACCCGCAGCTATCTGCAGCTGGAGCGGGGCCAGGATCGCCTGTCGCAGCGCATCGGCTCGGGCGGGATCCCTGGACGACAGCGGGAGAATTATGGATTTACAGCCGTCGGGCTGATCCGCGACAGTCTGGATGACGCGACGTTCCCGACCCGCGGTCTGCTGCTCGATGGGCGCGTCGAGCTGTACCAGCCCTGGCTTGGCTCGGAGCGCACGGCGCAGGTGCTGCGCCTCGAGCTCAACCGGGCGTTCTCGCATGACCGATACCTGATGTTGGCCGGCGCGCGCGCGGTGTCTGCCCGCAGCGATACCCTCTCGCTGCAGGCCGTGGATTTTCTCGGCGGTTTGACGAACCTGTCGGGTTATGGCGAGCGTCAGCTGGCCGGCCCCCAGGTGTTCTTGGCGCGCGGCCTGCTGATGCGCCGGATGGGCGATACCCAGCAGCTGTTTTCCTTGCCCACTTATCTGGGCTTCAGTCTCGAGGCGGGCAACGTGTGGGAGCAGCGCGCGGACTTCGCCCTTGATGACCTCATCTATAGTGGTGCGGTGTATCTTGGCGTGTCCACGCCGCTCGGGCCGGTGTTTCTGGGCTACGGCCGATCCAGCGAAGGCAGCAGCGCCATTTATCTCAATGTCGGCAGCCTGGTGCGCCCCAGCCGTCAGTAGCGCCGCGCCGCGGCCCAGGGCCGGTCGGGAACGCCCTGGTGCAGGATCGCCACTATACTGGCGATGAATTCGCGCCCGCACGAGGTCTCCTGCTATGGCGAAAAAACTCCCCTACCGGGCCGTCACGGCCACCGGCAACCAGTTTGAATTCGAGTTTCCGCTGCATCCCGACACCGCCTCCTCGGTGCATGTGCACAACCTGCTCGATGTCCTGCTCGGAACCCTCGATCGCGAACTCCGCCATATCCCGGGCGTGAGCAACGGTGATGTGCTGCAGGCGCTGGCGATGCTGCTGGCCGTGCGCACGCGGATCCTGCCGGGCCGCGAGGAGATGCTGGCCGGACTGTCGCGCGAACTGCTCGAGACCGCCCTGGGCGCCACGGTGTCCGAGCCTCCGGGTAACATGCCGCCGGAGCAGCCACGCGAGGTGCATTGAGGCGCGTGTGCTAGGGTTTCAAGCGGTATCCAGAGTCATGCAGGCAGGGAGAACGCAGATGCAGCGAGCAGATGCAGGGGTGGCCGGGCTGGCTGCGGTGGTGGCGCTTGCCGTCGTGATGCTGGCCACCGATCAGGCTGCGGGCTATGACCGGATCACCGGCAGTCCGCTGAAAAGCCGCTCGGAGGTGATCGCCCAGCATGGCATGGCGGCGACCTCCCATCCGCTGGCCACCCAGATCGCGCTCGACGTGCTCAAGCAGGGCGGCAATGCCATCGACGCCGCCATTGCGGCCAACGCCGCGCTCACCCTCATGGAACCCACCGGCAACGGCCTGGGTGGAGATGTCTTCGCGATCGTCTGGCATGCCGAGAGCGGACAGCTGCACGGTTACAACGGTTCCGGGCGCTCGCCGCAAAGCCTGACGCTGGAGTGGTTCCTCGAGAACGGCTACGAGGACATCCCGCAGCGGGGGCCGCTACCGGTCTCCGTGCCGGGGGTGGTCGACGGCTGGTTCGCCCTGCATGAACGCTTTGGCGAGTTGCCGATGGCCGATATTCTGGCTCCGACCATCGCCTATGCGCGCGACGGCCACCCGGTGCCGGAACTCATCGCCTGGTACTGGGCGCGTTCCGTGCCGGTGCTTGCCGAGTGGCCGGGCTTCCTCGAGCAGTTCACCATCGACGGCCGGGCGCCGCGGGCTGGCGAGTTGTGGAAAAACCCCGGCATTGCCAATACATTGCAACAGCTCGCCGATGAGGGTCGCGATGCCTTCTACCGCGGCGACATCGCCCGCACCATCGCCGACTACATGGCCGAGCACGGGGGTTTCCTGAGCTACGAGGACCTGGCTTCGCACACCGGCGAGTGGATCGAGCCGGTGTCTACCAACTACCGTGGCGTGGAGGTCTGGCAGCTGCCGCCGAATGGCCAGGGGATCGCAGCACTGCAGATCCTGAATATCCTGGAAGGCTTTGACCTCGCCGAGTACGGCTTCGGCTCACCCGAGCATGTGCACCTGTTCACCGAGGCCAAGAAACTGGCGTTCGAGGATCGCGCGCGCCATTACGCCGATCTCGATTTCATGGCGGTCGATGTCGACTGGCTGATCAGCAAGGACTACGCTGAGGAACGCCGCGCGCTGATCGACCCGACTCGTGCAGCCAGCACGGTGGCTGCCGGTCGCCCGCAGCTCAACGAGGGTGACACTATCAATCTCGCCATCGCCGACCGTCATGGCAACATGGTTTCGCTGATCCAGAGCAACTACCGCGGCAAGGGCTCGGGGATGACCCCACCGGGGCTCGGATTCATCCTGCAGAACCGCGGCGAGATGTTCGTGCTGCGTGAAGGCCACCCGAATACCTACTCGCCGGGCAAGCGGCCCTTCCACACCATCATCCCGGCGTTCCTCACCCGGGAGGGTGAGCCGTGGGTCAGCTTCGGGCTGATGGGCGGAGGCATGCAGCCGCAGGGCCATGCACAGATCGTGATCAACCTGGTGGACTTCGGCATGACCCTGCAGGCCGCGGGCGACGCACCGCGCATCCACCATTCAGGTTCCACCGAGCCGACCGGTCAGGCCCTGGCGATGACCGACGGAGGCCAGCTGCAGCTCGAGTCAGGGTTCGCGTACGAGACGGTACGCAGACTGCTGGAGATGGGTCACCGCGTGACCTGGGCGCAGGGTCCATATGGCGGCTACCAGGCCGTGGAGCGCGATGCGCGCCATGGCGTCTGGATTGGCGCCTCGGAGTCGCGCAAGGATGGTCAGGCGGCCGGCTACTGAGCGCTCAGTCCGGCGGCTGACGGGGGTGCTGTCCGCGGCCGGACATGTCCCGGGGATGGCGCGTCGGGGCGTGTAGCTCGAGGGTCGAACCGTCGGCGAACACGAGCGTGATCGCCACCGCGACTGCCGGTGCGAGCGGCTCGACCAGGCCGATCAGCATGACGTGCAGCCCGCCCGGGCGAAGCTCGGTCTGCCCGCCGGCGGGCACATCGATCCGTGCCACCTCGCGCATGCGCATCATGCCCTCGTCCTGGATGTGGGTGTGCAGCTCCACGACCTCCGAGGCCGGGCTGCGTGCGGCCACCAGCACAATATCCTCCTCACTGGCGTTTTCCAGCAGCATGAAGGCGGCGGTGTTCGGCTGGCCGGGCGGCATGAGGCGCGCCCACGGCGCGTGCACGCTGATCCGCTCGGCCATGGTCGGTGCCGACGCCTCGTCGGGCGTGTCAGCCGCCGCCAGCGGGCCGCCGATCATGAGCGTGAGTATCGGGATCATTATCCTGCGCATGGTTCAGGGCTCCATCGTGCCGGCGCCGAGCACCGCTCGCGTGGCCTCGACCAGGCGCGCGGCGTCGGTGCCGTGGGGGAAAGTTGCCGCCAGGCGGCCGTCCGGGTCGACGAGATAGCTCGCCGAGGTGTGATCGATCAGGTAAGCCGCGGGCGTGCCGCCCTCGACCCGGTACCACGCCGCGCCGTAGTGTCGACCGGCCACAGCCAGTTCCTCAGGCTGTCCGGAGACGCCGATCATTCGCGGGTGAAAGAAGGCTGCGTATTCCTCGAGGCGCTCGGGCGTATCGCGCGCCGGATCGATGCTGACGAACAGGCCGCGGGTCCGCGCCTGCTCCTCCGGGCTCAGCGCCTCCAGTGCCTGTGCGATCACGGCCAGCGACATCGGGCAAGCGTCCGGGCACCAGCTGTAGCCAAAATAGATGAGCACCGCCTCGCCCCGCAGCTCGGCCAGCTCGAAGATGCCGTCCGGACCGGTCAGGGTGAAATCGCCGCCGCCCGGTGTGTCGGCCACGGGCAGGGCCGCATGGCCGCCCGGTGTCTGGCCGGTGTCGGGGCGCCACAGGGCCAGCACCAGGACCACGGCGACGGCGAGCAGGCCGGCAACACGCCAGAGCAGACGCGCCGGCTGGCGGCGTGCGCTCATGGCTGGGTCCGCCAGGTCTTGAAGCGGAACACCGCGGCGATCGGGCCCTCGGGGGTGTCGAGGAGTACGCTGGTGCGCCAGGTCATCGAGTCGGTGACGCACATCGGCAGAATGCCCTGCCCGGTGAAGCCCCGCTCGCCCGGAGCCAGTTCCGGTCGGTTGTAGCCCATGTACATGTCCTCACCGGCGAAATCGATACGTGCGGCCTCGATCTCCAGACCTGCTGAGCGCACGGACAGTTCCAGCGGCACGAGCATCTCGATGGGGCGCGGCGCGACCGTCAGTTCCACCCAGCCCCCGTCGGGCAGCTCGGCGCGGCAGGGCCCGACGTGGAGATCGCAGTCAGCGGGCGCGTGGAATACCCGGGCGTCTGCCGGGATCTGCAGGCGCTGCCACAGCAGCGCGGCGAGCGCCCCGCCGAGCACCATCACCACCGCCAGCGGCAGGGCGATCAGCCGCAGGCGCCTGGACGACGAATCCGTGTCGTGCAT
>PWZL01000008.1 GCA_003567475.1 Gammaproteobacteria bacterium | reverse complement strand
CAACATTCAGATGAAGGTTGAGTTGATTGCGCCGATTGCGATGGAAGACGGGCTTCGGTTCGCCATTCGCGAAGGTGGCCGTACTGTCGGCGCCGGCGTGGTCGCCAAGATCCTCAAGTAAACCAAGCCCGGGACACCGGCCGGTCAGTCCGGCCGGCCGGCGTCACTTTCCAGGACCGAATAATGGCTACGAACCAGAATATCCGCATCCGCCTCAAGGCTTTCGATCATCGCTTGATCGACACCTCGGCCCGGGAGATCGTCGAGACCGCCAAGCGGACCGGCGCTCAGGTCCGTGGCCCGATTCCGCTGCCGACGAAAATGGAGCGTTTCACGGTATTGATTTCGCCGCACGTCAACAAGGACGCGCGGGATCAGTATGAGCTGCGTACCCACAAGCGGCTGATGGACATCGTTGACCCGACCGACAAAACCGTCGATGCGCTGATGAAGCTCGAGCTTCCTACCGGCGTGGATGTCCAGATCAAATTGAACTGAAAAATCCGATTGAATCGGGGGAGTTCCCTGCTATAATGCCGGGCTCCCCACGACCAAGCCGGGCGCGAGTGCCGGGTGGTTGTCGGAACTTCGGGAGGCCACGCCGGAGCGTTTGCCGGTAGTCGGTGCCTCCCTTTCCCGGCCAAGTGGCTGCCGGGACGTATTCCAGGGGCGTCAGGCCTGGCGGCCAGGGCACATGCCCGCGGTGGCCGCCAGGCCTGACGCCCTTCATGGCCGGCGTTTTGCCGGGTTTGGCCGGGTCCGCCCGGTCCAGCGTCCACCAATCGAAGTGGGCGCGGTGTAAGAGGAACAGAGATGAGCATCGGTCTTGTAGGCCGCAAGCGCGGCATGACGCGCGTATTCATGGATGACGGCGCTTCTGTGCCGGTCACCGTGATCGAAGCATTGCCCAACCGGGTGACGCGGGTGCGCGCAGCGGATACGGACGGCTACCAGGCCGTCCAGATCACCACCGGAGCCCGCAAGCCCCAGCGGCTGACCAAGCCACTGCTCGGGCAGTTTGCGGCGGCCAAGGTCGAGCCGGGCGAGGGTCTCTGGGAGTTCCGCCTGGGCAATGGGGACGCCACCGAGCTTGCACCTGGCGGCGAACTGAAGGTCGATCTGTTCAGTGACGGGCAGTTCGTGGACGTGATCGGGACCACCCGCGGCAAGGGCTTCGCGGGCGCTATCAAGCGTCATCATTTCTCCTCCCAGGACGCCACTCACGGTAACTCGCTGTCGCACCGGGCGCCGGGTTCCATCGGCCAGAACCAGACACCCGGTCGGGTTTTCAAGGGCAAGAAGATGGCCGGGCACATGGGTAACGTGCGCCGCACGGCCATGAACCTGCGGGTTGTGCGTGTCGATACCGAGCGCAATCTGCTGCTCATCCGTGGTGCCGTGCCTGGCGCGCCGGGCGGTCACGTGATCGTGCGCCCCGCGGTGAAAAAGCCGGTCGAGGCGTAAGGAGCTCCCATGGAACTGAAATTGCACGCCGCCGGAGGCGAAGGCTCGGTTCAGCTGTCCGACGCCGCCTTTGGCAGTGATTACAACGAGCCCCTGGTGCATCAGGTCGTGACGGCTTACCTCGCGGGCGGTCGCGCCGGCACCAAGGCCCAGAAGACCCGCGCCGAAGTGCGTGGTGGTGGCATCAAGCCCTGGCGCCAGAAAGGCACCGGGCGGGCGCGCGCCGGCACCATCCGAAGCCCGTTATGGGTGGGCGGTGGACGGGCGTTCGCGGCGCAGCCGCGGGACCACGGGCAGAAGGTCAATCGCAAGATGTATCGCGGCGCACTGCGCGCGATGCTCTCGGAGCTGGTGCGCCAGGAGCGCCTGGTCTTGACCGAGAGCTTTGCGGTGGACGCCCCAAAGACCAAGCTGGTCGTGCAGAAACTCAAGGATTTCGGCCTGACCCAGGGGCTTATCGTGGTCGAGGCCTTCGACGAGAAACTCTTCCTGGCGGCGCGAAATCTCCTCGGGGTTGAGGTGCTGTCGGCGCAGGAGCTCGATCCGGTGAGCCTCGCTCGGCATGCGCAGGTCGTGATGACCGTGCCAGCGGCCAAGTTGATCGAAGAGAGGTTGTCATGAGCGCTGTTGCACGCCAGGAGCGCCTGATGCAGGTGATCATCGGCCCGCACGTCTCGGAGAAGAGTACCGTGCTCGCCGATCTCGCCAACCAGGTGGTCTTCAAGGTCCGTCCGGATGCCACCAAGAGCGAAATCAAGGCTGCTGTCGAGATGTTGTTCGAGGTCAGTGTCAAAGAGGTGACCACGACCCGGATCAAGGGCAAGCAGAAGCGCTTCGGTGCGCTCCGTGGCCGTCGGTCCGACTGGAAAAAAGCCTACGTCCGCCTGGCCGAGGGTCAGGATATCGACTTCATGGAAGCCGAGTAAGGGCGCTGCGGGGAATTTAGCCATGCCAGTACAGAAAGCCAATCCGACCTCCGCGGGCCGCCGGCACGTCGTCAAGGTCACTGCACCCGACTTGCACAAGGGCAAGCCGCACGCAGGCCTGGTGTCAGGCCGCAAGAGCACGGGCGGGCGTAACAACGCCGGACGCATCACCACCCGCCACAAAGGCGGTGGGCACAAGCGCTTGCTTCGGACCATCGATTTCCGGCGTAACAAAGACGGCGTGCCCGCCAGGGTGGAGCGCCTGGAGTACGATCCCAGCCGGACCGCGCACATCGCCCTGCTGGTGTACCGCGACGGCGAGCGGCGTTACATCGTCGCTCCCCGCGGCATCAAGCCAGGCGACGAGCTGCGGTCGGGTCAGGATGCGCCCATTCGCCCGGGCAATGCGCTGCCACTGCGAAATATTCCGGTGGGTTCAACGGTTCACTGTGTCGAGCTCAAGCCGGGCAAGGGTGCCCAGCTGGCCCGCTCCGCTGGCACGAGTGTCCAGTTGGCCGCGCGTGAAGGCAGTTACGCTACCGTGCGGCTGGCCTCCGGCGAGATGCGCAGGGTTCACGTGGAATGTCGCGCCACGCTCGGCGAGGTGTCGAACCCGGAGAACAATCTTCGCAAATTCGGTAAGGCCGGCGCGAAGCGCTGGCGCGGTGTACGCCCGACCGTTCGCGGCACGGCCATGAACCCTGTCGATCACCCGCATGGTGGTGGTGAGGGTCGCAACATGGGTAAGCATCCGGTCACGCCGTGGGGTGTGGCCACCAAGGGTTACCGTACGCGTAACAACAAGCGTACGCAGAACATGATCGTCCGCAGCCGTCACCGTAAGTAAGGTCGGCCAGGACTGGATAGCAGAGAGGATCTCACGTGCCCCGTTCCGTAAGAAAAGGCCCGTTCATCGACGCCCATTTGGCGGCGAAGGTACGTGTGGCTGCAGAGAAGAATGACCGTCGGCCCATCAAGACGTGGTCGAGGCGCTCGATGGTGCTGCCTGACATGGTCGGTTTGACGATTGCGGTGCATAACGGCCGTCAACATGTTCCGGTGCTGATCTCCGAGAACATGGTGGGTCACAAGCTCGGCGAGTTTGCCGTGACTCGTGCGTTCAAGGGTCACTCCGGCGACCGCAAGTCGAAGTAAGGCGAGGTATCAGTCATGCAGGTCAGTGCAACGCTGCGCTACGCGCGAATCTCGCCGCAGAAGTGCCGTCTGGTCGCCGATCAGATACGCGGCAAGGATGTCGGCGCCGCGCTGCAGATCCTCAGTTTCAGTCCCAAGAAGGCGGCTGGGATCGTGCGCAAGGTGCTCGAGTCGGCGATTGCCAACGCCGAGCACAACAAGGGCGCGGACATCGATGAGCTGCGGGTGTCGATGGTGCAGGTGAACGAGGCGCCGACTTACAAGCGCTTTCGGGCTCGCGCCAAGGGTCGTGGTGCGCGGATTCTCAAGCGCAACAGCCATATTACTGTCGAAGTCGCCGGACCGCAGGCGTAGAGAGAAGACTATGGGTCAGAAAGTACATCCTACGGGTATCCGTCTCGGTATCACCAAGGACTGGGTGTCCAGGTGGTATGCCGACAGCGGCGACTACGCAGACTATGTCCACGCGGACTTCGAGGTGCGGGAGTTCCTCAAGAAGCGCCTGAAGGATGCGTCCGTCAGCCGTATTCATATCGAGCGCCCGGCCAAAAAGGCCCAGATCACGATCCATACGGCTCGGCCCGGTATCGTGATCGGGAAGAAAGGCGAGGACATCGAGAAGCTTCGTGGTGAGGTCGCGCAGTTGCTCAAGCTGCCGGTAAACGATGTGCGCATCAACATTACCGAGATCCGCAAGCCGGAAATGGATGCGCAACTGGTCGCTGAAGGGATCGCCCAGCAGCTCGAGCGGCGTGTGATGTTTCGGCGTGCGATGAAGCGCGCGGTGACCAACACCATGCGGATCGGCGCCCAGGGCGTGAAGATTCGGGTGTCAGGTCGCCTGAACGGCGCGGAAATTGCGCGGTCCGAATGGTATCGCGAGGGTCGCGTGCCGCTGCACACCTTGCGTGCCGATATTGACTACGGCTTCGCCGAGGCCCGGACAACCTACGGTGTCATCGGCGTCAAGTGCTGGATTTTCAAGGGTGAGGTTTACGATACGGCCGAGGTCGTCGGAGACACCGCCGAGCCCGCTACGCGCTGAGGTTTTTCAGTCATGTTGCAGCCAAAAAGAACGAAGTTCCGCAAGCAGCACAAGGGCCGCAATCGCGGTCTCGCGCAGCGGGGCAACGAGGTGTCGTTCGGTGAGTACGGTCTCAAGTGTGTCGGGCGTGGCCGTCTGACCGCCCGTCAGATCGAGGCCGCGCGCCGGGCGATGACCCGGTACGTGAAGCGTGGCGGCAAGATCTGGATCCGGGTGTTCCCGGACAAGCCGATCACCAAGAAACCTCTCGAGGTTCGCCAGGGTAAAGGTAAGGGTAACGTCGAGTACTGGGTGGCACTTGTGCAGCCCGGCGCGGTGCTCTACGAAATGGAAGGTGTTCAGGAGGATGTGGCTCGCGAGGCCTTTCGCCTGGCTGCCGCGAAACTCCCGGTGGCGACCACGTTTGTCACCAGGCAGGTGATGTGATGAGTACGACAAAGGAATTGCGTAGCAAGAGCGCCGCGGAACTCAACGACGACTTGCTGAAGCTCCGTCGCGAGCAGTTCAACCTGCGGATGCAGCGGGCGACCGGCCAGATGGCCCGCCCGGACCAGTTCACAAAAGTCCGGCGCAACATCGCCCGGATCAAGACCATCCTGCGCGAGCAGGAAGTCGCCGCTACACGGAGTGAGGGCTGATGAGCGCAGAAGCGGTCAAGACCGGTGAAGAAAGCGGAAAACGCAAGCGCATGCTCACCGGGCGCGTCACCAGCGCGAAGATGCAGAAAAGCGTTGCCGTTGCGGTAGAGCGCCTGGAGCGCCACCCGGTCTACGGAAAGTTTGTGCGGCGCACGACGAAACTGCTCGCGCATGATGAGAACAATGAGTGTCGCGAGGGTGACAGGGTAACCATCGCCGAAACCCGGCCGCTATCCAAGCGGAAGGCGTGGCAGGTGGTCAGCATCGTTGAGCGGGCGCCTGAGCGCTGAACCGCTGGAGAACTGAGCAATGATCCAGATGCAGAGCGTACTCGATGCGGCCGACAACAGCGGCGCCCGCCGGGTGATGTGCATCAAGGTGCTGGGCGGCTCGAAGCGCCGTTATGCCGGTATTGGCGACGTCATCAAGGTGAGCGTCAAGGATGCGATCCCGCGCGGTAAGGTGAAGAAGGGCGAGGTGTACAACGCCGTTGTCGTTCGGACCCGCAAGGGCGTGCGGCGACCGGATGGTTCGCTGATCCGCTTCGACGGCAACGCTGCGGTGCTGCTGAACAACAAGCTCGAGCCCATCGGTACCCGTATCTTCGGGCCGGTGACGCGCGAGCTGCGCACCGGAAGTTTCATGAAGATCATTTCCCTGGCGCCGGAAGTGCTTTAAGGCACGGGGCTTTGGGCGAGGTAGAGCGGGATGAACAAGATCAGGAAAGGCGACGAAGTGGTCGTGATCACCGGCAAGGACAAGGGTCGCCGTGGCACGGTGCTTCGCATCCTCTCGGAGGAGCGGCTGGTGGTGGAGGGGGTCAACGTGGCGCGCAAGCACGTTCGCCCCAACCCGCAGCAGGGCATCCAGGGGGGCATTGTCGATAAGGAAATGCCTCTGCAGCGCTCCAACGTGATGCTCTGGAATCCGATCACACAGAAGGGTGATCGCATCGGTATCAAGGCCCTGGAAGACGGGCGCCGGGTGCGATTTTTCAAGTCGAACAACGAGGTGGTGGACGTTTGAGTCCACGATAGGTCCAGCCATGGCCAGACTGCAGCAATATTACCGCGACACCGTGATGCCCCAGCTGATGGAGAAGCTGGACATCAAGAACCCGATGCAGGTGCCGCGCATCACCAAGATCACGATCAACATGGGCGTGGGCGAAGCCGTGGGCGACCGCAAGGTCATGGACCACGCGCTGTCCGATCTGGCGAAGATTGCCGGTCAGAAGCCGCTGGTGTGCCCGGCCCGCAAGTCGGTGGCGGGATTCAAGATCCGTGACGGCATGCCGGTGGGGTGCAAGGTCACCCTTCGTCGTGGCCGGATGTATGAGTTTCTCGACCGTCTCGTCACCGTGGCGTTACCGCGGGTACGCGACTTCCGTGGCATGAGCGCGAAATCGTTTGATGGCCGCGGAAATTACAACATGGGTGTCCGGGAGCAGATCATTTTTCCGGAGATCGATTACGACCAGATCGACCAGATCCGTGGCATGGACATCACCATCACCACCACGGCGGCAAACGATCAGGAAGGCCGCGCCCTGCTGGAAGCTTTCAGCTTCCCGTTCCGGGCCTGAAGCCAGAACGAAAGGACAGAGGTAACCAATGGCCAAGAAATCCATGCTCGCCCGCGAAGTCAAGCGGCAGAAGATCGCCAGCAAGTACGCCGCGCGTCGGCAGGAACTCAAGGCGCTGATCAAGAACCCGGCGACTTCCGACGAGGAGCTCGTCATCGCGGTGGCCAAGCTCCAGGCGCTGCCGCGTGACGCCAGTCCCACCCGGCAGCGCAACCGCTGCTCTATCACCGGGCGTCCGAAGGGTTACTACCGTAAGTTCGGCCTGGGCCGGAACAAGCTGCGCGAGACGACGATGCGTGGTGAACTTCCCGGGCTCTCCAAGGC
The DNA here is from genome assembly GCA_003567475.1 of Gammaproteobacteria bacterium. Taxonomy (GTDB): domain Bacteria; phylum Pseudomonadota; class Gammaproteobacteria; order Steroidobacterales; family PWYM01; genus PWYM01. The sequence continues at coordinate 9,724 of PWZL01000008.1, read as the reverse complement.
CAGCTGGTGACTGTGCGCGCTGGCGCCAGCACGACAATCAGGAAACGACCATGAGCATGACCGACCCCATCGCCGACCTGCTGACTCGCCTGCGCAATGGCCAGAAGGCCCGCAAGGTCAGCGTCTCCATGCCCGGCTCGCGTGTGAAGCGCGCCGTGCTGGAGGTGTTGAAGGACGAAGGCTACATCACCGATTTCAGTGCCACGCAGGAAGACGGCAAGCCGGTCCTCACTGTCGAGCTGAAGTATCACAACGGCCAGCCTGTCATCGGCAGCCTGAAGCGGGTCAGTCGTCCCGGTCTGCGGGTCTACCGGCCGATGGGTGAATTGCCCAAGGTGTTGGGCGGGCTAGGCGTGGCGGTGATCTCGACCTCCGAGGGGGTCATGAGTGACCGCGAGGCCCGCCGTCGCGGCCATGGTGGCGAGGTCATCTGTACGGTGTCGTAACGGGTGATCGCTCACCCGGGCGCCGTCTGTCCGTCTTGATAGAGAAACGAACATGTCCAGAGTAGCCAAAAAGCCACTGAGTCTGCCCAAAGGGGTCGAACTGACCATCGATGGGGGAACAGTTGCGGTCAAGGGACCGAAAGGCAGCCTGTCGATGGCGCTGCATCCTGACGTCGAGCTGACGAGCGAGGACGGGATTTGGCAGGTCGCCAACCGCAGCGAGCGTCCGTCAAACGTGGCCATCGCCGGCACGGTGCGTGCGCTGCTCGGCAATATGGTCACGGGGGTGTCCACCGGCTTTGAGCGCAAGCTTGAACTGGTCGGCGTCGGTTATCGTGCGCAGGCGCAGGGGCAGACGCTCAACCTCACGCTTGGGTTTTCCCACCCGGTGGCCTACCCGGTGCCCGAGGGGATTACCATCGAGACCCCCAGCCAGACCGAAGTGCTGGTCAAGGGTATAGACAAACAGCAGGTCGGCCAGGTGGCCGCTGAGATTCGCGCCTACCGTCCGCCGGAGCCCTACAAAGGCAAGGGCGTGCGTTATTCCGACGAGCGCGTTGTGATGAAGGAGGCGAAGAAGAAGTAAGGGTGCGCCCTTGCCACTTCCGCCAGGACACGAACAGGTAGCGTCGCATGAACAAAAATGACAGCCGTTTGCGCCGTGCGCGCCGGACTCGAGTGAAGATTCGTTCGCTCGGGATCCCCCGGCTCACGGTACACCGCACACCGCGCCACATGTATGCGCAGGTGATTGACGAGGCGACTGGGCGGGTGGTGGCATCCGCCTCGACTCTCCAGGCGACCGTGCGCGAGGGTCTGGAGGGCACGGGTAACGCCGCTGCCGCCGTGGCTGTCGGTCGCGCGGTTGCGACCAAGGCTATTGCCGCCGGCATTGAGCAGGTGGCTTTCGATCGCTCCGGATTTCGCTACCACGGCCGCATCAAGGCCCTGGCCGATGCCGCGCGTGAGGCCGGCCTCAAGTTCTGAGCCTGAATTTCCAGGGAATTAAAGATTATGGCACGAGTCGAAAGATCCGCCGCGGGTGGCAGCAATGACGACATGCTCGAGAAGCTGGTCGCCGTCAACCGCGTCGCCAAGGTGGTCAAGGGTGGCCGCCAGTTCGGTTTTACCGCGCTGACCGTGGTCGGTGACGGTCAGGGGCGTGTGGGCTTCGGCTACGGCAAGGCGCGAGAAGTGCCCATTGCCATCCAGAAAGCCATGCAGGCCGCGCGCAAGAGCATGATCAACGTGCAGCTCCGCGACGATACGTTGCAGTACGAGCTTAACGGCCGCCACGGTGCGACTCGCGTGTTCATGCAGCCGGCGTCCGATGGTACCGGCATCATCGCCGGTGGTGCGATGCGCGCGGTGTTCGAGTGTGCTGGCGTCCGCAACGTGCTGGCAAAGAGTTACGGCTCGCGCAACCCGATCAACGTCGTTCGCGCCACGATCAAGGCGCTGGGCGACATGACCTCTCCGCGCCAGATTGCCGCCAAGCGCGGTAAGAGCGTCGAAGAGATCCTGGGGTAACGAAAATGGTCAAGGCAAATGCACCCGGACAGGTTCGTGTCACACTCGTCAAGAGCAAATACGGACGACTCAAGAATCATCAGTCCTGTCTGATGGGGCTTGGGCTGCGCCGGATCAACCAGACTGTCACGGTGGCCGACACGCCGGAGAATCGCGGCATGATCAACACCGTGTCCTACCTTTTGAAGGTGGAGGAGCTCGCATGAAGCTCAATGACATCAAACCCGCTGACGGCGCCAGGCAGGTGGCGAAGCGCCTGGGTCGCGGCCATTCCGCGGGCCAGGGCAAGACCTCGGGACGTGGCGTCAAGGGCCAGCACGCTCGCTCTGGCGGATACCACAAAGTCGGTTTCGAAGGCGGCCAGATGCCGCTGCAGCGGCTCTTGCCGAAGATCGGGTTCACCTCGCCGACGCGTGACCTGCAGGCCGAGGTGCGGCTGCACGAGCTTGCCGCGCCGGGCCTGGATATCGTCGATCTGGCCGCGCTCAAGAAAGCGCATGTCGTGCCGGCGAAGGCGACCAAGGTCAAGGTCATCGCGTCCGGCAAGATCGAGCGCGCCGTGACCGTCAAGGGCATCAAGGTGACCCCGGGTGCGCGCGCGGCCATCGAGGCCGCCGGCGGCTCGGTCGAGGAAGCCTGATCCGGGCTGTCGCCCGGATCAGCTGAACGAGGCAGTCAGGCGTGGCCAAGAGCACAGGCATGGCGAACCCGGCGGCAATGCTGGGTGAGGCGGGCAAGCTGACGGAACTCCGTCAACGCTTGTTCTTCCTCATCGGCGCGCTGATCGTGTATCGCATCGGCACGTTCATCCCGGTTCCCGGGGTGGATCCGATTGCCATGCAGCAGTTGTTCGCCGAGCAGGAAGGCACCATTCTCGCGATGTTCAACATGTTCTCGGGCGGGGCGCTCGAGCGACTGTCGATCTTCGCGCTGGGGATCATGCCCTACATCTCCGCCTCCATCATCATCCAGATGGCGAGCCATATCCTGCCAAGCCTGATCGCCCTGAGGAAAGAGGGCGAGTCCGGGCGTCGCAAGATCATGCAATACACCCGTTACGGGACAGTACTGCTGGCAAGCTTCCAGTCCGTGGCAGCAGCTGTGGCGCTGCAGAACCAGGGCGTGACGGTGCTTTCGGGGCCAGGCTTCATTTTCACCGCTGCGGTGACCCTCACAACCGGCACGGTATTCCTGATGTGGCTGGGTGAGCAGATCACCGAGCGGGGTATCGGCAACGGGATTTCCATCATCATCCTGGCGGGGATCATCGCCGGATTGCCGGCCGCCATTGGCGGCACGCTCGAGCTGGTCAACACCGGCGAAATGGCTGCCGCGTTCGCGCTGATTCTGATCGTGCTGGTGCTTGCCGTACTCGGCTTCGTGGTGTTTATCGAGCGAGGCCAGCGGCGAATCGCGGTCAACTATGCCAAGCGCCAGCAAGGTCGGCGGGGGTATGCAGGCCAGACCAGCCACCTGCCGTTCAAGATCAACATGGCCGGTGTCATCCCGCCGATCTTCGCTTCCAGCATCATTCTGTTCCCGGGCACCATTGCGACCTGGTTCGGGACCGCCGAAGGCATGGGTTGGTTGCAGGCTGCAGGCGCGACATTGCAGCCCGGTCAACCGATCTACATCCTGCTGTATGCCAGCATGATTATCTTTTTCTGTTTCTTCTACACGGCGCTGGTGTTCAATGCGCGTGAGACGGCTGACAATCTGAAGCGCTCGGGTGCGTTCATTCCCGGGATCCGCCCGGGTCAGCAGACCGCTGACTACATCGACAAGGTGCTCACTCGCCTGACGATGTGGGGCGCGATCTACATCACCGCGGTTTGTCTGCTGCCTGAGTTCATGATTCTCGAGTTCAATGTGCCGTTCTACTTCGGAGGCACTTCGCTCTTGATCATCGTGATCGTGACCATGGATTTCATGTCGCAGCTGCAGGCGCACATGATGTCCCACCAGTACGACGGCCTGATGAAGAAGGCCAATCTGCGCGGCTACGGCCGGTCGGGCCAGCCCCGCTGAGCCCTTTGAGCGCCGCGTCACGACACCAGTTTTGCTATCGAGGATGGAGCCATGAAGGTACGGGCATCGGTCAAGCGGATTTGCCGCAACTGCAAGATCATCCGCCGCAACGGCGTGGTGAGGGTGATCTGCACGGACGCTCGCCACAAGCAGCGTCAGGGCTAAATGGCAGCGGCTGGCTCTCGTATTTGCCCGGATTCCGGGGTATGATGGGCGGCTTCGTCGCGGTTTTTTGGATTCGATTGGGCGCCACGCGGCTGTCGCCGGTGCCCGGAATGCGCGCAGGCGCTTGTATTTACTAGCAAAGACTTCAGGGAAAAGCGTTATGGCCCGCATTGCTGGGATCAACCTGCCACTGCAGAAACATGTTGTGATCGCGCTGACGCACATTTACGGCGTCGGGCGGACCCGTGCGAAGCAGCTCTGCGACCAAGCCGGTGTCGAGCCCTCGGCCAAGGTCAAGGATCTGACCGAGCCCGAGATCGCCAAACTGCGTGACGAGATCGCCCGCTTCGCGGTGGAGGGTGATCTACGCCGAGAGGTCTCGATGAACATCAAGCGGCTGATGGATCTGGGCTGCTTCCGGGGTATCCGGCATCGCCGGGGCCTGCCCGTTCGCGGTCAGCGCACCCGCACCAACGCCCGCACCCGCAAGGGCCCGCGTCGGCCAGTGCGCAAGTAACCGCGGTTTTTCCCGGTTCCACCTAACGGTTTACGACATCCAGGTACAGACACGATGGCCCAGCCCGCAACCCGTACGAAGAAGCGCGTCAAGAAGCAGGTGATCGACGCGATCGCCCACATCCAGGCGTCCTTCAACAATACGATCATCACCATCACGGACCGTCAGGGGAACACTCTGAGCTGGGCGACTTCCGGAGGCTGCGGATTCCGGGGCTCCCGCAAGAGCACGCCCTTCGCCGCCCAGGTGGCTGCCGAGAAGGCCGGGACAGCGGCGCTGGATTACGGTGTGAAGAACGTCGAGGTGCGGGTCAAGGGGCCCGGTCCGGGGCGTGAGTCTGCAGTGCGGGCACTCAATGCGGTCGGGTTCAAGGTCACGGAGATCGAAGACGTGACACCGATTCCGCACAATGGCTGCCGCCCCCCCAAGAAGCGCAGGGTTTGACGATATGGCAAGGTATATTGGTCCTACTTGCAAGCTGGCCCGTCGCGAGGGCACAGATCTTTTCCTGAAGAGCGGTGTCCGTCCGCTGGAATCCAAGTGCAAGCTCGAGACGCCTCCGGGCGGTGCCGGACAGCGGCGTGCGCGAGTGTCCGATTACGGCCTGCAGCTGCGCGAAAAACAGAAGCTTCGGCGGATGTACGGCGTACTGGAGCGTCAGTTTCGGCTCTATTACAAGCGTGCGGCCCAGAAGAAGGGCTCGACGGGCCAGAATCTGCTGCAGATACTGGAAGGCCGGTTGGATAACATGGTCTATCGCATGGGCTTCGCCGCCACCCGGGCCGAGGCTCGGCAGCTGGTGTCGCACAAGGCCATCAGCGTGAACGGCGTGGTGGTCAACATCCCCTCCTACCAGGTGGCTTCCGGCGACACCATCACGGTCCGTGAAAAGGCCCAGAAGCAAATGCGAATCAAGTCAGCGCTCGAGATTGCCTCGCAGGTCGGGCTGCCGGAGTGGGTCCAGGTGGATCAGGAGAAGATGCAGGGTGTGGTCAAGGCGCTGCCCGAGCGTGACGAGATCCTGCCGGACATCAACGAGAATCTCGTTGTCGAGCTCTATTCCAAGTAACCACAGGCGAAGGTGATTCCCATGTACCAATCAGTCTCGGAATTCCTGAAGCCTCGCGTAGTCCGCGTTCAGGCTCAGGGCGAGCGGCGAGCGCGTGTCACGATCGAACCTTTCGAGCGTGGGTTCGGCCACACGTTGGGCAATGCGCTGCGCCGCATTTTGCTGTCTTCCATGCCGGGGGCGGCGATCGTCGAGGCGGAAATTGCCGGTGTGCTGCACGAGTACACCAGCATCGAGGGTGTCCAGGAGGACGTGGTTGACGTTCTGCTGAACCTCAAGCAGGTGTCGTTGCGCATGCACGGCCGGGACGAGGCTGAGCTCATGCTCGCCAAGAAGGGTCCGGGACCGATTACGGCCGGGGACATCCAGGTGGATCACGACATCGAGGTGGTGAATCCGGATCTGGTGATCGCTAACCTGACGCAGGCCGGCGAACTGAAGATGCAACTCAAGGTCGTCCGCGGCCGGGGCTACCGTCCTGCCACCCAGCAGGCGGTGTTCGAAGAGCAGACTCGCCCGATTGGCCGGCTGCAGCTCGATGCTTCGTTCAGCCCGATCCGCCGCGTCAGCTATACGGTCGAGTCCGCGCGTGTCGAGCAACGCACCGATCTTGACAAGCTCATCATCGACATCGAGACCAATGGGACGATAGATCCCGAAGAGGCGATCCGTCGCGCCGGCAGCATCCTCAAGGACCAGCTGTCCGTGTTCGTGGACCTCCAGGGTCAGGACGAGGGTGCGGGTTCCGGTCTGGACATGCAGATCGACCCGATCCTGCTGCGCCCGGTCGATGAACTCGAGCTCACTGTCCGGTCGGCAAACTGCCTGAAGGCGGAAAACATCAACTACATCGGCGATCTGGTGCAGCGCACCGAGGTGGAGTTGCTGCGTACGCCCAACCTCGGGAAGAAGTCGCTGACGGAAATCAAGGAAGTGCTCGAGAGCCATGGACTGGCGTTGGGCATGCGCCTCGAAAACTGGCCGCCGGCGAGCCTGCGCGCTACCGACACCTCGTCGGTCTGAGTCTGTCTAGGAGTGTCACGTCATGCATCACCGTAAGGCCGGCCGTGCGCTCGGTCGCACCAGTGCCCACCGCAGGGCCATGTATCGCAACATGGCCGCGTCGCTGGTGGAGCACGAGACTATCCGCACCACGCTCCCCAAGGCCAAGGAGCTAAGACGGGTCATCGAGCCGCTGATCACGCTGGCCAAGGAAGACGGCGTTTCGCGCCGGCGCCAGGCTTTTGACCGGCTCCGCGACCGCGCGGCTGTCGGCAAGCTGTTCAATGAGCTGGGTCCCCGTTACAAGAACCGTCCCGGCGGGTATCTGCGGATTCTGAAAATGGGTTACCGTGCAGGCGACGCCGCGCCGATGGCGCTGGTGCAGCTGGTCGACCAGCCCGAGCGTCCCGTCGACGCCGAGGTCAGCGAGGAGGCTTGATTCGGCAGTGGCAGCCTTCGCCGGCCGCCCAAGTTGAACCCAGTCACGCACACGACGCCGGGCCTCACGCCCGGCGTCGTCGTTTACGCCCCGCTTACCGAAGACCGTAGCATCGCCGGATCTCTTCCAGCGTGTAGAAGGTGCTCCCCGTGCGCCAGGGACGACAGCTCTCGGAGAACGCCACCTGGGCTTCATTGTGGAGCATGCGCAGCAGGGTCGTGCCTTCGCGGTCCTGAACGACCTCCCACAGGATATTGGCCCCCATGGGCGCGACGAGTTCGGCACGCCAGGGATTGGTCTCATAGGTGAACAGTTCGTCCGGGGCCACGGCTTCATGCGCGCCCTCGATCCCCAGCCACGCCGCCAGTGGAACCAGTGCTTGAGAGTGACTGAAGCGCAGGGTGACCGGATGGGCGCGCCCCCCTTGGACGACCTGGTCCACTCGTTCGAGCAGGTCAGCAGCCAGCACGCCCGCGCCAGCGAAGGAGACATCCTCGTCAGCGAAGCCGGGCCCCCGGTCGTAGAACGAACCGGCGTCATCCACGTAGGCGAACCAGGCGGCCGCCTCCGGGTGCAGGAAACGCCCCATGCCGAAGTCGGCTTCTTCGGTGAGCCCCGCCGCGATGCTGTAGAGTCCGAACAACGCCTCGGCCGCGTCCAGCTCGTCCTCGATACGGTCATCCGGATCCGCCGCGGCGGTGAACACCCGTGCGCCGTCGGCGAGCTGCTGGACGAAGTCGCTGGTGAAGAGCTGGTGCAGCATGAGCCGCGCCATCGCCCTGGTCCGGGGATCCTGCTCGATGGCAGCCACCGCCGCGAGTCGCCGCGGATCTTGGTCGCTATATTCCCGGTACGCTTCCTGTCCCTCGGCTTCGTTGAAGTAGAGCGTCTCTATCGACGCCTGCGCTGGCTCCACCCGTCCCGCCAGCTCGGGCATTTCCTCGATCATCCCCTGGACGAAGGCGACGGCGCTCTCCGCCGCCCGGGTTCTCCCCGAGTAGTACACGTCGATCCGGTCGCCCCGAGCGGCCAATGTCTCGAAAAAGGCACGATGTCGGCGAATCAGCCTCCGGGCCATGTCTTCGTGCTCCACCTCCCCGAGTCGGCTGATGCTTCCGTAGCCGATCTCGGCATGAACCCGGAGCATCGCGTCCAGCACCGGCCCCAGATGCTCGCCCAGCGGGGTGAGGGCGCCGTCATCCCGAGCCGCCGCCCAGAGCTGCGCCATCAGGTCGTCGTCATCGGGGCTGGACAGGCCCCTGGAGCCATGTCGCGCGACATGCTGCAGACTCACCACCTGAAATCCTTCCGGGACCGCCTCGTACCTGTCGGCTGTCTGGCGCGGCGCATAAGGCTGCTTGCTGGTCAGGAAGCCTGAGGTGTCGAAAAAACACCTCCCAGGCTCGGGGTGTTCAACATCGCTGCAGGCGGGCAACCCGCCCGCGCGCTCAGTCAGCTCGGCCCCCGGGGTGCTGGACTCCGCCTCGGAGCCATCGCCCGCGCAGCCCGCCGTGAACACGATGAGCGCCAGGGCCCACCAGAGGTTCCGGGGCAAGGGCGAAGTCACAACGGCTGGCGCCTGCATAGGGGAGTCTCCGGCTGGTCTGGATGAAGCCTTCAGGTATAGCGTCGTCAGGTTACGGTGGCATGAATACAGCTGCCGTGGCCTGGATCATTGGAGACCGGACCTCCCCATAGGCTAGACTGTCGCCATGGTGACCCAGCGACTGATCCTGATCGCCGCGCTGCTGGCCCTGTCCGCTTGCGCCGGCAATCCTCGGCCGATCGTCGACCTGCGCGGCGTGGATGAGGAGGCCTATGCGGCCGACCTTGCAGAATGCGAAGAGCTCTCGCGCGAGGTCAACGTCGCCGGCGGCACCGCGCGTGGTGCTGCGGCCGGTGCCGCTGTGGGCGGCGCGGTGGGGGCCGTGCGCCGCGGTGGCAGTATCGGCGAGAGTGCCGGGGTGGGGGCCATCTACGGGGGGGCGAGTTCGGCCAGCGCGAATGAACGCGAACGCCAGCGCGTGGTGAAAAACTGCCTGCGCGCCCGCGGCTACACCGTTCTCAACTGACCTGATTCCAGAGTTCACTTTCCACGCCCGCGAGGGAGGCAGACAGCTATGGCCGCGAAAAAGCTTGATGACGCAGAGATCGCCAACCGGCTCGAGTCGCTTGAAGGCTGGAGTCTGCAGGACGGCAAGCTCCACCGCAGCTTCCGTTTCGAGGACTTCGTTGCCGCCTTCGGCTTCATGACGAGTGCTGCGCTGGTGGCCGAGGCCATGAACCATCACCCGGAGTGGTGCAACGTCTATCACACGGTAAAGGTGGACCTGACCACGCACGACGCCGGCGGGATCAGCGAGCTGGATTTCCGGTTGGCGGAGCGGATGAACCGGTTGTACGCCTGACGGGCGGTTGGCGGCGATCTTCCGTGCCAGCCGTGACGCTCGGGACGTGCCCGCTCGAACGCTGGGTCTGGATGCCGTGGTCGCGGTCGGCCGGCATCTCGATCTCACCCTCGGTGTTTG
>PWZL01000022.1 GCA_003567475.1 Gammaproteobacteria bacterium | reverse complement strand
TTACTTGAGGATCTTGGCGACCACGCCGGCGCCGACAGTACGGCCACCTTCGCGAATGGCGAACCGAAGCCCGTCTTCCATCGCAATCGGCGCAATCAACTCAACCTTCATCTGAATGTTGTCCCCAGGCATCACCATCTCGGTGCCCTCAGGCAACTCGCACGCCCCAGTCACATCCGTCGTGCGGAAGTAAAACTGCGGACGATAACCCTTGAAGAACGGCGTATGACGTCCACCCTCCTCCTTCGTCAGCACATAAACCTCAGCCTCAAAATTCGTGTGCGGCTTGATCGAACCAGGCTTGGCCAGAACCTGACCACGCTCCACATCATCACGCTTCGTACCACGCAGCAGCACACCCACGTTGTCGCCCGCCTGACCCTGATCAAGCAGCTTGCGGAACATCTCCACACCCGTGACCGTGGTCTTCGAGGTGTCGCGGATACCCACGATCTCAACCTCATCACCCACCTTCACAATCCCGCGCTCAATACGACCCGTCACCACCGTGCCACGACCCGAAATCGAAAACACATCCTCAATCGGCATCAAAAACGCACCATCAATCGCGCGCTCAGGCTCAGGAATGTAGCTGTCCATGTGCTCGACCAGCTTGTAGATCGACGGCACACCGATGTCCGAGGCATCGCCTTCGAACGCCTTGAGCGCAGAACCCACCACAATCGGCGTGTCATCACCAGGAAAATCATACGTCGACAGAAGATCACGAACCTCGAGCTCAACCAGCTCCAGAAGCTCAGGATCATCCACCATGTCCGCCTTGTTCATGTACACCACAATGTAGGGCACACCCACCTGACGGGCCAGCAAAATATGCTCGCGCGTCTGCGGCATCGGACCATCAGCAGCCGATACCACCAGAATCGCTCCATCCATCTGCGCCGCACCCGTGATCATGTTCTTCACGTAGTCCGCGTGCCCAGGACAGTCCACATGCGCGTAATGGCGCGCATCCGACTCATACTCAACGTGCGCCGTGGCAATCGTGATGCCCCGCGCCTTCTCCTCAGGCGCATTGTCAATCTGGTCGTAAGCACGAACCTCACCACCAAACTTCTCAGCCATCACCTTCGTCAACGCAGCCGTCAGCGTCGTCTTCCCATGGTCAACATGACCAATCGTCCCAACGTTCACATGCGGCTTATTGCGCTCAAACTTTTCCTTGGACACCTTCTTATACCTCTAGATTGCCAGGCTTCGTGTAGCTATCGGTCCGTTCAGGACGCCTTTTTGATCACGGTTTCGGCTACGTTGCTCGGGACTTCGTTGTAGTGCGAGAACTCCATGGTGTAGGTCGCACGACCCTGACTCATCGAGCGCACGTCCGTCGCGTAACCAAACATTTCCGACAGCGGCACCTCGGCCCGAATGACCTTGCCAGCAGGTGCATCTTCCATGCCGGTGGGCTGTCCTCGCCGCCGGTTGAGGTCACCCATGACATCACCGAAGTAGTCTTCTGGAGTCACGACCTCGACCTTCATGATCGGCTCGAGCAGGACGGGGCTCGCCTTGCGCGCACCTTCCTTGAACCCCATGGAACCGGCGATCTTGAAGGCCATTTCACTCGAGTCGACATCATGGTAGGAGCCGTCGTACAGCGTGACCTTGATATCGACCATCGGATAGCCGGCGATCACCCCGCCCTCCAGGGCCTCCCGAATCCCCTTGTCCACTGCCGGAATATATTCTTTCGGAACAACACCGCCGACGATGGCGTTGACGAACTCATAGCCGGCGCCCGCCTCCTGCGGCTCGATCTTCAGCCAGACGTGACCGTACTGACCACGACCACCGGACTGACGAACAAACTTACCTTCCTGCTCGACGACCTTGCGCAGCGTCTCCCGGTAGGCGACTTGCGGCTTACCGACGTTCGCCTCGACCTTGAATTCACGCTTCATGCGATCGACGATGATCTCGAGATGCAGCTCACCCATGCCGGCGATGATGGTCTGTCCCGATTCCTCATCAGTGCGCACGCGGAACGATGGGTCCTCCTTGGCGAGCTTGGACAACGCCAGGCCCATCTTCTCCTGGTCGCTCTTGGTCTTCGGCTCGACCGCCACGGCGATGACAGGTTCGGGAAACTCCATGCGCTCCAGCGTGATGACCTTGTTCATGTCACACAGGGTGTCACCCGTGGTGACATCCTTCAGACCGACCGCAGCGGCGATATCGCCAGCACGGACTTCCTTGATTTCCTTGCGATCGTTGGCGTGCATCTGCAGGATTCGGCCGACGCGTTCCTTCTTGCCCTTTACCGGGTTGTAAATCGTGTCGACCGAGTTGATGACGCCGGAATAGACCCGGAAGAACGTCAGGCTGCCCACGAACGGGTCGGTGGCGATCTTGAATGCGAGCGCCGAGAAAGACGCATCGTCCTTGGGCGGCCGAGTCCCTTCTTCTTCGTTCTCCTCGATGCCACGCACGCTCGGCACGTCGATCGGGGAAGGCATCAGCTCCACCACCGCGTCGAGCATCGCCTGCACACCCTTGTTCTTGAAGGCGGTGCCGCAGAGCACCGGCACGATCTCGTTGGCCAGTGTACGGGCTCGCAGGCCCTGCTTGATCTCTTCTACCGTGAGATCGCCATCACCGAGGTACTTCTCCAGGAGTTCCTCACTGGCTTCGGCGGCAGCCTCGACCATCTTCTCGCGGTACTCCTGGGCAACGGCCTGGAGATGCTCCGGAATCTCGCGCATCTCGAAACGCATCCCCTGGGTCTCGTCGTCCCAATACAGTGCCTTCATCACCACCAGGTCGACCACGCCCTCGAAGTTCTCTTCGGCACCGATCGGCACCTGAATGGGCACCGGGTTGGCGCCCAGGCGCTCGCGTATCTGCGTCACAACACGGAAGAAATTGGCGCCCGCGCGGTCCATCTTGTTGACGAACGCCATGCGCGGGACCTGGTATTTGTTGCCCTGGCGCCATACGGTCTCGGATTGCGGCTCAACACCGCCGACTGAGCAGAACACAGCAACCGCGCCATCGAGCACACGCAGGCTGCGCTCCACTTCGATGGTGAAATCGACGTGGCCCGGGGTATCAATGATATTGATCCGGTGCTCTTCAAACTGCTGATCCATCCCCTTCCAGAAGCAGGTGGTCGCGGCGGAGGTGATGGTAATCCCACGCTCCTGCTCCTGCTCCATCCAGTCCATCACGGCCGCGCCGTCGTGCACTTCGCCAATCTTGTGCGACACGCCGGTGTAGAACAGGATGCGCTCCGTCGTCGTCGTCTTGCCGGCATCAATATGGGCCATGATGCCAATGTTGCGGTAGCGCTCGATGGGGGTGGTTCTTGGCACGGTATCGTCCTCGAAATAAGCTGCTTGGCGTTGTCCTTACCAGCGGTAGTGGGAAAACGCCTTGTTGGCCTCGGCCATGCGGTGGGTATCTTCGCGCTTCTTGACAGCAGCGCCGCGGTTCTCGGCAGCATCCATCAGCTCGTTCGCCAGACGATGGGCCATCGACTTCTCACCGCGCTTGCGAGCCGCATCGATCACCCAGCGCATCGCCAGCGACTGACGCCGGGCGGGGCGGACTTCGACGGGGACCTGGTAGGTCGCACCACCGACACGTCGGGACTTCACCTCGACGAACGGCTTGACGTTGTCCAACGCCTGCTCGAGAAGCTCGAGGGCACGGGCGTCATCAGCGCCGTTTTTCTCGGCGATCCGGTCAATGGCGCCGTAGACGATGCTCTCGGCGACCGACTTCTTGCCGTCGTTCATGATCATGTTCATGAACTTCGCCAGCAGATCGCTGGAGTACTTGGGATCCGGCAGGATGTGACGCTTCGGCGCTGCAGTTCTTCTCGACATGGGTCTGGTCCCGATTCAAGGGCGGACGGCTCAGGGCCGTCCGGGGCGCCCGGACGGCCTGGTGCCGGCCTGGGCGCGGTTCATGATGAAATTACTTGCTCTTGGGGCGCTTGGCGCCGTACTTCGAGCGGCCCTGACGGCGGTCGTTCACGCCAGCGCAGTCAAGCGTGCCGCGCACGGTGTGGTAGCGCACACCCGGCAGATCCTTGACGCGGCCACCGCGGATGAGCACCACCGAGTGCTCCTGCAGGTTGTGCCCCTCGCCACCGATGTAACTCGTCACCTCATAGCCGTTGGTCAGGCGTACGCGGGCGACCTTACGCATCGCGGAGTTCGGCTTTTTCGGCGTGGTCGTATACACACGTGTGCATACTCCGCGCTTCTGTGGACTGCCCTGCAAAGCCGGCACGTCGCTTTTTGCACGCTTGGTGGTCCGCGGTTTGCGCACCAGCTGGTTCGTCGTGGCCATGTCGTTCCTATCCGTCGATCTGTTCCGTGAGACCTTGGTGGACCTTGGCCACCGGGCCGCCACCCATTGCACATCGCAGGCGCGCGGCCCAACGGGCCCCGCCCTGTCGTGCGAGACAAATCGGGGCCTGTTCCACTCTATACAGAGTGCGCGAACAGGCCCCGATGCAAGGCCGGGCATTCTATTGGGGAGCGCTACCCGCTGTCAAATAGACGCTCAGTCGTCCCCATCCTCGCCGCTGGCCGTTTCGGCGTCGGCTGCCACCGCGGCTTCCTCGCCACTGGTCGCCACCGCCGCCTCCAGGCCCTGCAGTTCGGCCGCGAGCACATCCTCCCGTGAACGGCGCCGCTCCTCGTGGTGGGCATAGCCGGTACCGGCTGGAATCAGGCGACCGACGATGACATTTTCCTTCAGACCGCGCAGGTCGTCCTGCAGCCCCCTGACCGCGGCCTCGGTGAGGACGCGCGTGGTTTCCTGGAAGGATGCGGCCGAGATGAACGACTCCGTCGCCAGCGACGCCTTGGTGATGCCCAGCAGCACCGTCTGTGCGTACGCCGGATCCTTACCCTTGGCCAGAGCCTCCTCATTCGCTTCGAGGAGGCGCGCACGATCCGCCTGCTCCCCCTGAAGGAACCGGGTATCCCCGGGCGCGGTGATCTCGACCTTGCGCAGCATCTGGCGAATGATCACTTCGATGTGCTTGTCGTTGATCTTCACGCCCTGCAGCCGGTAGACGTCCTGAATCTCGCGGACAAGATAGTTGGCCAGGGCCTCGACGCCCTGCAGCCGCAGGATGTCATGAGGATTGGGCTCACCGTCGGCGATCACTTCACCCCTGGCAACCGTCTCACCCTCAAAGACGTTGAGCGTCCGCCATTTCGGAATCAGCTCCTCGTACTTCTCACCATTGTCGTCAGTGATGACCAGACGACGCTTGCCCTTGGTTTCCTTGCCGTAACTGATCGTGCCCGAATGCTCGGCGAGGATCGCCGGTTCCTTCGGCTTGCGCGCCTCGAACAGATCCGCCACCCGCGGGAGACCACCGGTGATGTCACGGGTCTTCGAACTCTCCTGAGGCAGGCGCGCGATGACGTCGCCGACCGCGATATGGCTGCCGTCGGCAACGCTGATCAGCGCGGCGGAGGGCAGCGCGTAGGCGGCAGGAATATCAGTGTTACCAAAGCACACCTCCTTGCCATCTTCGGTCACCAGCCGTGCCGTCGGCCGCAGATCACGCCCGGACTGTCCGCGCTGTTTGGGATCGAGGACCTCGATACTCGACAGGCCGGTGATCTCGTCAACCGTCTGGGTCACCGTGACACCGTCGATGAAGTCCTCGAACTTCAGATAGCCCGCGACCTCACTGATGATCGGATGGGTGTGAGGATCCCAGGTCGCCACCGTCTGCCCGGGCACCACGTCCGCACCGTCTTCGACCGTCAGGAAGGCACCGTAGGGCACCTTGTAGCGCTCACGCTCACGGCCGAACTCGTCGGACACCGCGAGCTCGCCGGACCTGGAGACTGCCACCAGATGCCCTTTCTCCTCCTGGCGGACCGTCTTGATGTTGTGCAGGCGCGCCGTGCCCTTGGACTTCACCTCGATACTGCTGACCGAGGCCGAACGCGACGCGGCACCGCCGATATGGAACGTCCGCATGGTCAGCTGCGTGCCGGGCTCACCGATCGACTGCGCCGCAATGACGCCTACGGCTTCGCCGCGGTTGATCTGGTGGCCGCGCGCGAGGTCACGACCGTAGCACTGCGAGCACACGCCGTACCGGGTCTCACAGGTGATCGGCGAGCGCACGAGGACCTCATCGATCGACCATTCCTCGAGCTGGGCCACCCACTTCTCGTCGATCAGGGTGCCGGCCGGCACGGCCACCTTGTCGCTGCCGGGGAACGTGACGTCCCGGGCCACCACGCGACCGAGCACACGTTCGCCAAGGCCTTCGACGACATCGCCGCCCTCGACGATCGGCGACATCGGCAACCCCTCTTCGGTGCCGCAGTCGAATTCGGTGACGACCAGATCCTGCGCAACGTCGACCAGCCGGCGCGTGAGGTAGCCCGAGTTTGCGGTCTTCAAGGCCGTGTCGGCCAGACCCTTACGCGCGCCATGGGTGGAGATGAAGTACTGAAGGACGTTCAAGCCTTCGCGGAAGTTGGCGGTGATCGGCGTCTCGATGATGGAGCCGTCGGGCTTGGCCATCAGACCGCGCATACCGGCCAGCTGGCGGATCTGGGCGGCAGAACCACGCGCCCCGGAATCAGCCATCATGTAGATCGAGTTGAACGACGCCTGGCGCACGCGGGTGCCGTCGGCAGCCTCGACCTCGTCTGTTCCGAGCTTGTCCATCATGGCGCGTGCAACCTGGTCGTTGGTTCGCGACCAGATGTCGACGACCTTGTTGTAGCGCTCGCCGTCAGTGACGATACCCGAAGCGTACTGCTCCTGGATTTCCTTCACCTGCTCCTCGGCATCTTCGAGGATGTCCGCCTTCTCGTCCGGGACCACCATATCATTGACGCCGATGGAGACACCGGAACGGGTGGCGTAGGCAAACCCGGTGTACATCAACTGGTCGGCGAACACCACGGTGGCCTTCAGACCGACCTGACGGTAGCAGGCGTTGATCACCGAAGAGATGGCCTTCTTGGTCATGTCCCGGTTGACCAGATCGAAGGATAGCCCTGCCGGCAGGATCTCTGACAGCAGCGCCCGACCTACGGTGGTCTCCACCGTGCGGCGACGCGGCTGGAAATCGCCATCGTCATCCATCACGACATCCCGGATCCGTACCCGGATGCTGGCCTGCAGATCGACGACGCGGTTCTCGTAGGCGCGATGAACTTCCTGGACATCCGCGAACATCATGCCTTCGCCGGGCGCGTTCACCCGCTTGCGAGTCATGAAGTAAAGACCCAGCACCACGTCCTGCGAGGGCACGATGATCGGCTCACCGTTGGCCGGCGAGAGGATATTGTTCGAGGCCATCATCAACGCGCGCGCCTCGAGCTGGGCTTCCAGCGAGAGGGGAACGTGCACGGCCATCTGATCGCCATCGAAGTCGGCATTGAAGGCAGTACAGACCAGCGGATGAAGCTGGATGGCCTTGCCTTCGATCAGCACCGGTTCGAACGCCTGGATACCCAGCCGATGCAGCGTCGGCGCGCGGTTCAGCATCACCGGATGCTCGCGGATGACTTCTTCCAGAATATCCCAGACTTCCGGACCTTCTCGCTCGACCAGCCGCTTCGCGGCCTTGATGGTGGTCGCCTCTCCGCGCAACTGCAGCTTGGAGAAGATGAACGGCTTGAACAGTTCCAACGCCATTTTCTTGGGCAGGCCACACTGGTGTAGCTTCAGCGTCGGCCCCACCACGATCACCGAACGGCCGGAGTAGTCCACGCGCTTGCCCAGCAGGTTCTGGCGGAACCGACCCTGCTTGCCCTTGATCATGTCCGCAAGTGATTTCAGGGGACGCTTGTTGGTGCCCGTGATCGCCCGGCCACGGCGACCGTTGTCGAGCAGCGCATCGACCGATTCCTGCAGCATGCGCTTCTCGTTACGCACGATAATGTCGGGTGCGTTGAGCTCGAGCAGGCGGCGCAGACGATTATTGCGGTTGATCACACGCCGGTAAAGATCGTTCAGATCGGAGGTGGCGAAGCGCCCGCCATCGAGCGGCACCAGCGGTCGCAGGTCTGGCGGCAGAACGGGCAGGACGGTTAACACCATCCACTCGGGCCGGTTGCCGGAATCGATAAAGGATTCGAGCAGCTTGAGCCGCTTGGCCAGGCGCTTGATCTTCGTATCGGAGTTCGTGCTCGAGATCTCATCGCGAACCTTCGCGACTTCGGCCTCGAGGTTGAGGGTCTTCAGCAACTGATAGACCGCTTCCGCGCCCATCCGGGCATCGAACTCGTCGCCATGCTGCTCGATCGCATCAAGATAGGCCTCATCGGAGAGCAGCTGCCCCCGCTCAAGCGGGGTCATGCCCGGCTCGATGACCACGAATGCCTCGAAGTAGAGAATCCGTTCGATCTCGCGCAGGGTCATGTCCAGCATCAAGCCGATGCGCGATGGCAGCGACTTGAGAAACCAGATGTGCGCCACCGGCGAGGCCAGTTCGATGTGGCCCATCCGTTCACGACGGACCTTGGTCTGAGTCACCTCGACACCACACTTCTCGCACACCACGCCGCGATGCTTCAGGCGCTTGTACTTGCCTCAGAGGCACTCATAGTCCTTGATCGGACCAAAGATCTTGGCGCAGAACAGGCCGTCCCGCTCCGGCTTGAAGGTGCGGTAGTTGATGGTCTCCGGCTTCTTGACTTCACCGTACGACCAGGAGCGGATCATGTCCGGCGAGGCCAGGCCGATGCGAATGGCATCGAAGTCCTCGATCGGCGTCTGCTGCTTGAAAAGCTTCAACAAGTCTTTCATGTCTGTCACCTGCCTGTGCGTCTAGGCAATGGGCGGCTGAACCGCGGCTGTGGTGCTACTGAACTCGTCCCTGCGTCAGGTCTGTTCCAGCTCGATGTCGATACCCAGCGAGCGGATTTCCTTGACCAGCACGTTGAAGGACTCGGGCATACCCGCTTCCATCTGGTGCGTACCATCGACGATGTTCTTGTACATCTTCGTGCGCCCCTGGACATCATCGGACTTGACCGTGAGCATCTCCTGGAGGGTGTAGGAGGCGCCATAGGCCTCGAGCGCCCACACCTCCATCTCACCGAAGCGCTGACCGCCGAACTGCGCCTTGCCACCCAACGGCTGCTGGGTCACCAGACTGTACGGACCGGTGGAGCGGGCATGCATCTTGTCGTCAACCAGATGGTTGAGCTTCAGCATGTACATGTAACCTACGGTCACCTCGCGCTCGAAGGGTTCGCCGGTCCGACCGTCGATCAGACGAGCCTGACCGCTGTCGGGCAGCCCAGCGAGCTTGAGCAGACCCTTGATCTCACCCTCGTTGGCGCCATCGAACACCGGCGTGGCCATCGGTACGCCGTTGGTGAGGTTACCGGCGAGCTCCACGATCTCGGCATCCGACAGACCGTCCAGATCAGCGGGCTGACCACCGGTCGCGTTGTAGATCTGATCGAGAAACTTACGCAGTTCATTCACTGCGGACTGCTGCTCGAGCATCTCGCCGATTTTCAGCCCAAGGCCCTTGGCAGCCCATCCAAGATGGGTCTCCAGCACCTGCCCGATGTTCATGCGTGATGGCACGCCCAACGGATTCAGCACGATGTCGACCGGCGTACCGTCGTCGGTGTAGGGCATATCCTCAACAGGGACGATCGAGGAAATCACACCCTTGTTACCATGACGGCCGGCCATCTTGTCGCCAGGCTGCATGCGCCGCTTCACCGCCAGATAGACCTTCACCATCTTCAGCACACCAGGGGCGAGGTCGTCGCCCGCAGTGATCTTCTTTTTCTTCTCGTCGAAGCGGCGATCGAACTCCTGGCGCTGCGCGCGCAGGCGCTCCGCAGCTCGCTCGAGCTGAGCGTTGGCCTCTTCGTTCTGCAGACGGATTTCGAACCACTTGTCACGCGGGAGCTCGTCGAGATAGGCCTGCTTGATGACCTCGTCCTTCTTGAGCTTGTTCGGCCCTCCCGCAGCTTTCTTGCCGAGCAGTACCTTGCCAATACGTGCGTAGATATCGCCTTCAAGAATACGCAGCTGATCGTCCAGATCCTTGCGGACCTGCTCCAGCTCGGCCCGCTCGATCGACAGGGCACGGGCATCTTTCTCAACCCCGTCGCGCGTGAACACCCGGACATCGATCACTGTCCCGTCCATACCAGGGGGCACGCGCAGTGAAGTGTCCTTCACATCGGAGGCCTTCTCACCAAAAATCGCCCGCAGCAGCTTCTCCTCTGGGGTCAGCTGGGTCTCGCCTTTCGGCGTGACCTTGCCGACGAGGATGTCTCCCGCGCGGACTTCAGCGCCAATAAAGGCGATACCCGACTCGTCCAGCTTGGCCAGCGCGCTTTCGCCCACATTCGGGATATCCGCGGAAACATCTTCAGGCCCGAGCTTGGTGTCGCGCGCGACGCAGGTGAGTTCCTCGATGTGAATGGTGGTGAAACGATCCTCCTGGACCACCCGCTCCGAGATGAGGATCGAGTCCTCGAAGTTGAAGCCGTTCCAGGGCATGAACGCGACCAGGAGGTTCTGCCCGAGCGCGAGTTCGCCGAGGTGCGTCGAAGGGCCGTCGGCCAGCACGTCACCCTTGGCGATCCGGTTACCGGCGTTTACCAGCGGACGCTGGTTGATACACGTGTTCTGGTTGGAACGCGTGTATTTGGTGAGGTTGTAGATGTCGACACCCGCTTCGTTCTCGCTGGTTTCGTCATCGTTGACGCGAACCACGATACGCGAGGCGTCGACCGAGTCGACCACACCGCCGCGTCGCGCAACCACAGTGACGCCGGAGTCGATGGCGACCGCCCGTTCCATTCCCGTACCCACGAGCGGCACTTCGGCACGCAGAGTGGGCACAGCCTGGCGCTGCATGTTCGAGCCCATGAGCGCACGGTTGGCGTCATCATGCTCGAGAAACGGAATCAGCGACGCGGCCACAGAAACGATCTGCTTGGGCGAAATATCGATGTACTGGATCCGGTCCGGCGTGGAGAGGGTGAACTCATTCATGTGCCGGCAGGAGATCAGGTCGTCGGTGAACTCGCCCTTGGAGCCGAGTGCGGCGTTGGCCTGGGCGATGACGTACTGGCTCTCTTCAATGGCCGAGAGGTACTCGATGGCATCGGTGACCCGGCCGTTTTCAACCTTCCGGTACGGCGTCTCGAGAAAACCGTAGTCGTTGGTGCGCGCATAGACCGCCAGCGAATTAATCAGACCGATGTTCGGCCCTTCCGGTGTTTCGATAGGGCACACCCGTCCGTAATGAGTCGGGTGGACATCGCGCACTTCGAAGCCGGCACGCTCACGGGTCAGGCCACCCGGACCGAGCGCTGACACCCTGCGCTTGTGGGTGACCTCGGACAGCGGGTTGTTCTGGTCCATGAACTGCGACAGCTGCGAGGAACCGAAAAACTCCTTCACCGCTGCGGCCACCGGCTTCGCGTTGATCATCTCCTGAGGCATCAAGCCCTCGGACTCGGCCAGCGTCAGCCGCTCCTTCACTGCGCGCTCAACGCGCACCAGGCCGATGCGGAAGGCGTTCTCTGCCATCTCGCCGACGCTGCGCACCCGACGGTTACCGAGGTGATCGATGTCGTCAACGTGACCGTTGCCGTTGCGGATATCGCAGAGCGTCCGGATCACGTCGATGATGTCCGAAGTCTCACCGTGTGCTTCGTGCAGCGCCCGGGACAGCTCCTCGCCCCGCCCGTCAAAAAAGCGCCCGTCGTAGAGCACGCCGGGGCCGTCCACGGCGTCACGACCGACTCGGCGGTTGAACTTCATCCGGCCCACCGCGGAGAGATCGTAGCGCTCGGGATTGAAGAACAGATTGAAGAACAGGTTCTCTGCCGCTTCCTTGGTGGGCGGCTCGCCCGGACGCATCATGCGGTAGATTTCCACGAGCGCCTCGAGGCGGCTGGTGGTGGCGTCGATACGCAGCGTATTGGAGAGATACGGCCCACGGTCGAGGTCGTTGACATAGAGCGTGTGCAGCTCTTTCACGCCGGCCTCGATAATATTCTCGACCAGCTCAGCGGTGAGCTCATCGTTGGCCCGCGCAATCAATTCGCCGGACTCCTTGTCGGCGACATCATGAGCAACGATCTTGCCCACGAGGTATTCAGCCGGGACGGCGAGATATTCGATATCGGCCTGCTGGAGTTCGCGGACATGCTTGGCGGAAATCCGCTTGCCGTCCTCGACAATGACTTTGCGGCCGATCTTGATGTCGAATGCGGCGGTTTCACCGCGCAGCCGCTCAGGGAACAGCCGCAGACGGATTTCCTTCTTGCTCAGCTGGAACTCGTTCTTCTCGAAGAACATGTCCAGCATTTCCTCTTCGTTGTACCCGAGTGCCCGCAGGATGATCGAGACCGGCAGCTTCCGGCGACGGTCGATTCGCGCGAACACACAGTCTTTCGGATCGAACTCGAAATCCAGCCATGAGCCGCGGTACGGAATCACCCGCGCAGAGAACAGCAACTTGCCGGAGGAGTGCGTCTTGCCACGGTCGTGGTCGAAAAACACGCCTGGCGAACGGTGCAACTGGGAGACGATGACACGCTCGGTGCCATTGATCACGAAAGTGCCGTTCTCTGTCATCAACGGCAGTTCGCCGAGGTAGACTTCCTGCTCCCGGATGTCTTTGACCGGCTTGTTGGCGCCCGAGGCCTCTTTGTCGAAGATCACCAGACGGACCTTGACGCGCAACGGGGCGGCATAGGTCAGGCCACGCAGCTGGCATTCCTTGACGTCGAACACGGGTTCACCGAGACGATAGCTCACGTACTCGAGGCGCGCGTTGCCCGAGTAGCTGGTGATCGGGAATACGCTGCGGAACGCCGCGTGGAGACCGATCTCGATCCGCTCGTCCTCGCCCAGATGGTCCTGCAGAAAACCACGATAGGACTCGATCTGCGTGGACAGCAGATACGGCACGTCCAGAATACTCTGACGCTTGCCGAAATCCTTGCGGATGCGCTTCTTCTCGGTGAAGGAATACGCCATTACGACTACCCTCGGCTCAGGCAATGATGAATGTCATCCCGGCGCGGCCTGTCGCCTCCGGGGTGCATGTCCGTCGTGGCGCGGTCGCCACGCACAGGTACTGCGCGAACGCCGACAGGCCGGCAGGGAGCATCCCTGCCGGCCGCGGCATCACGCGACGCCGGTCGAGCTACCGCCCGACCTGCCGGTGCGATCTGCACCGTTACTTCAGCTCCACGCTGGCGCCGGCTTCCTCGAGATCCTTCTTGATCTTCTCGGCTTCGTCCTTGGAGATGCCTTCCTTGACAGTGGACGGGGCACCTTCGACGAGATCCTTGGCCTCCTTCAGACCGAGGCCGGTGATCGTACGGATCGCCTTGATGACGCCGACCTTGTTGGCGCCGAAGCTGGTCATGACGACGTCGAACTCGGTCTTCTCTTCGACTGCGGCTTCGCCGCCGGCGGCGCCACCCGCCGCTGCCACGGCCACCGGGGCGGCGGCAGAGACACCGAACTTCTCCTCCATGGCGGAGATGAGGTCGACGACCTCCATGACGCTCATGTTGGCGATGGTCTCGAGAATGTCTTCCTTGGAAACTGCCATTTCAAAAACTCCTGCTATGCGTTCCGGCACTGATGGCGCTCTGGCGCCTGGCCGGGATTCTGGGGATGGTTTAGGTCAGTTCAGGCCGCCTGCTTCGCATCACGTACCGCAGCAACGGTACGCACCAGCTTGGCATGGGGTTCTGCGAGCGTGCGCACGAACTTCTCGATCGGTGCTTTCATGACGCCCATCAATATGGCCAGGGCCTGCTCCCGCGTCGGCAAGGAAGCCAGGCGCTCCAGATCCGAGGCAGGCAGCAACTGCCCACCCACGGACACGGAGACCGTGACCAGCTTGTCGTTCGCCTTGGCGAAGTCCTTGACCAGACGTGCCGCTGAACCCGGGTCCTCTTGCGAGAACGCCAGAACCAGCGGCCCTTTGAGGGCGCTCTGAACACACTCGAAGTCGGTGCCCTGAACCGCTCTTCTTGCCAGGGTGTTCTTGACAACCCGCAGATACACACCCGACGCACGCGCCTTGGCGCGCAGGTCGGTCATCTGCGAAACCGTCAAACCACGGTACTCGGCGATCACCGCCGAGAAAGCCGTGGCCGCTACCGCGTTCACCTCGGCGACAAGAGCTTTCTTGTCTTCGAGTCTCAGTGCCATGATGTCCTCCTGGCAACAACGGTCAACAAGTATCCGGAGCCGCATCCCTGCGGTTCCTTCCGACGGTGACCGGGCCAGGCGAAAGCAGGCTCGGGTACACCATCTGCGCAGGCTGGCCTCAAGGCCATTAAGACAACTGTCACCTGCGGTCTTCGATGATGGCCGGCACGGGGATCACCCCTGCACCGGACTCAACATCCTCCAGCACGCACCACCCGCATCCCGCAGGCAGGTGCATTGACGCACCGACGCCGAAGCGGCCGCCGGCGCGGCGCCTCAAGCCTTCGACTCGAGGCTGGCCTGATCCACCATGATGCCGGGGCCCATGGTGGAAGAGACCGTCAAACGCTGCATATAGATGCCCTTGGCCGCGGCAGGTTTCATTTTCCGCAGATCGGCCAGCAAGGCATCGAGATTCCCCTTGAGCGTCGCAACATCGAACTCTACGTTGCCGATGGTGCAATGGATGATGCCGGCCTTGTCGGTTCGATATCGAACCTGTCCGGCCTTGGCATTTTTCACGGCAGTCTCGACGTCCGGGGTCACCGTGCCGACCTTGGGGTTGGGCATCAGGCCACGTGGCCCGAGAATCTGGCCGAGCTGACCGACGATGCGCATGGCATCCGGGGTGGCGATCACCACGTCGAAGTCGAGCTGACCGGCCTTGACCTGCTCGGCGAGATCCTCAAATCCGACAATATCGGCCCCGGCCGCCGTCGCCTTCTCGACATTGGCACCCTGGGTGAACACGGCCACACGGACGCTCTTGCCCGTGCCATTCGGGAGCACGGTCGAGCCACGCACCACCTGGTCGGACTTGCGCGGGTCGACACCCAGATTGACCGCCACGTCTACCGATTCCCGGAAACGCGCTCCGGCAAGCTCCTTGACCAGAGTCAAGGCCTCTTCGATCGGATAGGCGTGCCCGGCCTTGACCTTCTCGCGGAACAGCTGCTTGCGCTTGGTGACCTTGGCCATGTCAGACACCCTCCACGTCGATGCCCATGCTGCGGGCGCTGCCGGCGATCGTCCGCACGGCCGCATCCAGATCGGCGGCGGTGAGATCAGGCTCCTTGAGCTTGGCGATGTCCTCGAGCTGCTCGCGGGTTACCTTGCCGACCTTCTTGGTGTTCGGTGTGCCGCTACCCGACTTGAGGCCGAGCGCTTTCTTCAGCAGCACCGCCGCCGGCGGGGTCTTGGTGACAAACGTGAAGCTGCGATCGCTGTACACCGTGATCACGACTGGAGTGGGCAGACCCTTCTCCATCGAATCGGTGGCGGCGTTGAACGCCTTGCAGAATTCCATGATGTTCACGCCATGCTGACCCAGCGCCGGACCGACCGGAGGACTGGGGTTCGCCTGACCTGCCGGGATCTGCAGCTTGATGTAGCTGGTGATCTTCTTGGCCATGAGTCAAAACTTCCTGGTTTGAATAATGGGTATGACGCCTTGCGGCTCCCCGCCACCCCGTGATCGCGTCACGGGGATCGAACAGCTGGTGAAAACAGCCCGTCAGGCCTTCTCCACCTGGCCGAATTCCAGCTCCACCGGGGTGGAGCGTCCGAGTATCTGCACGGCTACCCGCAGACGACTCTTTTCGTAGTTGACCGTCTCGACGACCCCGTTGAAGTCGTTGAACGGTCCGTCGGTCACCCGCACGACTTCTCCCGGCTCGAACAGCACCTTCGGGCGGGGCTTGTCCACACCCTCCTGGACGCGCTGCAGGATGGTGTCGGCCTCACGGTCCGTGATGGGCGCCGGTCGATCGGAGGACCCACCGATGAATCCGAGCACCTTCGGCGTCTCCTTGACGAGATGCCATGTCTGGTCATCCATCTCCATCTGCACGAGCACGTAACCCGGAAAGAACTTGCGGTCACTCTTGCGCTTCTGACCTTCGCGCATCTCCACCACCTCTTCGGTGGGCACGAGGATCTGGCCGAATCTATCCTGCAACTCGAAACGCTTGATGCGATCCTCGAGTGACTTCTTGACCTTGTGCTCGAAGTTCGAATAGGCGTGAACGACATACCAGCGCAGTGCCATGCTCAACCTCCGAACCCGGTGGCCAACCGGGTGACCCACAGCAGGAACATGTCCAACAGCCAGAAAAACACGGCAAGAATGGCCGCGAACAACATGACCGCGCCGGTCGTGGTCAACGTCTCCTGCCGGGTCGGCCAGACGACCTTGCGCATTTCCACGCGCGACGACTGTACGAACCGCCAGAACGTCTTGCCTTGAGTGGCCTGATAACCGATGACCGCAGCCACCGCCAGCGAAGCAAGCACGATAAGGGCCCGCACCACCGTCGGCTGATCCTCCAGGTAATAGAACCCGACGATCCCGCCCACGACCACACCGGCCGCCAGGAAAAGTTTCAGCTTGTCCAGCGTATCGACGCCGGATTCGGTTTTTGCGTTCATCTGATCGGATCAGCCTGTGGTCACGGAGCCAGCCCCTGCCACCGCTCCTGCGGAGTGATGGCAGGCCAGGAGGGACTCGAACCCCCAACCTGCGGTTTTGGAGACCGCTGCTCTGCCAATTGAGCTACTGGCCTGCGGCGCTTTCCCGGCATCCGGGCGCCTCCCGGCGCCCTGAATCATTCGACGATCTTCCTTACTTGAGGATCTTGGCGACCACGCCGGCGCCGACAGTACGGCCACCTTCGCGAATGGCGAACCGAAGCCCGTCTTCCATCGCAATCGGCGCAATCAACTCAACCTTCATCTGAATGTTG
>PWZL01000002.1 GCA_003567475.1 Gammaproteobacteria bacterium | reverse complement strand
CCCTGCCTCAACGGGTGCCGCCGCATCATCATGCGCCAGCGCTTCCGCGGGCTCCGGAGGCCGCGAAACTTCACGGGCCTGGCGCGCCGCCAGCACGTCGCCACCGGCCAGTGCCATAGCCTGTTTCATCAGGGCGCGGAAATCCGCCCGTGGCTTGATGCCCAGTTCGAGTTGCTCGATGAGCTGCGGGAGCACACCGATGGCCTCGCCGATGAACTCCACGATGTCGTCGTTCAGCTCGAGCGTGCCATTGATCAGGCGATTCAGCAGGTTCTCGACGTTCCACGAGAACTCGCCGATAAGCTGAGCACCAACCATGCGCCCGCTGCCCTTGAGCGTATGGAACGAGCGCCTGACAGACACCAAGGCCTCGGTATCCGTCCGATTCGCCTGCCATGCCGGAAAGTGCCGGCCCAGCGTCGTGAGTTCTTCCTTGGCCTCCTCGATGAAAACCTCGAGCAATTCGGGGTCTGGCCGCGCCTCGTCGTCAGTCAGCATCCGCGGCTCGACCGGCGCTATGGCCCCAGATTCAGCCCCTGGTTGAGCCCCTGGTTCAGCCCCGGACTTCGTGGAAGATACGGTAACCGCCGCTGCCTTGGCATCCTCGCGCTCGGTCGCGGCAGCCGGCGCCGCCGACGGCCCCGGACTCACGGGGAGCAACACCTCAAGACAGGATTCGGCGTTGTCCAGCATGTACCAGGGTTCGCTTCGCCCGACCGCGAGCGTCTCCATGTAATACTCGAGGCTGACGATCGCATCGGCCAGCCGGTCTGCCTGTTTGGGATCGAGATCAGTCCGCCCTGGCCGCAGACGATCACGCACCACGCGGCCGATACGCTCGACGACCCGCACCGCGCGTTCCTTGCCAAGCATGAGCAAGGCCGCGGTGATGCCCCGAAACAGGCCGGGCACCTCATCCAGCAACGCTGGGCTGCTGGACTGCGTCAGCGCCGAAGAGATCGCGTCTTTGACCCTCGCGAGATTCACCGCACACTCGCGCAGCACCGCACCGGTGACCTCACGATGCTCGTCGTCGGCAGGCTCCCCCGTGGGGCGATCGGTACCACCGGCCGCGGGACTGGCCATGCGCACCAGCTGCTGGTCAATGCTGTCTTCGACCTGCAGCAGGGCCGCGGCAATCGACAGCAAGGTGGCCTCATTGACTGCCTCGCCCCCGCGCACCAACGCGCCGAGTTGGCGAATCTCGTTCAACACATCGCCGCGCAATTCGCCGAGGCCCAGCACCCCGAGGGTGTCGGCAATCTTCTTCAACATATCCAGCTGCGGCGACAGCACCGAGGCGTCTTCGCTCGCGGTGCGGACATGAATATCAAGCACGTCCTTGACCCGTGCAAGATCTTCCTTGATCGCCGCGGCCACCGTCTGCATCAGGCGGACGCTCGGGCCCGACAGACTTTCGCGGGCCGCAGCGACTTCATCGTCACCCGGCAACAGTTCTGACAGTGCGAAGGAGGCGCGAATGGCCTCGACCCGTGCACCACTGCTCCGCGCACGCGCGACGTAATAGAGCAGATTGTTCAGCAGTTCAAGTGGCGGATCAGCCGCAACCGCCGCCTCCCCTTCGGCCATCAGTCGCTTGATCTGACGGTCCGCCTGGCCCAACAAGCGTTTGACCGTAACACCCGATTCCAGACCGCCGTCGATCAATGCCTCGAGTACCCCGCCAACAACCCACCAGAGCTGCCGCACGGCATCGGTTCGGGCAGCCGCCTCGATCTGACCGGCGGCACGCGCGAGCCGCTCGAGATTGCGGGTCTGGTCCTGAGACTTGAGCAGGCCAAGCAGCGCCAGCTGAAACGCCGGGCGCATCTGGCCGGCGACCTTCTGCAGGTCGACTTCAGGCGCGGGCGCCGGCCTCGCCGACGCCGCCTCCGCCGCCCGGCGATCAGGCGTCAGGTTGAGGAGCAGCAGGGTGCCTTCCGAGAGCAGCGGCCGCCCGCGCACCGCGCGCAGATCATTGAGCAGCGGCAACAGGACCAGCGCGATGTCGCGCCCGCCGGACAGCACCCGTTCGAGATAGGCCGGGAGCTGAACCATCGCCCGGCTGAGCGCCTCGACAGCCTCATCGCGATTCCGCCCCCCCTCTCCGCCGAGCAGATAGTCGCAGACGTGCTCCATTTCCTCGGCGACCAGAGACGCGCCGTGCACCTCGACGATGCGCAGGGCACCACGCGCCAGATGCAACAGACTGCGGCTCTGCTGCAGCGACTCCTGGCGACCACGCCCCTGGACGAAATCCTCGAGAGCACGCTGGGCTTCCGCCAAGGTGCTGTTCAGCTCGCGGGTCACCAGTTCCAGCGACTGCGCCGCGACGTCCCCGACCGGGGAACCCGCCTGTGTCGCCGGATCAGGAGGAAAGGAAGGGACGCTCATGCCTCAGCCCGACCGCTTCCTCAGGGGCTCGGCCTCGGGGGTATGACCCCGCGTATCCTCTTCGCCGAAGGGCTCGTCCTGCGGCTCGACGGCCAACTCCGCCGGCTCGCCGTGAATCTCGCGATAAATGCGGCTGGTCTGCTGCGTTGCATCGGCCTCGTCCCCGCCCACGGGCAGGCGGAAGCCCGATACCGTGGCCCGCAGCTGGCTGGCCAGCGTCACCAGTTTGGCAATCTCACTGGCGGTCGCTCCGGCACCGTCCGCGGTCTCGACGCTGATCTGGCGGAGTGCCGTCATGTTATGGGTGATGTCCTCCGCCGCGTCGGTCTGCTGGCGGGCACTACTGGAAATATTCTGCACCAGCGAGGCGATCTGATTGGACACCTGTTCAATTTCTTCCAAGGCGGCACCGGCGTTCTCGGCCAGCAGGGCGCCACCCACGACATCGGTGGTGCTGCGCTCCATCGACACCACTGCCTCGTTGGTGTCCGACTGAATGGTACGCACCAACACTTCGATCTGCCGGGTCGCATGCGCCGAGCGCTCCGCAAGCCGCTGAACCTCATCGGCCACCACGGCGAATCCGCGGCCTGCTTCACCGGCCATCGAGGCCTGAATCGAGGCGTTCAGAGCCAGGATGTTGGTCTGCTCGGCAATGTCGTTGATGAGTTCGACGATATTGCCGATTTCCTGGGAACTCTCACCAAGACGCTTGATGCGCTTCGAGGTGTCCTGGATCGTCTCGCGGATGGTATTCATGCCAACAATGGTACGACGGACCGCCTCGCCGCCCTTGTGGGCGACATCCACCGAATGCCGCGCAACGTCCGAGGCACGCTCTGCATTGCCGGAGACCTCCTCGATGGCGCGCGTAACCTGAGTGATCGATTCCGAGGCTGCCGTGACCTGCCGCGACTGCCGATCCGACGCCTGAGCGAGCTTACCGGCGGTCGCCTCGGTGTGCTTGGCGGCACCGTCGACCAGCACCGCCGAATCCCGGATGGTCAGCACCAGCTCGCGCAGCGCCTCGATCGCATAGTTGATCGAATCGGCAATCGCACCGGTAATGTCCTCCGAGACCGTGGCCCGGACGGTGAGGTCGCCGTCAGCCAGCGAACCCATCTCATCCAGCAGCCGCAAAATAGCCTGCTGATTGCGTTCATTCTGCGCCGCCTGGATTTCTGCCGCCCGACGCAGATCCGCCGCACGCCAGTACAGGAACATCAGCAGCATGAGCACGAGGACTGCAGCAGACACCAGCGCGAGCGTCACCCAGCGCATGGGCGCCGCGGTCGCGCCCGGCACGCTGAGCAGCGGAAACAGCTCCCCTGCTGTCGTGCGGATGACAGCAACCGCCGCCTGCGCCGTGACCATGCCATCGCCCGCTGCCAGTGCGGCCCGCAAGGCATCGGCCATCCCGGCATACACCTCTTCGACCCGCGCACGCTCTGCCGCGGCTGCCGGGGGCACGGGCTGCAGCCCGAGGCCCTGGTCGTCACCGGCCAGCCCGGCAAGAATCTGCCGCATCACCGACTGCGCGTCGACGACGCGATCAAGCCCCGCGCGCAGGTCGCCGCGCCCGCTGGCGAGGACCGCCAGCTCGCGCTCGACGAGAAGAAATTCCGCCGCCAGACCTGCGAGCTGTTCCTGAAGTGGTCCGAGGACAGGGAGGCCAAGCGGATCGCATCCAGCACGGTCAGCCATTCGGCCAAGCTGGAGGCTCTCGGCAAGCACCTCTTCGGCGAGGAGTGGTAGCGGTGGCCGCGCTCAATTTCCGGACGGGCCAGAAGAACTTCAT
>PWZL01000069.1 GCA_003567475.1 Gammaproteobacteria bacterium | reverse complement strand
TGTCACACTTTCGTAAAACCGGATATGGCATCTTCCGCGCATGATCACCAGTACTGCAGAATCGATCGTTCACCGCCCACCGCCGCTGATGCGTGCCCTGCTCATGGCAGGTTTCGCACTCGTGTTGCTGCTGGCCCAGGGGATGGCCCAGGCGGTGGACCCGGAGCCGCCGACGCCCCGACGTCCGGATGCCCCGGCCCTGGCCCTGCCCGGTCCGCACAACGTCGGTGTGACAACGCTTCGCCTGACCCACCCGGACCAGATCGATCCATTGAACGGTGCGGAAACGACCGGCGAGCCGCCGCGCTATGACCGCGAGCTCACCGTTGAGCTGTGGTACCCGGCACGCTGCTGCCCGGACAGTGTCACGGTCTATGAAGATGTCCTCGGCAGCGGGCCGGACAACCCGGCGCGCCCCTTGCGCCCGTTCCGCTTCAAGGGGGCCGCGACCCGCAATGCGGTACCCGATGAGCGCGCCGGTCCGGCGCCGCTGGTGATCCTGTCGCACGGCTATCCGGGCTCACGCGTGCTGATGAGCTATCTCGGCGAGCACCTGGCCTCGCACGGCTATCTGGTCGCCGCGATCGACCACACGCATTCGACGCACCAGGACCGTGATGACTTCGCAAGCACCCTCTTCCACCGTCCGCGCGACATTCGCTTCGTGATGGACGAGCTGCTGGAGGGCCGCTATCGCGGCGAGCGCCTCGCCTTTGCCGATCCGCAACGTACGGCCGTCATCGGCTATTCGATGGGCGGTTACGGCGCGCTGGTCGCCGCCGGCGCCGGCGTCGCCCCCGGCGTGGCCAACGGCGCCTTCGTGCCGCATGGGGCAATGGCCAAGCTCGCCGAGGACAGCGTAGAGGCCGACGCGCGGATCCGCGCGGTGGTTGCACTGGCGCCCTGGGGCGCGCCGGCCGCGCTGGCTGCCGCAGGGGTGGCCAATCGCACTGTGGACGCGCTATGGCAGCCCAGCGCCTTCGCAGGCATCACGGCGCCGGTGCTCTATGTCGCCGGCGATGTGGACACCGTCTCGGGCTACGAGGGCGGCGTTCGCTGGCTGTGGGAGCAGGACCACGGTGGTGATCAGGTCAAGCTGCTCACCTACCACCAGGCGCGGCACAACGTCGCCCCCACGCCACCGCCGCTGGCCAGCCGCCCCTTCCCGCGGGAGTTTGCCCACTACGCCGAGCCAGTGTGGGACATCGAGCGCCTGAACGACCTGAACCGTCACTTCATCACCGCGTTCCTGGCGCGCCACCTGCGTGACGACGAGTCGATGGAGGCCTACCTCAGGCCCTGGCGCAACGGCGCAAACCCGGCGCCCCGCGGCTTCCCTCCGGGCACGGCGCTGGGGTTCACCCTGGAGCGGCGCTGACAGAGAGGCCACCCACCTCGGTAACCTCAAACGTGCGGGCTGTCACGTCATCCAGCAGCACATGACGCGCGGTCAGCCGCTCCGGCGTGAATTCCAGCAACGCGAAGCCCTTGCGCCAGGTGTCAACGAACCGAACGTGGGGATTGGCCGCGCGCAGCAGCGGCGCCATGCGACCCGGTGGCAGGCGGAGCGTCTCGTCGAATCCGGGAGAGGTCACCGCCGTGACGCCGATTTCCACCAACCCCGCGGGCCCGCCAGCGGCCGCGTGATCGATACTCCAGGCGGTATGGCTGTCGCCGCTGACCACAACGGGGTTTCGTGCATGACGGGCCATGAGCTCGTAGAGCCGTTGCCGCTCGGCCGGATAGCCATCCCAGGCATCGAGGTTGTAGGGCAGGCCGAGCCGCGTCCCTTCGAGTCGCTCGCGCAGCCAGGCAGGTAGCCGTGCCTGATCGTCAGGAGACAGTCCTTCGGCCAGGTCGGGCGTCGCCAGCGGCGCCATCACCACCGGACTGCCAAGCAGCTGCCAGGTCACTCCGCGTGCGTGCGAGGCCGTCCACTGCTGGCGCAGCCAGTCCATCTGCTCGGTACCGAGCAGGCTGCGGGCGGGCTCGGCGAGCCTTGCCTGGACCTCCTCCAGTCGTGCCGGATCGAACACCAGCTGGCGGTCGCGCGCGACGTGCCGCGCCTCGATCACGGCCAGCGTCACCAGATCGCCAACGTCAAAGCTGCGCCAGGCCGCCAGCAGACTGCGATCGGCCGGCTCGCGCACGGGCAGCCACTCGTACCACGCCCGCGTGGCCACCTCCCGGCGAATGAACCAGTCACCCTCGGTGTCGGGGTCGTGGTTCTCGGCACCGCCACGCCAGCAGTCGTTGGCAGACTCGTGGTCATCCCAGATGGCGATCATCGGGTGGCGGGCATGCAGGGCCTGGAGGTCGGGGTCCGAGCGGTACTGCGCGTAGCGCGCCCGGTAGTCGGCAAGTGTCACCAGCGCATGCGGCGGCGAGACCACCCGCCCCAGCGCACGCCCCTGAGCCCCAGCGTATCCCTCCGGGCCGTACTCGTAGAGATAGTCGCCAAGATGCATGACCAGGTCGATGTCATCGCGCTCGGCCATGACGCGGTAGGCGTGAAAGAAACCCGCCGGATAGTTGGAGCAGGAACACACGGCAAGTCCGAAACGCTCCACCGATCCGACCGGCAGGCTGCGTGTCCGGCCGACCGGAGAGACGTGATCCTTACTCTCGAAGCGATACCACCAGGACCGCCCCGGCGGGAGCCCGCCGACATCGACCTTGATCGTCCAGTCGCGCTGCGGCCCCGTGACCACGGGACCACTGCGCACGCCACGGCGGAAGTCCGGGTCCTCAGCCAGCACCCAGCGGTAGACCCCCTGCGTGCCGCTTGCGCCGGAGACACGCGACCACAGCACTACCCGGTCCGCCAGCGGATCTCCGCTGGCCACGCCGTGCAGAAACCGGCCGGCATTGGGCGCGGCGCAGGCACCCTCGGCCGCAGAGGCCAGCGCCGAGGGAGGCGCAAGCGCCAGCGCACCGGCGGGCGCGACCCCGCGCAGGAGGTCGCGCCGCGTGATCCGGCGAGTCACCCGCGCCTCAGCGTCCGAAACGCAGGATGGCCTCGACGCCGTAGAAGCGCGGCGGGCCCGCAATCAGCGTCGGGGTGCCGAACAGGCCGCCAGTGTTGCCGGCGTCGATCAGGTACTTCTCGTTGAACAGGTTGTTCGCGGAGGCGACGAGCTGCCAGCGGCCATCCTGGGCCCCGATGCCGATACGTGCGTCCACCAGGTGCAGGTTGTCCTGCGAGATATCGACACCTGCGATCGGTGCGTTCTCCTCCTCGAAGAACACGCGGCTGCGGTAGTTCCAGGTGAGCGTCGAGAACAACTCGAGCGACGCGGTGACCGGCTGCGCCCAGGTCGCACCCGCAGACCAGCTCCAGGTCGGCTGCAGGCGGAAGCGGTTACCGGCGAACAGTGCAGGGTTGCCGTCCTGATCCGTATCGTCGAACTTGGCATCGATCCAGCCCACGTTCGCGAATACGTTTAGCTGGTCGGTGAGGCGGGCCGTGATGGAGGCCTCGACACCCAGGTTCGTGGCCTCACCCGCATTGACCGTCACGAGCTGACCGGCGTCGTCGAACACACTGGTCTGGAAGTTTTCGTAGTCCTGGTAGAACAGGCCGGCATCCGCCCGTACCCGCCCGTCCAGGAGCTCCGTCTTCACCCCGATCTCGTAACTCCAGATGATCTCGGCGGGCAGAACGTCCACCACGGCGACCGAACTCGGTACGGGCCCCGGGATACCCCCGACATTGACCACATCGCTGCGGCGCCCCTTGGCGATGGAGGCGTAGAACCGAACGGTGTCGACCGGCGCATAATCCAGCACGAAGCGGGGCGAGAAATCGTCGAAGCGCTTGCGCTCCGAGAACACTGGCACGCCCCCGGTATTGCCGGCACCGAACAGCGCCAGCAAAGGCAGACCGCCGGTCAGCACGCCAGGCGTACCGCCACCACTGAAGCCGCTGCGCTTGCGCTCGTTGACATAGCGCAGGCCGACCGTGCCGCGCCATTGAGGATTGAACTGCCACGAGGCGTCGGCATAGAAACTGAGCGCGTCGACCTCTCCCAGATCGGCGAAGAAATCGTTGTAGACGATCGGCACCGGCGCCGCGGAGGCCACCGTGCCGTCGGGCAGGAAACAGGCCGTGCCGATGCTGGCGGGCGTCGCGCCGGCGGGTGCACAGACCAGGAAAACGCCCTCATCCGTCGAGAACGGCACGCGCTGCTGGCCCTCCTCGCTGAAGTAGGTGCCACCGAAGAACGCGGTCAACCGGCCACCGCCGTCGTAGTTGAAGCGGAATTCCTGACTCCACTGCTCACCGGTCGCATCCTCGGCAAACTCGAGCCAGTAGGCACGGGTGCCGTCCGCGTCGAACACCTCGAGAGAGTCGAACTCCCGGTAGTTGGTGATCGAAGTGAACTGCCAGTCCGGTGCGAAATCCCAGCTGATGCGCCCGGTGAGACTGCGCACCGTACGTTCGAGCCCGAGCGGGCCGCCGAGGAACTCGTTCGGCTGATCACCGAAGGGCCCGAGTTCCGCGAAGGTCGTCGGATCAAGGTCGCCACCGGTGGGCGGCACGATGCCGCTCTTGAACGACGTTCCGGGCGGCGTGTCCTTCTGCCAGTTCCAGATCAGGTCGGCCTGCAGGGCATCGGTCGGCTCGAAACGGAGATAGCCGCGGATCGCGCGCACGTCCTTGCCGTTCAGGGCGGGCCCGCCTGCGACGTTGTCGATGAAACCGTCCCGTTTGTTGTACAGCCAGGCCACGCGGCCCATGACCGCGCCATCGCCCGCGATCGGGCCGGAAACATAGCCGCGCGTGCGCCGCTGGCTGTAGTTGCCCAGCCCGGCCGAGACCTGTGCCTCGAAGCTGTCCGTCGGCGGCGCCGAGATCAGGCTGATTGCCCCAATACTGGCGGCCGTACCGAACAGCGTGGCCTGCGGCCCTTTCAAGACCTCGGCGCGCTCGAGATCGTAGAGCTCCACGATCGAGCCGCGCGAGCGGCTGATGTCGATACCATCCTGGAAAATGGAGACCCGCGGAGCAATCTGCGCGGAACCGGAATCGGAGGTGATGCCACGGATCACGAAGCCCGGGTTGTTCGGACTCTGCTCCTGCACCACCAGCCCGGGCACAAAGGCCGACAGGCGCTCGAAATCTTCGACGCCGATCTCGTCCAGGAAGGCCCCGCTGTAGGCGGTCAGCGTAATCGGCACCTCCAGCACCGCCTGCTCGCGTTTCTGGGCGGTGACGACGATTTCGTCCAGAACAAGGCGGTCCTGACCTGCGGCCGGGGATGGCGCCGCGAGTCCGGCGGCCACCGCGGCAGCCACTGCCGTGGCGACGGGCGTAAGGCGGGTCCGGGGCATGATGAGCACTCCTTTGCGTTCCAGCCCATCAGGATGCCCGGGAATTCTTTCAGTGTTCTTTCATTTGCGTTTCGAAAGCATTGCGAACCCGTCAGCGGGACACAAACCGCCGCCGAGACACGAAATGCGTCCGCAGCAGACTGGCTGCGATGTCCTGAGGATTGGCTGGCCGAACGAGAGCGCGAGGTTGGATGATCAAAAAGCTGCGATCACGCGGTGTAACCCCCAAGCGGGTTACCTTGGCACAGTCACCAGGAGAACGGGTTACGTAAGCACAGTCACCCAAGAGTGGGTTACCCACGCGAAAACTGAAAAATCCGATACTGCCGTGAGCACCGCCAGGAATCCCGCGATTCCAGAAACCCCTGTGCCTGCTTCGGTGCCATGAGCGCTGCCACAAAACTCTGGGTCGATGCCGACGCCTGCCCTGGCGCTGTCCGTGACATTCCCACGAAACCCGCTATTCTTGGCGCCCATGACTCCAGCCTACAGACGCACTAGGGCCTGCAGAGCCGGGCGCCGCGTCGCATGAGCGCGCCGCCGCCACACTTCCCCTGGCCACGACGCCTGCGGATACTGTTTTTCGGGCTGCTGCTGTGTTCGGGTGCGGCCCTGCTGGTCGGCTTTGCCAACCTCCCGGCAGTCTGGGTACCCGTCGCCACCCTGTTTCTTGGCATCAGCCTCATCGTGCTTGCCAGCGGCGTGGCCATCGTCAACCGGGGTCGGGACGGCGACAGGCAGAGATTCCTGCTCCCCTCCAGGGCGGGCACGATCGAGACCCGG
Source organism: Gammaproteobacteria bacterium (assembly GCA_003567475.1). Classification (GTDB taxonomy): domain Bacteria; phylum Pseudomonadota; class Gammaproteobacteria; order Steroidobacterales; family PWYM01; genus PWYM01. The sequence continues at coordinate 11,298 of PWZL01000069.1, read as the reverse complement.
TCGCAGCTTCTCGCGGTGCTCTACCTGGTCGCGTTCGGCGGTATAGGACTGTTCGTGACGGGTGTGAGCCTTGGACTGCTGCTGGGGCACGTGACCACCGGTGCCGTGACGGGAGTCAGCGCTTGAACCTCTGGGTCGACGCTGACGCCTGCCCTGGCGTAATCCGCGAGATCCTCTACCGCGCGGCCGACCGCACCGGGGTGATGCTCACGCTGGTCGCGAACCAGCCGATCCGCACACCACCCTCCAGACATATCCGTACCCTGCAGGTGAGCGCGGGCTTCGACGTGGCCGACAACGAGATCGTACGGCGCGTGAGCGCGGGGGACCTGGTCATCACCAGCGATATCCCGCTGGCTGCCGAGGTCGTCGCGAAGGGCGCACTGGCGCTGAGCCCGCGTGGTGATCTGTTCACTGCCGAAAACGTACGCTCGCGGCTCAACATGCGCGATTTTCTCGACACTATGCGCGCAAGCGGCGTGCAGTCGGGCGGACCGCCAGCGCTCAGCGCTTCCGATCGGCAGGCGTTCGCCGGGCATCTGGACCGATGGCTGGCCGGGCGGAGTTGAGCACTCGTGTTATGGTTCAAGCACATGTCTACTCAGGGATAGTGAATATGCCGAAAGTGACTCGCTGCAGTGTCATGCGCACCACGCTGGCCTGGGCCGCACTGGCCTGCGCGCCCCTCGCCGCGGCCGACTGGCTGGTCGAAGCGCCCGACGACACCACACGGTTCGAGCGTCTGGAAAGCTATCTCGGCGGTTTCTCCGCCGCCATGTGGGAGACGCATCATCGCTATGAGCTGTTGCACGAGGCGCTGACGGTCGACAACCCTGAACTCGCGGTCTATCACTGGGAGAAGATCAAGAGCGCCATCCAGGGCGGTTACATGAAGCGGCCGGGCCGGCAGGCCAATTCGGACGCACTGTTCCTCGATGAGACCTGGCCGGCGGTGCACGAGGCCCTGGCCAGCGATGACGAGGAGACCCGCTGGAACGCCTTCATGCGTGCACGCTCGGCCTGCATGGGCTGCCATGTCGCCGAGGACGTCGAATTCATGAACCGTCAGCGGCTGTTTACCGACCTGACCGCACCGGAAGACTGAGGCGCCGGCCGGGACCGCGCACGCAGCCACCACGCAAGTGCGCCGTACGCGGCCGCGAGCGCCCAGCTCGCGAGCCAAGTCTCGCGGATCTCGGCCAGGCTCGCGCCCATCTGATAGACGCGCACGAACGCCTCGATGCCGCCGGTCGAGGGCAACAGCTGCCCGAGCAGGACCAGCGCCGGTGGCATCACCTCGGCCGGCCAGGCGAAACCCGCGAGGAACAGCGCGGGCACGCTGACCAGCATCATCACCTGCAGCGCCGTCTCGCGACTGCGGAAAAACTCACCGAGCACCATGCCGAGCAGTGCGACGGCGACGAAGGACGGCAGCAGCGCCACCACGGCGCCCGACGCCGTGCCCAGTCGCGGGAAACCGAAAAGGCTGTAGACGACGGCGAGGTAGACGAGCAGCAGCGCCAACTGCAACAGCACGTACACCGCCGCGCGTGCGAGCAACGCGAGAAGGCCTTCGGTGCGGACCGAATAGCCCGCGGCCTGCCTGCGGCCCACCTGCACCATGCAGATGCCGATCAGCAGCGTCTGCTGAAGGATCAGTACGAGCACGGCGGGCACCACGTAGTTGGCATAGCCGCCATCCGGGTTGAACAGCTCGTGCAGGTCTACCGCGACCGGCTGGGCCAGCGCTTCGGCGACGAGCTGTGGACGGCGCGCGGCGAGCAGCCGCTCCTCGATGATTCTTGCATTCATCGCCAGCGCGGCCTCGCTCGTGGCCGCCGCGAGCTGCGAGTAGAACACCATGTAGGCGGCATTACCGAAGGCACCGATCCGGGCCGGCTCGCCACGCTGCACGCGGCGCTCGAAGCCGGCCGGTATCTCCACGTAGCCGGCCAGTGCTTTCGTCGTCACCTGCTCGCGCACGGCGATGACATCACTTCCACGGTACGTCACGCTCACGCCCTCGGAGGCATCGAGCCCGCGCGCGAACTCGCGCGAGAGCGCAGTGCGATCATGGTCGACCACCGCGATCGGCAGCCCGGTGGCCACCTGCGCCTGGTAAGGCAGTGGGTAGAACAGCGCATAGAACAGGCTGCCGCCGACCACGACGACCAGCACAGCGCGGTCCGTCAGGACGCGACGGAACTCGTCCAGGGCAGTGGTCAGCACCCCCGTGTGGCCCATGCCCTTCACGCCCGCCCCCAGGCCGCGGGCTCACGCAGGAGCCTCCGCCAGCGACGCGCGCAGGTCAGTGGCAGCAGCGCAAACAGCAGCAGCCAGCCGATATGGCCGAGCGCCGCCTGCGCGGGCGCCCCCAGCGCGAGCTGACCGGCCTGCAGGTTGAGGAAATGGCCGAGCGGCAGCGCGAACGACCAGAAGGCCGCGAAGCCGGCCATCGCCACGGCGGGAAAGGTCATGCCCGAATAGGCGAACGCCGGGCTGATCAGCACGCTGGCGACACTGGTCGCCATGCGCAGATTGCCGATCACCCCGACGAGGAACACACCGAGCCCCATGCACGCGGCGATGAGCGCCGCCCAGCCCGCCAGCCACAACCCCGGGCTGCCGCGCACCTCCAGCCCCAGCAGCCGCACCAGCAGCCACAGGATCACGGGGCCGTACAGCAGGAACCACGCAGCATAGGGCAGCAGCTTGCCCAGCAGCGCCGTGACCGTGCGCCCGCCCGCGGCCGCCAGCCACTCTCCGGCGCTGGATTCGCGCAGCTCCCTGCCGGTCACGTCGATGGCGATCACCACCAGCAGCACGTGCAGCACGGCGACGGCCAGCGGCAGGGCCAGGAAGCGGGCGAAGTCGAGTCCGGGGTTGTACAGCGGATGGGTCTCCATCAGCACCGCCGGCAGCACCCCCTGGGTCAGACCAATGCCGACGCCCAGGGTGCCTACCGCGGTACGCACGTCCCGCAGCACGATGTTCCCGGCGGTGGTGGTCTGGCGGTTGAAGTAGAGTTGCCCCCGCGGCTGCCCGGCACGCAGGATGTCCCGGCCGAACTCCGGGGGAATGGCGATGATCGCGTAGACCTCGCCACGCCGTACGGCCGCGCCCGCCAGCGCAAGATCCGGGACATGCCGCTGTGCGGCCAGCCCGGGCGTGGCCGCCAGCGCGCGGTGGAATTCGCGCGAGAGTGGGCTGTCGTCGTAATCGAGCACGGCCACGGGCAGGTGCTGGGGCGCGCGCTCGGCGAAGATGGCCACCAGCAGCCCGGGCAGCAGCAGCGGCAGGATCAGCACCAGCCACCACAGCCGCGGCGTGGCGGCGAAGCGTCGCCACTCGCGCCGGGCAACGGCGCCGAACGGGCTCACCGCGCCGACCGCAATGCCTGCTCGTCGATGAGCACGCTCATGCCGGGGCGCAGACCCTCGGTGCTGCCCACGGGACGGGCGCGTACTTCGAAGCTCCTCAGATCGAAACCGCCCAGATCACGCGAGGAACGCCAGGTGGCAAAGTCGGCCATCGGCGCAATGTAGTAGACCTCGAACTCCAGCTCCCGGCCCTCGAGCGCCGGGAGCTGCCCGCGCAGACGCCGCCCCTGGCGGATGCCGGGCATCAGGTCCTCGCGCAGATTGAGCACCAGGTAGGGACGGTCCGTGCGTGTGATCACCAGCAGCGGAAAACCCGCGCCGACCACCTCGCCAGGCTCGACCACGCGGATCGACACCTCGCCTGATACCGGTGCCACCTGCTCGGCTTCGGCCAGCGCCACGCCGATCTCCTCCAGCCCGCCCTCGGCCTGGCGCAGCTGCGCCTCGGCGGCTTCGAGCTCCTCGGGCCGCACCGCCGCACGTGCCATCCGATAGGCCTCGTGCGCCGCGTCGGCCTGGGCGCGGGCGGCACGGGCCTGGCTGACCGCCTCGTCGCGGCGCTGGGTCGGCACCACGCCATCGGCGTGCAGCCGCTCGATGCGTCCACGGGTCTCGGCCGCGAACTCGGCCATGCTCTCTGCCGCCTGCCACTGGGCGCGGGCGGCACGGACCTGCTCCTCACGGGCACCGCTGCGGGCCAGTTCGGCCATCGCCCTTGCCGCCTCGACCTGGGCCTCGACCTGGCGGGCGCGGGCATCCGCTTCCGGGACGGTCAGCACCGCGACGCGCTGGCCGGCCTCGACACGCTGGCCCTCCTCCACCTCGATCGCCGCGACACGCCCGGCGATCTTGGCGGCGACCCGGACGGTGTCGGCCTCGACCTGCCCCTGGACGAATGCCGGACCGGGCCGGCTGACCCATACCAGCCACAGCGCAAGCGCCACCAGCGCGGCCACCGCCAGCGCGAGTCCGACCAGGCGGCGCCCGTTCGACCGGGTGTCCGGGGGCGGCGTCTGGCCAGGTTCCATCGGTTCAGCGGGGGTGTTCATGCAGCGCAGCCTCGATCACGACAGGGAGTTCTCCAGTCAGGCCGGCTGCCGCATGCAGCGCGGCCATCGCCACCCAGGCCTCCTGGCGGGCCGCCAGCTCGCCGAGGGCCACGCGCGCCCGCGCGAGTTCCGCGTCTATGACGTCCAGCGACGTGGCCAACCCTTCCTCGAAGGCGCGCTGCTGCGCGCGCAGGCTCTCGTCGGCGAGCGTCGCGGTGGCCTGGAAGGTGGCATGACGGTCCAGGGCGGCGAGCACGCGCGTGACCTGCTGCTCGACCAGCAGGGCGACATCCCGGCGGCCAGCCGCGAGCCGCTGGGCGACTTCGCCGGTCCGCGCGCGCGCGCCCGCCTCGCGCGCCCGGCGTTGCCCGGCGTCGTACAGCGGCCAGCTGAACTGCAGCCCCACCGCCCAATCGGGATCGAGTAGGGTGAGATCGGCGGTGTAGAGCTCGCGCCGCGCGAACAGCGCGACGCTCGGCAGGCGCTCGCCGCGGGCGGCGCGCTGGCCGGCCTCGGCCTGGTCCAGCCGTCTGGACGCCTCCTGCAGCCCGGGATTGCCCGCCTCCGCACGCTGCTGCCAGCGCAGCCGATCGGGACGTTCAGGCGGCGGCGGAATGGGCGTCAGCGCCTCGACGGGCTGTTCGCTGGCGAGCAGCGCGGCCAATGCGCTGCGGGCAAGTGTGAGTTGCTCGCGGGCGGTATCGCGCTCGGCCAGCGCCTCGGCCAGCGCCACGCTGGCCCGTAGGCGCTCGGCGCGTGCGATCAGGCCCTCTGCTTCCAGGCGCGCGGCATCCTCGGCATGCCGCTGCAGCGCCAGCACCGTCTGCTCGCGGACCGACAGGACCTCGGCCGCGAGCACCTGCCCGAAGTAGCGCTCGGTCAGTACGCGGTGCAGCTCGCCGCGCGTGGCCTCGACCGCCGAGCGCTCGGCCTCGACACCGAACTCCGCCGCGTCCAGCCCGGCACGGATCCGGCCGCCGACGTACAGGGGCTGCACGGCCTCGAGCCCGAGGTTGTAGAACTGCCGCTCCTGCAGCCGGAACGACTCCGGGAAGAACCCGGGCGGCAACGCGATCCCCAGTCCGCCGAGTGCGCCGCCCAGCCGGTCGCGTACGGGCCTGAGATCCGCCTCGAGGGCGGAGTCCAACCGCGTGGCCCGCGCATCGAGCATCAGCGTCGGGCCCCTGCGGCCGCGGGCCTCGTCAAGACCGGCGCGGGCGCGAACCAGCCCCTCACCGGCCGCCTGCAGCGTCTCGCTCTCGGCCTCGAGCCGCGACAGCGCCGAGGTGAAGTCGAGTTCGAGTGCATGCAGCGGCAGTGAACCGAGCAGCAGGCTGCTGCACAAGACCACGTACGACAGAGGCAGCCCGCAGGATCGCCTGCTCACAATGCGCCGTCCTGGGCAGCCTCGTCCAGAAACGCCCGCAGGACGGCCGCCCACCGCGCCAGCGCGCGCTGGGCATTCACCTCGGTCATCTCGGGACCGATAACGACGGCGTACTCCCCCTGCGCCTCGACGTCGGCGATATGCGCGAGTACCTGTCCGCTCGTGGCATCGACAAGCTCCACGACCAACGTCGCGCGTCCGGCCTCCAGGGGGAAACTGTAGCGTCGCTGCAGGGCCCGGATAGCGTTCGGATCCACCGTGGCACGCAGATCGATGAACTGTGTCTGCAGTTCCAGCACGCCCGGACCACGGCTGGTGACCAGCGTGTAGGCGCCGTCGTCGGTAAGGGCGGCAGACAGGGCCTCGTCGTAGAGGACCTGAAGACGCGCAAGCGCGCTTGCACCGAGGCCTGCCTCCTGGGTGGGCGTCCACACCGAAACCTGCCCGGGCATGATCGCGGTGTAGCGGGCGAAATCCGCATCGCTCCGGATGAAGGCGTGCGCGACACGCTCGCTCGGCACGCGCTCGAAGCGGCTGACCTCGACCGTGGAGCAGGCGACCAGCATGCACGCCAGTGGAAGAGCCACACACAGACAACGCAGCTGCAACATTTCGGCTCCAGATTCAGGGCGGGGAGGCCGGCGTCTCCAGGAACGTCGTGAACTCGGCCACCGGCGTCCGCGAGGTCCGGAACCGATTCACCTTGGCCCCGGGCACGGCGTAACCCAGCGACATCCCGCAGATGAGCTGCTGATCCTCCGGAACACCGAGCAGGGCCGTGACCGTGTCGTGGTAGTTGCAGAAGGCTGCCTGCGGGCAGGTCTCCAGCCCCTCGCCGCGTGCGGCCAGCATCACCGACTGGATGAACATGCCGCAGTCCAGCCAGCTGCCGAGCTCCAGATCACGCTCGATGGTGAAGAACAGCCCGACGGGCGCATCGAAAAACAGGAAATTGCGCCCGTGCTGCAGCTTCATGGCCTCGCGGTCGCCTTTTTCGATTCCGAGCAAGCCGTAAAGTCCCCATCCGGTTTCACGGCGCCGTCCCAGATAAGGTTCACGCCATTTGACGGGGTAATAGTTGTATTCGCGCTCACCCTGGTCCCCGGCCATGTGACGCGCGTGGCAGGCCTCGGCGATGGCATCACGCGCCGCCCCGGTGACCACCCAGACCTTCCACGGCTGGATGTTGGAGCCGGACGGCGCGCGCCCGGCGATTTCCAGAATCTTCTCTATGATCTTTCGCGGCACCGGGCGGTCGGCCTGGAACGCGCGGATGCTCTGGCGACCGACGATCGCCTCTTCGACACTTATCATTGACGACACGGCTCCCTGCACGGAATTCTTGCGGTGCTAGAGTACCCTTCCTTGCCGTGCAGGCCCAACGCGAAACGCATGCATGCGCTCGACCTCCTCTGCCCGTGAGATCCTGAAGACACTCCTCGAGCAGCCCGGCCTGGTGCAGGTGGCCGGCATCCACGATGCCGAGGAGGCCCGCGCCGCGATCGCCTGCGGCGTACGCTGGCTCGGTTTCCCGCTACGGCTGCCGGTCCACGCCGAGGACCTCACCGAGGCCGAGGCCGCCGAGGTGATCCACGGACTCCCGGAGGATGTGCATGCGGTGTTGATCACCTATCTCGACCGGGCACCAGACATCCTCGCCTTCTGCCGCACGCTGGGTGTCTCGGCGGTCCAGCTGCATGGGGACATCAGCGCGCAGGAAGTCGAGTCACTGCGAACGGCTGCGCCCGAGCTCGCGCTGATCAAGAGTCTGGTGGTCGGCCTGCACGCCAACGAGACGCTGTTCGACGAGGCGAAGACGCTCTCCCCCTGGGTGGATGCGTTCATCACGGACACCTTCGACCACTCCACGGGCGCGAGCGGGGCCACGGGCCGCACCCACGACTGGGCGGTCAGCCGAAGAGTGGTGGAGCAGTCCCCTCGGCCGGTGATCCTGGCGGGGGGGCTGACGCCAGAGAACGTCGCACGTGCGGTCAGGGAAGTCCGCCCCGCCGGGGTCGACGTGCACACCGGCGTCGAGGACGCTTCGGGCCGGAAATGCCCGACGCGGCTCAGGCGGTTCATGCATGAGGTGCGGCTGGGATACGCCGCGGACTGAGCCCTCAGCGGTCGAGATCGTCGATCCCGCGGGCCAGCTCGCCCGCCTGCAGCTCATCGAGCTCCGCTTCGAGCACACGCAGCACCCGCGCCGTGAACTCGGCGCGACGGTGTTCCCGTCGCCGGGCGACCTCACCATCCGGCAGGAAGGCATCGACCGTGTCGCGCGCGAGTACGCCCTCACGCTGGAGGAGCTCCTCGACGGTGTCGAGCCGGTCGCGGGTGACGGAGAGCTCGCCCATCAGCGTGACCACCATGGAGAGCAGCTTGTCGGTGGCCGGGTCGGCGAAATACTGCGGACGACGCCCCTTGGCGCTGAGGGGCAGGACCCGCTGGCCAGGCGGCGGGCGCTGACCCGATGGAGTGTTCTCGTCTTTGGTGCCCATGAGCTGCTCAGGCGCGCCGGCGACTGACGCCGGCCTCGTCGCGTTCACCGACGAGCACGGGCCAGGAGAATTCCTGCTGCCCGTAGTTCTTCTGTTCAGCCGTCATTGCCACGAGCGCCTTGTCGAGACTGCAGGCATGCTCCGGGAACCCGGCCTGTCGCGCCAGCTGCGGCAGGTCGACATCGGTCAGGTAACTGGAGAAGGTCTCGTTGTTGTTATAGGTCTCCCAGTCGTACATGAACTGCTCGAAGGCGTCGCCCCCGCGCGGAATCTCCAGATGCAGCATCAGACCGCCCGGACGGAGCAGTCGATGGGACTCGGCGAGAATCCTCGGCAACGCCCGCCGGGAGGTCTCGTGCAGCATGATGTGCGAGACCACCAGATCAAAGCTTGCGTCCTCGAAGGTGGTCGCCTCGGCATTCTGCTGGCTGAAATGCAAGGCCACGCCCATGGACTCGGCCCGGGCATGCGCGTAGCGCAAGACCGGCGCGCCGACATCGATGGCATGCACCTCAGCCTCCGGAAACATCCGCGCCCAGGTCAGCGAACTGTTGCCGATGGCGCAGCCCATGTCGAGGATCCGCAAGGGTCGGAAGTCAGGTCGAGAACGGCGGAGATAGTCCACCAGCGTGCGACCCAGCAGGTCGTTCTCCGGGCCCATCGCACCCGAGAGATAGATCGGCAGGGCCGTGTCATACAGCGCGCCGGCAGCAATGTCGTCCGCGACGAAGTCGCTGTGGTAACCACCGGGCTGTAGATGGATATCCACCGCCGTGTGGTAGCGCGGGATCTCCAGCGAGGGGTCGAGCGTCAGGCTGCCGAGCCTGTCCTCGGAGGTGGCGAAGCCGCGATACCGGCTGACCAGCTCACCGTGTTCGCGCTCGATGGTGTCGGCGAGTGACTCCCACATCAGCTCCTGGCTGCGGCGCTGCAGCGCGCTCCAGAACATGTAGTAGCCGTCCTGCTCCATCGCGCGCCGGATCTCGTGGCGATCGGCGGGATCGCGCTGCTGACGGGCGCGGAAACGCGGCAGCACGCGCCGCTGGTAGACGGTGGCCACGCCGGGGGCGATCCGACTGGCGAGGTGCTTGCGAAGACTGCCGACGAAAGCCTGCAGGGCGTGCTCGTCATGGTCCGGCGAGGGCAGCATGCCATGAGGTGACAGAGGTTCCATTGGGATCTCCCGGTGACCGACTTCCGCGAAGTCCGAACGCCGCATGAACAGGTTTTGCGGCTTTGGTCGACTCACGCTACTGTAGCCCACGGGGATCAGGGGGAGAAGACCGATGACAGACGAGACTGCCGTGCCGGACCTCGGCTATCTGAATTCGCTGCTGGTGGACAAGTTCCGCGTCAAGCGTCAACCTGTGGCGATCACGCTGTGTCGCGACGAGCCGCCACCCGGCTACGAGCCGGTGAAGATCGTCGCCTGTGGCGTGGTGCGTGCTGCCGAGGGGGGACGCAGGGTGTACGTGGATGCCGACAACCACGACTGCTGGGTTGGCCAGTTCCATCTCGGCTGGCTGCCAAAGGCCGACGGCTACATCACCGACGGTCATTATCTGACCGACGCGCAGGGGTTCTACACACCGGAAGCCGCGGCACGCAACAAGGCGCAGAGCCATTCGCTGCCGCAGGGCCGGATCCGCGCGCTGGCGGCAGCGCCGCTCGACCAGGTGCCCGAGGGCGTGCATGTGGATCTGCTGGTGTGCGTGGTCGACCCGCAGCGGGCCATGCAGATCGCCGGGGCGGCGAGTGTCCGCGAGGGCACCTTCCCGGTGGGCGAACTTGGCGCCAGCGCCTGTGCCTCGATCTTTGCCGCGCCGGTGAACACTGGCAACAGCGTCTTCGCCATCGGTGACGGCGGCGGGCGCATGCACAACCGCCTGGACGCCGCGGAGATGTTCGTGTCCATCCCGCGGGCGCACTTCCGCTACATCGTCGAGCTGATCGAGAACTTCCGCATCGATCCGAAGAAGATGCGCGAGGTGATCATGCCCTCGCACGCGGCGAAAGCCGCGGGCGGGGCAGGTTGAGCTGGCTTAGTTCAGCTTCGGTTCGCCGCCGGGCCGACGTGTCGGGATGGCCAGCGCCATCCAGGCACAGGCGATAGCGAGCGTCAGCAGGCCAACGACCGCGAACGTCGCCTGCGCGAGTGGGCCGAGTTGAAGCCCGAAAGCGACCCACATCAGGGTGACGATCACGATCAGTCCGGCGAGGACCGCTCCGCGTCTACGGGCTGTGCGCCAGGTCGCATGAGAAGATATCGTGCTGGAAGATCCATCGCGTTGAGCGATATCGGTCATGGCAGTTCCCCCTGTGGTTACCCTGTGTAGCCATCGATTGTCGACTGTGCAGCCGGACACGGCTTACGCATGGTAACGCCCACCCGGCCCCGCAAGTCAGTACGTGGAAACCGCTGTTTTTCCTGACCAAAAAGTCAAAAAAGCCTGTCGCCAGCGCCGGGCGAAGCACGCCGCAGATGCACATTGGCGGCCACAAATCTGCTACCTTCCCTCCGCCATGCTGGCGTCGCTGCCCATGCGCCAGCGCAGACAACCTGAGGACACCCTCGATGCCCAGACTCGATTGCGCGGATGCCTCCGCGATGCTGCGTATTGCCGTGACGACCGCGTTGCTCACGGCCGCGGGAACCGTGGCGGCCCAGCCGCCCATCGTGCAGCCCGGCGCACCCGGTCAGCCCAGTCGCACCATCAGTGCCGATGACGCCATCCGCGTGGCGCGACTGCAGTACAGCGCAGCCGACATCCGCTTCATGCAGGACATGATTCCGCATCACCAGCAGGCGCTGGAGATGTCGGAACTGGTCGCCGAGCGCACCCAGCGTCCGGAGCTGATCGAACTGGCGCGCCGCATCGATGCCTCGCAACGCGACGAAATCGCCTTCATGGAGGACTGGCTGCGCCAGCGCGCCCTGCCGCTGACGGATCGACATGCCCATCACCACATGCATGAGCATC
>PWZL01000088.1 GCA_003567475.1 Gammaproteobacteria bacterium | reverse complement strand
TGAACAGTCCTCCGGGCCGTTAGCTCAATTGGCAGAGCAGTGGACTCTTAATCCATTGGTTGTAGGTTCGATTCCTACACGGCCCACCATTCCCCCCTGGGTATTCGCCTCCGTTGGCCCCAGCGTGCGCACATCACTGTCTTCAGGCCTCCCCTCGGGGCTATAATGGTGGTTTGTCCGCGGCGCACTTGCGCGATGCGAAAGTGGCGGAATTGGTAGACGCGCTGGGTTTAGGTCCCAGTGGGGCAACCCGTGAGAGTTCGAGTCTCTCCTTTCGCACCAGGCCGCCCGCGGCGGGCGAGACTGGCGCAGAATACATACAGGCATAGAAGGATTGGGCAAGTGATGCAGGTGTCGGTGGAAACCAGCTCCGGGCTGGAACGGACCTTGAAAGTCGCGGTTCCCGCGGAAGAGATCGAGCAACAGGTGGCCAGTCGCCTGAGCGAAGTCGCCCGCACCGCCAAGATCAAGGGTTTCCGGCCGGGGAAGATCCCGCGCAAGGTGGTGGAGAAGCGCTACGGCGGGCAGGTCCGCCAGGAGGTGCTCTCCGAAGTGCTGCAGCGCAGCTACGCACAGGCCATTCAGCAGGAGAATCTGAATCCGGCCGGCGGGCCGCGCATCCAGACGGAGCAGGCCAGTCCTGGCAAGGATTTCGAGTTCACGGCCATCTTCGAGGTCTTCCCCGAGATCCGTCTGGAAAAAATCGAGGGATTGGCGGTAGAGCGCCCCGAGGTGCCGATCACGGAGGCCGACGTCGACGACATGCTCGAGCGACTGCGGGCTCAGCGCGCCAGCTGGGAGCCGGCCGAGCGCGCGTCCGCGGAGGGTGATCAGGTCACGGTGGACTTCGTCGGGCGTATCGATGGTGAGCCCTTCAAGGGCGGCGAAGGGCGTCAGGTTCCGGTCGTGCTGGGCGAGGGCACCATGCTGGAGGACTTCGAGCAGGGGCTGTACGGGGTGCACGCCGCCGATGAGGTCACGGTGCCGGTCACCTTCCCGGAGGACTACCGGAACGAGGAGCTCGCCGGCAAGCAGGCGGAGTTCACGGTGACCGTCGCGGCCGTGGCGGAGCGCCGCATGCCTGACATCGACGAAGAATTCGCCCGCCAGTTCGGCATCGAGGACGGCAGTCTGGAGGCACTTCGCAGCGAGGTGCGCGAGAACATGCAGCGGGAACTCGACGAGCGCGTGCGCCAGAAACTCAAGACCCAGGTGCTCGATCAGCTGGTCAAGCACAACCCGGTGGAGTTGCCGCGCGCCCTGGTCGATCAGGAGATCGCAGCGCTGCAGCAGGAGACCATGCGGCGCATGGGGATCGATGACCCTGCCAAGGCTCCGCCGGCGGAGACCTTCCGCGACGGCGCAGTGCGCAGGGTGCACGTGGGCCTGCTCATCAACGAGCTGATCAGCGCCCAGAACATCCAGTTGGATCGCGCGCGCGTAGAGGCTCATATCGAGGATCTGGCCGCCAATTACGACCAGCCGGAGGAGATCATCAAGGTCTACCAGAGCCAGCCGAGACTGCGTAATCAGGTCGAGATGGTGGTGCTGGAAGAACAGGTCACCGACTGGCTGGTCGAGCACGGCGAGGTGGCGGTGACCAGTGCGGAATTCAAGGCCTTCATGGAAGGTTGATCGTGTGGCCGGCCCGTCCGGCGCGATCCTCGTCAACACGCTAATGGAGACATCGATGCAGACCCAGGCGCTTAATCTCGTACCGATGGTGGTGGAGCAGACCGCGCGGGGCGAGCGGGCCTACGACATCTACTCGCGGTTGCTCAAGGAACGGGTGATCTTCGTGGTCGGGCCCGTCGAAGACAACATGGCCAACCTCGTGGTGGCGCAGCTGCTGTTCCTCGAGTCGGAGAATCCCGACAAGGACATCCATCTCTACATCAACTCACCTGGGGGCGTCGTCACCTCGGGTCTGGCGGTCTATGACACGATGCAGTTCATCAAGCCCGACGTCAGCACGATCTGCGTCGGCCAGGCCGCCAGCATGGGTGCGGTCCTGCTTGCCGGTGGCGCCAAGGGCAAACGCTACTGCCTGCCCCATTCACGCATGATGATTCATCAGCCGCTGGGCGGGTTTCAGGGACAGGCTTCGGATATCGATATTCACGCCAAGGAAGTGCTCGCGGTGCGCGATCGGCTGAACCGGATTCTCTCCGAGCATACCGGCCAGCCCATCGACCAGATTGGCAAAGACACCGACCGCGACAACTTCATGGGCGGCCAGCAGGCAGTCGATTACGGGCTGATCGACAAGGTGCTCGATCGCCGTATCCAGGCCCCGTCGGCCGCCATCCCGGGGAGCTCAAGCTGAGCATAATCAACAGCTTGTGCGATCCGGCGCGCAGCGGCTTTTTGCGCTACGGCGCATTCCCATGCTATACACCCACAGGTGACCGGGCGGCAGAGGCGTCAGGTCGGTTTGCGGCACCCCAGAGGATCCGATATGAGTGACGACTCCCGCAGCAAGAACGACGACGGCAAGCTTCTGTATTGCTCGTTCTGCGGCAAGAGCCAGCACGAGGTGCGTAAGCTGATCGCCGGCCCCTCGGTGTTCATCTGTGACGAGTGCGTGGAGCTGTGCAACGATATTATCCGCGAGGAGCTTGAAGAGCGTGCGGACAAGGGGCGCGATCGTCTGCCGCCGCCGCAGGAAATCAAGGCGGTGCTCGATGAATACGTCATCGGTCAGCAGCGCGCGAAGAAAGTGCTGTCGGTCGCGGTGTACAACCACTACAAGCGCCTGGAGAACCGGGGCAGTGCCAAGGGCGGAAAGTCCGGCCGCGAAGACGTCGAACTCGCCAAGAGCAACATTCTGCTGATCGGTCCGACCGGCTGCGGCAAGACGTTGCTGGCCGAGACACTGGCGCGGCTGCTGAACGTGCCCTTCACCATTGCCGATGCCACCACCCTCACCGAAGCCGGCTACGTCGGTGAAGATGTCGAGAACATCATCCAGAAGCTGCTGCAGAAATGCGACTACGACGTCGAGAAGGCGCAGACTGGCATCGTCTACATCGACGAGATCGACAAGATCTCACGCAAGTCCGACAACCCCTCCATTACCCGCGATGTCTCGGGTGAAGGCGTGCAGCAGGCCTTGCTCAAGCTCATCGAGGGCACGATTGCCTCGGTGCCGCCCCAGGGCGGGCGCAAGCATCCCCAGCAGGAGTTCCTGCAGGTCGATACCGGCAACATCCTGTTCGTGTGTGGTGGTGCGTTTGCCGGCCTTGAAAAGATCATCCTCAACCGCTCGACCAAAAGCGGTATCGGCTTCGTAGCCGAGGTCAAGAGCTCCGATGAGAACATCAACGCCTCGCAGTTGTTCCATGAGGTCGAGCCCGAAGACCTCATCAAGTTCGGCCTGATTCCGGAGTTTGTCGGCCGGCTGCCGGTGGTCGCCACACTCGAAGAGCTCGATGAGGATGCACTGATCACCATCCTGGTCGAGCCGAAAAACGCGTTGACCAAACAATATCGCCGGTTGTTCGAGATGGAAGGTGTGGAACTCGAGTTCCGCGAGGACGCTTTGCGTGCAGTGGCCCGCAAAGCGATGATCCGCAAAACCGGTGCGCGTGGCCTGCGGACCATCCTCGAAAATGTCCTGCTAGACACCATGTACGACCTGCCCTCCATGCGCAACGTCACCAAAGTGGTGATCGACGATGCCGTGGTCAATGGTGAGACCAGCCCGTATCTGATCTATCAGTCCGAGGAGCCGCAGGCGGCGGTGGCCGAGGACGCACGGCGGTCCAGTCTGCAGTAGCCACCCGTCAGGGGTGGCCGAGCGCCGCTCTTGAAATGTGGCCAGATCGTCCTCATATCCGTATGACAGCCGGCTGTATGGCCGCGCCCCATGCCAGCGGAGGTATACACCGTGTCTGAACAAGCCCAAGCCCCAGATGCCCAGGGAATGCCGGTCCTGCCGCTGCGCGATGTAGTGGTCTACCCGCATATGGTCATCCCCCTGTTCGTCGGTCGGGAGAAGTCCATTCTCGCGCTCGACAGCGCCATGAAGGCCGGCAAGGAAGTGCTGCTGGTGGCGCAGAAACAGGCCGATGTGGACGACCCCGGCACGGACGATCTCTACGACGTCGGTACCCTCGCCACCATCCTGCAGCTCCTCAAGCTGCCCGACGGGACCGTGAAAGTACTGGTGGAAGGCGGCTCACGCGCTGCGATCACCCGCTTCCATGAAGCCGAGTTCTTCAGCGCCGAGGTCCAGCGTCTCGAAGAAGACGAAGACTATGACGAACGCGAGGTCGACGTGCTGACGCGCTCGGTGGTCTCCCAGTTCGAACAGT
>PWZL01000017.1 GCA_003567475.1 Gammaproteobacteria bacterium | reverse complement strand
TCCTTGGCCAATTCTGACAGCAGGTCCGTAGCCTTGCGTTTGAGAGTTGTGACCAGTTCGGTGCGCATGTAGTGATACTAAAGTGGCACTGCGTGCAATGCAAGCATCCTGAAAGCTAACTACAATTGGACGGCCGAAACGCCGCAATGTTTTGCCGCACTTTTGCAGGATAAGACGGTTGAGGCATACGGAACTCCTTGAATAGCATGAGCACCGCAATGGATATACCACACAAGGATGTGGTGGTGTTATGCAGCAGAGACGGCGGCTCGTTGACGCGGTGCGGGAGCGTCTTCGCGTCAAGCATTACAGCTATCGAACCGAGCAGGCGTACCTCGGCTGGATCAGGCGTTTCGTGGTTCATCAGGGTGGACGACACCCTCGCGAAATGTCCGGATCGGAGGTTCAGGCCTTCTTGAATCATCTGGCGACGGAGAAGCGGGTCGCCGCCTCAACCCAGAACCAGGCCCTGGCGGCAATCCTCTTCCTCTACCGGGAAGTGCTGGAGATCGAGCTGCCGTGGCTGGATGATCTGGTGCGTGCGAAGCGTCCGGAACGGCTGCCGGTCGTGCTGACCCACGACGAAGTCGCGCGGGTGCTGGCCAACCTGGAAGGCACGTACGCGCTGATCGGCGGACTGCTCTACGGGGCCGGTCTCCGAGTCGCGGAGTGTCTGCGGCTCCGGGTGAAGGACATCGACTTCGGTTACCGCGAGATCATCGTGCGCGACGGGAAGGGCCAGAAGGATCGACGCACTGTTCTGCCGCAGTCGATGGAAGCGCCGCTGCGCCACCAGTTGAGTCGCGTGAAGCTGCTCCATCAGAAGGACCTGGAAGAGAACCAACCCGGCGTCTCGCTCCCCTTCGCACTCGCCAGCAAGTATCCGCAGGCACCTCGGCAGTGGCCTTGGCAGTTTGTGTTTCCGGCCAGAAGGCCGTGCCTCTCACCCTACACCGGCCTGCCGGTGCGGCACCATGTGATGCCGGACGGCATCCAGAGGGCCGTGAAGCGCGCGGTCCAGGCGGCCGGGATCGCGAAGCCTGTCTCCTGCCACACCTTCCGCCATTGCTTCGCCACCCACCTGCTCGAGGCGGGCTACGACATCCGCACGGTGCAGGAACTGCTCGGACATGCCGATGTCTCGACCACCATGATCTATACGCATGTGCTCAACCGCGGCGGCCGCGGCGTGCGCAGCCCACTGGACTCAGCGCACAACGCTACCAGTACAACGTTCCGGGCTCTCCCTTGAACGGCCCCGTCAGATCGTCGGTGATCCAGCCGCCGTAGAACCGCCCCGGCTGCGGCCGGGCCTGCTCGTCGCCCACGTAGCAGGCCTCCATCATCCCCGGCATGAAAGCGATCCAGCCGGCCAGCGCCTCGAACGGCGCGCGGGCTGCCGGGTAGCACCAGGCGGCGTTCGGCGCGCGGGCGCGGCCCACCACCACGTCGAAGTAGCGCGCCTGGCCTTTCCACTCGCACAGACTCCGGTGACGGCTGGGCTCGAGAACACCCTCGGCGATGGCCTGTGGCGGGAAATAGTAGGTCGGCGGGCTGGCGGTCTCACACAGCTGCAGCCCCTCCTGCGTGTCGGCGATCACCCGGCCGGCGAACTGCACGCGCAGCCCCCGTGGCTCCGGCCTCAGCGCTGGCGGGCGCGGATAGTCCCAGACGGAGACCTCTCCGGCGCCAGGGGCCGGCACCTTGTCGGGATGCAGCCCGGCGCCGAGTAATCGCCTCAGCCTCTCGGGGGGATGAAGACTCATGCGAAGTCCTGTCGATGTTTGAGCTGAATCAGGCCGGAGAACAGGCCCGTGGTCACGGCAAACGCGGCCAGGGCGAGCACGGGCAGATGGAAGCGTGGCGGCAGCGGCTCGCCGCCGAAACGCACGGTCAGCCAGATCGCCAACACGGCGATCAGCACCACCGCCAGCAGGACCGCCAGCGCCGCGATCAGCCAGCCGGGGCAGGCGCGCAGCGCGGCGAGCGGACCGCCGAGCAGGCGATGGCGGCGGAAGACTGAGACAGTCAGCAGGAGCACGGCTGGCAGGCCGAGCACCAGGGGCGTGAGCAACGCGGGCACGGCAGCGCCCTCGGTACCCATGAACACGACCATGACGGCCGTCAGCGCAACAAAAATCCCGAAGATGGACAGGGCCAGCCCAAGTGCGATCACGCGCGTTCCCTCGCTCGTGCCAGGCGGCGCCGATGCAGCCGCCAGGCACCACCGTACTGCAACACCAGCAGCACCGCCAGCGACACCGCCAACACGATCTGGAGCTCGCGCGTCAGACCGGGCGGATAGATCACCGCCAGCAGGTAATTTTCGATGAAGCCGCCCTCGTAGGCTGTGACTCCTGCCTTGGCACGAAAGCGGTTTTCCAGGGGCGTGAGCGGGCAGATCCAGCCGAAGGCGACGATCATCACCCCCCACGCGGCACAGGGAACGTGCAGCCAGGCGACCCACAGCCGCCACATCACCAGGAAGCCACCGAGAATCACGAACATCAGGAACGCGAAGTGGATGACCACAAGTACCCGGCTGAGCAGCAGCGGGTCGAGCACCATGCGCCTGTGCTCTCAAGCCTCGCGGTGGACGGTATCCAGCGAGAACGCGGGTAGACAGACGGCCATGTAGTGAGCGCCACCGGGGGCCGGGGTGCTGTAACGTACGGTCTCGCCGGCGGCGACCAGCACCGCCTGGCCCGCCTGGACGTCCATGAGCTCGCCATTGCACTCCACCCGCAGCAGACCGGTGAGCACGACGGTGTACTCGTCGAACGCCGGGGTCTGCGCAGGCTCGATCCAGCCCTGGGGGCTGGTCATACGGGCGATGCTGAGCTCGGCGGTACCGGTGTTCACGCGGCCGACAAACTCCTCGATTTTCTTCGGCTTGGTGCCGGCGGCCTCGACCAGCGTCGGGGCTTCGATCAGTCTGGGCATGTGGTTCCTCTTGCGGAGCTCGTCACGCCGGGCCGACCAGTGCACCCGGCAACGCAGTATCATGCCTGCTGGGCAGACATGACGGATGAGGGCAAGGATGACCTATCTGGGCGAGAAGGACTACCACCACGGCAGCGCCGAGCGACTCGGGGTGCTGGTGGTCAACCTGGGCACACCGGATGCGCCGGAACCGGGACCGGTGCGCCGCTACCTGCGCGAGTTTCTGTGGGATCCGCGGATCATCGAGCTGCCCAGACCGCTGTGGTGGGCGATTCTGAATCTGGTGATCCTGAACATCCGGCCACGGCGCTCGGCGCGCGCCTACCGCGAAATCTGGACTGACCAGGGGTCGCCGCTGCTGCTGTATACCCGGGGTGTGGCCGAGAAGCTGGCGCAGGAACTCGAGTCGACCTTGCCGGGCCCGGTGCAGGTGGCCGTCGGCATGACCTATGGCAATCCTTCTATTGCCAGTGCACTCGACGAGTTGCGGGCGGGCGGCTGCCGGCGACTGCTGGTGCTGCCGCTCTACCCGCAATACAGCGCCACGACCACCGCATCGGTCTTCGATCGCGTCGCCCACCAGCTGATGCGAACCCGCTGGCTGCCGGAATTGCGGTTCATCACCGCCTATCACGACGAGCCGCTATACATCGAGTCGCTGGCCTCGCGCATCGAAGACCACTGGCAGACCCACGGGCGCGGCGAACGGCTGCTGTTCTCTTTTCATGGTATTCCCCGCCGGTATCTCGACAACGGTGACCCCTACCACTGCCAGTGTCACAAGACGGCACGTCTGGTGGCTGAGCGCCTGGGCCTGGGCCAGGACCAGTGGCTGGTCGCCTTTCAGTCCAGGGTTGGCCGCGAGGAGTGGCTGCGCCCGTACACCGACGAGACACTGGAGCGGTGGGGCGGCGAGGGGCTGGGCGACATCGACGTGGTCTGTCCCGGCTTCGCCGCCGACTGCCTCGAGACCCTGGAAGAGATCGCCATGGAGAACGCCGAGCGTTTCACCGAGCACGGCGGTGGGACGCTGCGTTACATCCCGGCGCTCAATGACGGTCCGGACCACGTCGCCCTGGTCGCCACGCTGGTCCGGCGACATAGCGTGGGCTGGCCTGAGGCCTCGGCGCAGTATGATGCACAGGCCCGGGAGGCCGACGCCCGGGCCAGCCGCGAACGCGCACTCACGATGGGTGCGCCACGCTAGTGACACCGACAGGCGCGGTGTGCGGGAGGGCTCTCGACCATGCAGCGTTTTCTCGAACTCGCCGTGCCGACAGCGGACATCCAGGCCTCGCTGGCCTTTTACGAAGCCCTCGGATTTATCCAGGCACCGGTCGGTGAAACCTGGGAACACGGCTACGCGGTGATCTCCGACGGTCGGCTGCTGATCGGCCTGCATGCCGGCGGATTCGACGACATCACCCCGGTATTCGTGCATTCGGGCCTTAAGGAATGGCACCGGTCACTCACGGCGCAGGGCATCGAGTGCGAGCAGGCCGAGCTCGACGCCGACAGCTTCAACCGGGTCAGGCTCCGCGACCCCGACGACGGCCCCGTCCTGCTGGTGGAGGCCCGCACCTACTCCCCGCCCGCCGGAGATCCGTCACGCTCGCGACTGGGGTTTTTCGGTGAATACGTCCTGCCGACGCACGATCTCACGGCGGCCCGGCGGTTCTGGGAGACCCTCGGGCTGATGGAAGCCTGGCGCGGCGACACGCCTCAGCCCTGGGCCCGGCTGACGGGCAGTGACGTCACGCTCGGGCTGTACGAGAACGCAACCGTGCTGCCCGGACTGGCCTTCTACACCCCCGACATGGCTGAGCGGGTCGACGCGCTCAGGCGCGGAGGCTACCGCCTGCGCCCGCCGGGTCGGCGCCCGGGCCTCCCGCACTGTCACGGCGCGCTCACAGCCCCTGAAGGCACCCTGCTCTACCTCTGTGATGAGGCCGGTTGGCCGGAGTGAAGGGTGTTCGTCAAGCCATGCAGGACCACGGGCGTGGCTCGATCACGTTACCAACGCTCGTGCCGCCACAGCGGGGGCGGCCGGGACTCGGCCACCTCGAAGACCAGGGTCTCCCGGGTGCTGTGACCGTGTCGATCCGTGGTGATGACCTCCAGCCGATGGACCCCTGGGGGAAGGTCGTCTGGCAGGCGCCAGCGCCACAGGTGCGCGGTGCGGTCGGTGACCCGGGCGCGTCCGCCTGGCCCCGGAATCGGTTGTGCCGGCCCTGGCCCGTAACCGACCCCGCGGAAACCCTCGAAGCCCTGGTGACGCTCCTCGCCTGACCGGCTCTGCAGCGCGAAACGCGCCACGGAGAGCTGTCGTATCGTCGCGAACGGATCGGCCCACTCGGCGCCCGCGCGAACCTCCTCGCCTGTCCCTTGCTGGGTGCGCTCCGCATGACCGACCGCCGCGCCGTTCAGGCGCAGGGCGACCCGGGTCTCCGCCGAACCGGCCCACACGTTCGCCGTCAGCCACACACCCTCGGCAAGGTCGCGAGGCGTGAACAGGCGAGGATCGGGCAGATCGTTGAGCGACCGTGGCGGGATCGGATCGCGCTCGGCTGCGGGTGTCTCGGACCATTCGACACTATCTGTCAGCCACTGGCGAAATGCTGGGGTATTGAAAGACAGCCACTGGACCCTCCCAGCGTCCAGTCGGGCCCCCAGATAGCGTTCACGATAAGTCGATCCTGCAACCGCCAGCTCCAGTACACCCTTGGGTGCGCCGTCACGTTGCAGGGCCATGGGGATCCCGTCGATATCGAAGTCGCCCAGCCACCAGGCGCCCGAGACGGCGCCGGCGATGATGTGCCGAAACGGGACGGCATCGACGCCCACCGCGTCGGCCCAGCCGGCGAACGCCTGGCCCGGGGCATGGTTCTCCACGGTGTGCGTATGCCCGGACAGCGAGAGTGCAGGTCGCCCCTCGAGCAGGGCGTAGAGCTCGGTGGCGTTATCGGTCTGATGTTGTCTGGACCGGGCATCCGTAAACGACACCAGCGGAATATGCGTCGCCACCACTACGAGACGGTCCTCGGGCACACGGGCAAGCAGATTCTCCAGCCACTGCATCTGGATGTCGTCGATGCGTCCGTTATATGTGGGCTGCCCGGGCACGTCGCAGAAGTCGCGGCCGGGTTGTCGTAAATCCATTTCACCGCAGGGATAGACCACGTTGTCGAGCACAACGAACAACGCCTGGCCCATTTCCCAGGCGAAATACTGAGGCCCGTACAGCCGCCGCCAAGAGTCCGCCGAATCGTCCGGCGACTGGGCATCGAAATCCATGTCGTGATTACCGAACACCAGGTACTGGGGTGCACCGACGCTCGCACCGATCGCCAGCACACGAGGCAGCAGTTCCAGGTCGTCACCGACCACATCGCCCAGATAGAGCAGGCAGTCCCAGTGATCTGGCCCGTGGGCCAGAAGGTCGGCAACCACGCTGTCCCGGAAGTGCGCGATCTCGGCATTGGAATAGGTTTGCACGTCACCGAGGACGGCACAGTTGAAGGTGTCACCCGTGCTGTCACGGCGCAGCGGAAAATTGACCTTCAAGGGGGGCGGACCGGAGGGCGGCAGACCACCGAAACGCAGCGCCGAAGACGTTCCCTCCCGCTTGTAGACGTGAAAAAACTGCGGCACCTGATGCCGGTCGACCGGAGCGCGCCAGCCGGCAGGCTGGACGACAAACAGGTTCATGTCGTCACGCACGGGCAGCGTCCAGGCGCCCTCGGCATCGGTGACCACGACATCAAGGCCGTTCGACACGAGAACACCGGGGATGCCGGGCTCCTCAGGCTGGCGTCGACCGTCCCCCGAGACGTCCTCGAAAACGTAACCGGTGACGCTCGTGGCGGTCGCACCGGGCTGCGCCACCAGCACCTCGGGACTGGCCACCCAGGCCGACGCCTGGACCAGCTCGACAAACACCAGCCCGAGCAACACCGCTGCAAGCTGACCCAGCCGGCGGCCACGACTCTCCGACCGCATGAATTCTCCCGCCGCAAACGCTTCGGTGTCGCAGCCTAGTCAACGAAGGTGACAGCCCGATGACCCGCGTCAAATGCCCTGGTCGACCTGCTGCAGCCCGCGACGCTCGAGCAGCGGCTCGATCGAAGGCGGTGCTCCCCGGAACTCCAGGTAGGCCTCCATCGGGTCACGACTGCCACCGACCGACAGGATGGTCTGGCGCAGCCGCTCGCCGACTTCGCGGTCGAACAGGCCCTGCTCGCGGAAGGCTTCGAAGGCATCGGCATCAAGGACCTGGGCCCAGATGTAGCTGTAGTAGCCGGCCGAATAGCCGCCCGGGAAGATGTGGCTGAAATGGGTGCTGCGATGCCGGGGCAGAATCTGCGGGATGAGGCCTCGCTCACGCATCACCTCGTCTTCGAAAGCGATCGCATCCTCGATGGGCGGCGCGGCGGGACCTCGCAGGTGCCAGGCCATGTCGACCAGCGAGGAGGCCAGGTACTCGGTCGCCGCGAACCCTTCGTTGAAACGCCGCGCAGCGCGCAGCGCGTCGACCAGTTCGGTCGGCATCGGCTCGCCGGTCTCGTGATGCAGCGCGAAACGCGCCAGCATCTCGGGCTCCGGCACCCAGTTCTCGAGCAGCTGTGCGGGCAACTCCACAAAGTCGCGCGCCACGGCGGTACCGCTCAGGCTCGGGTGGCGGACCTCGGACAACAGACCATGGATGGCGTGGCCGAACTCGTGAAACAGCGTCCGTGCCTGGCTGAAGGACAGCAGCACCGGCTCGCCTTCGGTGGCCGGACCGAAATTGCTCGTATTGGTCACCAGCGGCGCCGTGTCGAGCAGTGTCGACTGCACCTGGAAGGCGCTCATCCAGGCGCCGAAGCGCTTCGAGGGGCGCGCCATAAAGTCCATGTAAACAAGGCCCATACCGCGCTCATCGCCATCGAGCATCTCGAAGACCTGCACCTCGGGGTGATAGCCCGGGATGTCATCCCGCCGGCGGAAGCTCACCCCCCACAGCTGGGTCGCGAGGTCGAAAGCGCCATCACGGACGCGGCCGAGCTCAAGATACGGGCGCAGCTGCTCCTCGTCGAAGGCATATTCGGCCGCGCGCACACGCTCAGCGTAGTACCACCAGTCCCATGGCGCGAGCTCGAAGCCACCGCCCTCGGCGTCGATCTGCTGCTGCAGCCGCGCGGCCTCGTGCGCGGCATTCGCCAGCGCAGGCGTCCACAAGCGCTCCAGCATCTCCATCACGGCGTCCGGATGACCAGCCATGTTGTCTTCGGCAATGAAGTGCGCATGGGAGGGGTGATCGAGCAGCGCGGCGCGCTCGGCACGCAACGCCGCGATCCTGCCCGCCAGGCGATTGTTGTCAAACTCGTTGGCATTGTTGCCGCGGTTCTTGTAGGCGCGATACAGCGTCTCCCGCAGCTCACGATCATCTGCTTCTCTCAGTACGCCGAAGACCACCGGCTCGGCCAGCGTAAACGCCCAGGCCTCCTCGTACTCGCGCTCGCGCGCCTCGGCGGCCGCGCGGGCAACCAGATCGGCGGAGAGCCCCGAGAGGGCTGCGCGATCGCGCAGCACGTGCACGAAGGCCGCTCCGTCGTCCCGGAAGTTGTCCTGGAAACGATTGCGCAGGGTGGCGAGTTCCTGGTTGATCTCGCGCAGACGCGCCTGTTCGGCCTCCGGCAAGCCCGCACCGGCGCGCAGCATCTGGGTGTGGCGCCGGTCAAGCAGCCGCGCCTGCTCGGCGCTGAGCGCCAGCGTGTCGCGAGCCTCGTAAAGGGCCGCAACCCGGGCGAACAGCGCGGGGTCCAGGAGAATCGCATCGTCGTGCGCGGCCAGCAGCGGCGCGGTCTCGCGAGCGATCATCCGGCGGGTGTCATTCCCGTCGGCCGAGTTCAGCTGCGAGAACACGCGACGCGCGCGCGAAAGCAGCTGACCACTGCGCTCCCAGGCCTCGAGAGTGTTTTCGAAGGTCGGCGGCTCGGGATTGTCGGTGATCGCACCGATCTCCTCGCGCGCCGCACGCATCCCCTGCTCGATGGCGGGCAACAGGTGTGCGTCGCGCAGGCGCGCGAAATCCGGCGCGCCGTAGGGCAGTGTCGAGGGTGCAAGCAGGGGATTGTCGTCGGCCTCGGGCGCAGCCGAGGCGGTCTCCTTCGCGTCCTCGGACGGGGGCTCCGCGGGCGGTGCGCAGGCCGCGGCGGCGACACCAAAGAGAGCGAGAAATACCAGCCTGGTCAGATTCATGGAGACTCCGGACGGGTGGTGGCGACAGACAGTGGTCAGCGCAGATTCGGCGTATGGTAGCAGGGGGTGCGATGGACAAACGACTGCGCCGCGGGTCAACCGGATGGCCGGATTCGCGCACGTTTGCCGTTAGATGGGGTAACCGAGAGACTCTGGAGCGGTGTCATGACGCACACGACCCTGACCATCCCCGCCGGCAAGCACCCGGTGCGAGACCCTGGCACGGCAGCGGTTGTCGTGGCGAGTCCGGTCTGGCGTGGGCGACTGCATCAGGGCGCCTTTCTGGTGGCGCTGCCCCTCGGCATGATGCTGGTCGGGTTTGCCCAGTCCCCTGCGGCGCGCCTGGGCGCGCTGGTTTACGCGCTTGGATCGCTGGCGTTGTACGGGGTCAGCGCGGCCTACCATCTCGGGCGATGGAGTCCCCGATCGCAGGTCTGGATGCGTCGGCTGGATCACGCCATGATCTTCGTGCTGATCGCAGCCACGTACACCCCCTTCTGCCTGCTGGCCGCAGCGCCGGGTCACGGCGTCCCCACGTTGCTTGGCGTCTGGATGGCCGCCGGAGTGGGCGTCGGGCTCAGTCTCGCGGGGCTGGCCGAGCGCCGTGGCCTTGGACTCGCGCTGTATCTCGCCATCGGCTGGCTGGGTGCCTTGTCCCTGCCAAGCCTGCTGTCAGGCCTCCCGCCGATGGCACTTGCCCTGATCATCGCCGGCGGCATGACCTACACGCTGGGTGCCATAGGGCTCGTGCGTCGCTGGCCCGATCCACTGCCCGCTTTCTTCGGTTACCACGAAGTCTGGCATGCCATGACCCTGATCGCCGGCGCCTGCTTTGCCGTGGTGGTGTGGGCGCTGGTGACCGGCGCGTGAACCCCAGCTGCGGCGCCTAAGCCTGCCGTACGGTCCGCGTTCCCGGCCGCGAGTCCAGCGCCCCGCGGCAGACCTCGACCAGCTCGGCGGCCGCAATGGGCTTGGTCAGGAACCCGTCGCAGCCGGCGGCGAGGCATTTGTCGCGGGCGCCGCTCATCGCATGCGCCGTCAGCGCGAAGATCGGCAGGCGGCAGTCACGGGCCCGCAACCGCCGGGTAGCCTCGTAGCCGTCCAGCATCGGCATCTGCATGTCCATCAGGACCAGGCCCACGTCGGCGAGCGCGCCGGCGTCGAACAGCTCCAGCACCTGAAGACCGTTTTCGGCCAGCAGCACGTCGGCCCCCGCGCGCCGGAGATGGAAACTGAGCAGGCGCTGGTTGTCCAGGCCATCCTCGGCCAGCAGGATGCGGGTACCGGCGAGCGCGTCCTCAGCGACGCTGGACGCCGCGGACACCGCGGTTGCGGTTTGCAGGTGGGTGAGCCCCGCACCCGGGGCGACCAGGGCTGTCCCTTCGATCGCGCCAGTCGAGACCTCGAGGGTCGCGGTCGTCCCTTGTCCCGGTGTGGAGGTGAGCTCAAGCCCACCCCCCAGCATGTCGGCCAGCGCACTGGAAATCCGCAGGCCAAGGCCGGTCCCGCCAAAACGCCGCGCCATACTTGCATCGCCCTGCGAGAATACCTCGAACCGGGAAATTCGCTCGCACTGCTCCGGGGTCATGCCGATACCGGTATCCACCACCCGCACCCGCAGGCGCTGGCGGCCTGGGTCATGTGCCACCTCGAGGCGCACACTGCCCTGCTCAGTGAACTTCACCGCGTTGCTGAGCAGGTTCAGGACCACCTGGCGCAGGCGCGTGGGATCCGAGCGGATGACGGCCGGCATGGGGGTCTCCTGGATCAGGCGAAGGTCAAGACCGCGCTCGCTGGCCGCCGGACCCATCAGCGTCACCAGGTCGGCAAAGATCACCAAGGGCTCGGTATCGATGCACTCGACAGCCATACGCCCGGCCTCGATCTTCGACATGTCGAGGATGTCGTTGATCACGGCAAGCAGGTGTTTGGCGTTGCGCTGGATGGTGCCAATGGCGGCACGCAGGTCGCGAGGCTCGTCGAGCGCATCGTCACCCCCGAGGAGTTCCGTGTAGCCAAGAATCGCTGTCATCGGCGTGCGAATCTCGTGGCTCATATGCGCCAGAAACTCGCTCTTGGCATCGCTGGCGGCCGAGGCCTGTTCCATGGCTTCGCGCATCGCCTGGATGTCGATATTCACACCGACGAGGCGGCGCGGCGAGCCGTCCGCCCGGCGCTCGACCACGGTGGCGATATCGCGGATCCACAACCAGCCCTCGGCCGTGCGGGTTCGCCGCTCGTTGACGAAGCGCTCGGCACCGTGGCGAATCACCGGCTCAACATCACGGCGCAGTTGCGGCAGGTCATCCGGATGACAGGCGTCGTAGGCGTAGGAGACCGCCACGCCACCAGGCCTCGGCTGTTCTCCGCGAATGGTGAAGTAGGTGTCCGAGCAGTACACCTCCTGGCTGTCGAGATCGGCATCCCACAGGCCGATCCGGGCCCCTTCCATCGCCAGCGACAGGCGCTGCTCGGCCCGTTTCAATGAGGCCTGTTGGCAGGCCTGCGCCGAGGTGTCCCGGTCGAACCCGAGGATGACCGGGCGCCCTTCGAACATCACCCGTCGGGCGCAGACCTCCACGGGAAACAGCGTACCGTTGGCGTGCCGATGATGGCCCGTAAAGCGGACGATGTCGCCGGCCAGCAGCCGCGCCATGCGTTCGGGCACGCGCTCGGCTGTCTCGAGATCGTCCAGCGCCGCGATCGGCTGGCCGACGAGGCTGCCCGGAGGGGCACCGTGCATCGTATGGGCGAGGGCGTTGGCCCAGAGAATCCTGCCGGCCTCGGCGCCCTCGGCACCGATGATGAACACGGCATCAGGTGCGGCATCGAGAATATCCTGGTAGAGCCGATCCCGATCCCAGCCGGAGAGTTCGTGCTCGACCATCACAGCGAGTTGCTGTAGCAGTGCACGCTCGCGTGGGCCGAAGCTGCGGGCCCGGCGGTCGATCACGCAAAGCGTCCCGATTCTCCCGCCACCGGGCGCGGAAATCGGCCAGCCGGCATAAAACCGGATGTCCGGCGCCGCGGTGACCAGAGGGTTATCGGCGAAGCGCGGGTCGAGACTCGCGTCCTCGACAACCAGGCAGGTGTCCGCGAGGATGGTGTGGCCGCAGAACGAGACCTCTCGCGGCGTCTGGCGGACATCGAGCCCGTGGCAGGACTTGAACCACTGGCGATCCCGATCGACCAGGCTGACGAGCGCAATCGGCACCTCGAACAGCGTGCTGGCCAGGCGGGTCAGCCGGTCGAAGCGTTCCTCTGGCCCGGTGTCGAGGATCTGCAGGCGATCGAGCGCCTGCTGGCGCAACGTCTCGTTCTCGGGCAAGGCCGGTTCTTGCATCGCGGACACACCTGTTGCCGGGCCACCCCCGGCAGCCCTCCCCACGCTCTATCGGCCACCCTCCCGGGAAATGAAGTGGGCCACCAGGGCACGCAGCCGCGCGCCTGCGCCTGTTTCGTCGAAGAGTGCGGACAGCGCTTCCGGATCGGGGGGCCGGCGCCGCAGCGCCGCCGGGTCCGCGGGGATGGGCGCCTCGGTCGAGATTACCGTCAGCCGTCGAGCCAACGCGACGGTGTCCGCGTGCGCGACCAGCAGACCCGCCAGGCGCTTCGCACCGCGCAATCCGGAACCCGGCAGCGCATCCAGGCCGGACATCAGGGCATCAAGCCCCCCGAAGTGCGCGAGCAGCGCCGCGGCGGTTTTCGGTCCGATGCCTGGCACACCGGGAATGTTGTCGACGGCATCGCCGGTCAGCGCCAGCAGCTCCGCCAGGCGC
This sequence comes from Gammaproteobacteria bacterium, assembly GCA_003567475.1. Classification (GTDB taxonomy): domain Bacteria; phylum Pseudomonadota; class Gammaproteobacteria; order Steroidobacterales; family PWYM01; genus PWYM01. Next base: position 5,188 of record PWZL01000017.1, on the reverse strand, counting down.
GCCGGCGGCAAGCCGAACCGCCGCTCGACACCCACCGCATCCAGGCGCACACCCGCGGCATAGTCCCAGAACACGTCGCCCGGCCCGAGCAGCTGCGCGAGGTCCTTGTCGCGCGTCAGTATCGCAAAGGTGTCGTAGGCCGCCCGGTGGTGATGCATCAGGCTGCCGATCAGGTCGTCCGCCTCGAACAGAGGATCACCCAGTTCCAGCACGCCCAACGCCCGGCACAGGCGCCGACACAGCGCGAACTGGCGCTTCAGCTCCTCGGGGGCCGGCTCACGGTTGGCCTTGTAGGCGGGGTACACCTCGTTGCGGAATGAGGTGGTCAGGCTTTCGTCGAACGCGCAGGCCATGGCGTCCGGCCGCTCGGCCGCGAGCACGTCCAGCAGAAAACGCGCGAAACCGTAGAACGCGTTGACCGGCCGGCCGGCGGGATCGGTCAGCGTCGCCGGCAGAGAAAACCAGGCACGAAAGACGTAGACGCTGGCATCGACGAGCAACGCCTGCTGAGTCACGGCGGATCCTGCCAACCCTCCCCGCGCGCAAGATGATCACTCAGCCGCTGATGTAGCGGGCTCGAGCGCGGGAAGTGCGCCAGCAGATAGGCCATCTGGTCGGCGAGCACACGTCGGCCCTTGAGGAAAATGTATTCCGCATAGCTGGGCTTGAAAGGCACGGCGAGCAGCTGCATGCCCGCCTGCTCTGGCGTACGGCCACCCTTGTGGTTGTTGCAGCGCCGGCAGGCCGTCACCACGTTCATCCAGCGGTCCAGACCGCCTTGGCTGATCGGTGTGACGTGATCGCGGGTCAGCTCTGAGGTGCGGAATCGATTGCCGCAATACAGACAGATATGCGCATCCCGCCGGAACAGGGTGCGGTTGTTCAAGGGGGGCGAATAACTCGCGGCGTTGCGATCGAGCGACAGCACGCCACCCTGGGTGGCAATGATCGAGTTGACCTCGATGCGGCTGCGCCGGCCGGAATGGGCATTCACCCCACCACGGACGCAGAACAGCGGCGTGCCGCAGGCATAGGCCACCTGCTGAGTGTGATACAGCCGGGCGGCCTCGCGGTAGTCGATCCACTCCAGGGGCATGCCGGCGACGTCCGTGCGCAGCACCTGCTGCGCAAGCAACGCTGGCGCCTGCCTGAGTTCCTGCCAGGGTCTGCCGGGGGAGTCCTGCATGCCGCTATCCATGCCGTCGATGCCCGTTCTGTCTTATCATGAGTCCCGTTACGATACAAACGGCAATTGGACACTCGGCGGCAATCTGGCTTATGTTGCCGCCTGCCCTGCCGGGCTGGATACATTATTCAAGGGAGAGTTACATGCCAGTGACCATAGGCGTGCCAGCGGAGCGCGCGCCCGGTGAACGACGCCTGGCCCTCGTGCCAGAGGTGGCCGCGCGGCTGATCAAGCTCGGCGCGACCATCCGCATCGAGGCCGGCGCCGGCAAAGGCGCGCAGATTCCGGACGACGAGTTCAAGGGTTGCGAAATCGTTGCGGACGCCGCGGCGGCTGTGAAAGACGCCGATATCGTGCTCACTGTGCAGCCTCCCGGCATCGAACTGCTGGAGCATGTCAAGGCGGGCGCAGTGCTCGCCGGATACATGCAGCCGCATGCCCAGCACGACCTGGTCAAGGCGTTACGTGAGAAAAAACTCACCAGCTTCGCGATGGAACTGATCCCGCGCATCTCGCGCGCCCAGTCCATGGATGCGCTGTCCTCCCAGGGCGCCATCGCCGGCTACAAGGCCGCACTGATCGCCGCCAACACCATGGACAAGTTCATGCCCATGCTGACCACCGCCGCGGGCACCATCCGCCCGGCCCAGGTCCTGGTGATCGGCGCGGGCGTGGCGGGCCTGCAGGCGATCGCCACGGTCAAGCGGCTGGGCGCAGTCGTCGAAGCCTATGACGTGCGGAGCGCCACCCGCGAGCAGGTGCAGTCACTGGGCGCGAAGTTCGTGGACACCGGCGTGTCGGCGGAAGGCGAGGGCGGGTACGCCCGTGAGCTCACCGACGAGGAAAAGGCCAGGCAGCAGGAGGCGCTGGATGCGCGGATTGCCGTGATGGACGCCGTGATCACCACGGCCGCCATCCCTGGCCGGCCAGCGCCGCGCATCATTTCCAAGGCGGCGGTCGAGCGCATGAAAACCGGCGCGGTGATCGTCGATATCGCCGCTGAGACTGGCGGTAACTGTGAACTGACCCAGGCGGGCGAGACCGTCGTGCACAACGGCGTGAGCATCGTTGGACCGGTCAACATCCCCTCCTCACTGGCCACGCACGCCAGCGCCATGTATGCGCGCAACCTGCTGAACTTCCTGCAGCCGGCGATCAAGGATGGCGCGCTGTCGATCGATTGGGAAGACGAGGTGTTTGCCGGCGCGGTGCTGACCCACGAGGGCGACATCCGCCACGCGCCGACCGCCAAGGCCATTGAAGGGGCGACATCATGATCGAAGGTTTCATTGCGCTATACATTTTCATGCTCGCGGCATTCACCGGCTATGAGGTGATCGCGCGGGTCCCCGTGATCCTGCACACCCCGTTGATGTCCGGTTCCAATTTCGTGCACGGCATCGTGCTGATCGGCGCGATGGTGGCACTCGGACACGCCGAGACTTCGGTAGAGCGCTGGGTGGGCTTCATCGCCGTGGTGCTTGGTGCGGGCAACGCGGTCGGCGGCTACGTGGTCACCGAACGGATGCTGGAAATGTTCAAGTCCAGCAAGCGGGGTGGCTAAATGATCATCAACCTCTCTTACTTCGTTGCCGCGGTCCTGTTCATTCTGGGCCTGAAGCAGATGTCCTCGCCGGTCACGGCGAGACGCGGCATCATCTGGGCCGGTTACGGCATGGTGCTCGCCACCGTCGTCACCTTCTTCCACCCGGAACTCAAGGGTTTTCTCAATTACGTACTGATCATCCTCGGCATCGCCGTCGGTGGCGGCCTCGCCTGGTGGAGCGCCAAGCGGGTGGCGATGACCGACATGCCGCAGATGATCGCGTTGTACAACGGCATGGGGGGTGGTGCGGCGGCCGGCATCGGTATCGTCGCGCTGCTGCAGGGCAAGGACATGTCGCTGCTGATCCAGAGCATTGCCGCACTCGGCGTGCTCATCGGTGCCGTGGCATTCTCCGGCTCACTGATCGCCTATGCCAAGCTGCAGGGGCTGATGAACAAGACCCTGCGCTTCAGCGGCCAGCAGAAGGTCAACATCGTGCTGTTCGCGGTCACGGTGCTGCTCGGTCTGTGGGTCACCTTCAGCGGCAACGATGTCAACACCACCGTGCTGCTGTGGTTCGTGGTGCTGTCGCTGGTATTCGGTGTACTCATGACGCTGCCGATCGGCGGCGCCGACATGCCGGTGGTCATCTCCCTGTACAACGCCCTGACCGGACTGGCCGTGGGCTTCAAGGGCCTGGTGCTCGACAATCCGGCACTGATGATTGCGGGTGTGGTCGTGGGGGCGGCAGGGACCCTGCTGACCCAGCTCATGGCCAAGGCCATGAACCGCTCGCTTGGGAGTGTGCTGTTCAGCGGCTTCGGCGACACGGCTGCGGCCGAGGCCACCGAGACCGGCGGCAGCATGAAGGAAATCGAGGCCTCCGACGTGGGCGTGATGATGGCCTTCGCCAACAAGGTGATCGTGGTGCCCGGCTACGGTATGGCCGTGGCGCAGGCGCAGCATAAGGTCTGGGAACTCTGCCAGCTGCTCGGCGAACGCGACGTCAAGGTGAAGTTTGCCATTCACCCGGTGGCGGGTCGGATGCCTGGACACATGAACGTCCTGCTGGCCGAGGCCGGCGTGCCTTACGACATGATCTACGACCTCGACGAGATCAACCAGGAGTTCGAGACCGCCGATGTGGCCCTGATCATCGGGGCCAACGATGTGGTCAACCCGGTCGCCAGGACGGATCCTTCCAGCCCGATCTATGGCATGCCGATCCTCAATGCCGACAAGGCCAAGAACGTGATCGTGGTCAAGCGCGGCAAGGGCGCGGGTTTCTCGGGGATCGAGAATGCGCTGTTCTTCCTTGATCAGACACGCATGCTCTACGGAGACGGCCAGGCGGCTGCCGCCGAGCTGATCCAGGCGGTCAAGGAACTCTAGCTAGGGACGGGGTGGGACCGGCCGCTGCACCGGCGGCCGGTCCGGCGGCCCCCCCGCTCGCTGCCCCGGTCGATCCGGACGCGAGACATCAGGCCGGCGTTGCTGGGGTCGCTGACGCAGCGATTCCCGCTCCTCGGGCGACATGTTCTGCCAGCGTTCACGCAGCGCTTCCCGGCGCGCCTCGTTCATCTCCCGATAACGCTGCCGGTTCTCCCGCAACAGCTGGCGCTCCTCGGGGCTGAGGGCGCGAAAGCGCTCGGCGCGGTTGCGGAGGACTTCACGCTCGGCGGGCGTCATGGACTGCCAGCGCTGATAGCGCTCCCGCGCCGCCGCGCGTTGTTCCGGGGTCATCTGCAACCAGCGCTCCGCACCCGCCACCAGACGCTGTCTGCGTTCCGGCTCCAGCGCATCCCATCCCGACTGCGCCTGCCGTAACACCCGCTGCTGAGCCTCGGTCAGATCGCTCCAGGCGGGGTCCGGTGCGGCGAGGCCAGGCACACTGAACACGAGCCCCAGCAGCAGTGCGGCGGCGATCCGGCAAGTCATGTCACGTGCGATCGTTGTCATCATCATCCTGCTCTCCGGGCTGCTCACGGCCCTCAGCGGGCCCGCTGTCCCCAGAAACGTCGTCATCAGAAAGGAGTTCAGCGTCTCCAACCACCGCGTCCCAGTCAGCGAGGAAGGCCAGAAACGCCTCATCCAGCACCTCGTCCGGCACTGCGTTGTCGCCGGCGGACGACCCCAGTGCCGGCAACAGACCGGCCAGCACCAGGGCGGCAAGCCTGGTGGCATGGCCGGTGCTCCCATCAGCCATGCCCTAACGCCTCGTCGAGTTCGCCAAGCACCAGGTAGAACTCCAGATCCTCCATCAGGTCCCAGTCTTCCGCCGAGAGCAGCAGTTCGAGGTCCGTCAGGGCAATGGGATCGGCCGGTACGGCAGGCAACTCGCCCGAGCCTCCGGGCCAGAGCCAGATGGCCAGTACCAGCGCCGCCGCCACTGCCGGGCCGAGCACGCCGACCCGAGGCAAGTGCGCGCCCCGCCGCTGGCCCGCGGCCGTCACGGC
>PWZL01000050.1 GCA_003567475.1 Gammaproteobacteria bacterium | reverse complement strand
GCTGGTGCGCGGCGTCGGAGAGATCGATGATGCGCAGGCGTCGATGACCGAGCGCCAACGGCCCGCGGGCGAACAGGCCGTCGCCATCCGGACCGCGGGGCGTCATCTGTGCGGTCATCGCCGCCACCCGGCCGACATCCGGACGGCCGCCGCCGAAACTGAGCTCTCCTGCTATCCCGCACATGGGCGTCGTGTCATCCTTTTCAAAGACTTACAGTCTACCACAGGGGCAGGTGCCGGCTCACCGACCCGCGGGGAACGCGGGGGTGGGCGCCTCCGCGGTCGGGCCGGATCGTGCGATCCGGTCGAGCGCTGCAGCGTTGTCCCTGCGCCGTGCCCCATGTTTACATGAGGCCACTGTGAAGCGGGCTCCACGGCTTACCCCGGCGCAGGGGGGTGCGGGGCCTTCGTCACTGCGCATACGCAGCGAGGTGTTCTGGCGTGTATCAGAAGTTCATGGTTCCGATCGATCTGGCGCATGTCGACGCCCTCGAGCCCGCATTGCAGGTCGCGGCCGACCTGGCAGGGCTGTATCAGGCGACGGTCTGCTATGTCAGCGTGACCGCCAATACGCCGGGACCGGTCGCCAGGACACCGGCGGAATACGCGAAGAAGCTGACTGCGTTTGCGCGACAGCAGGGCATTGAACACGGTCAGCAGACCGAGTCGCGGGTGCTCATCAGTCACGACCCCGTGGCCGATCTCGATGAGCTGCTGACCCAGGCGGTGGCGGAGCTGGGCGCCGACCTGGTGATCATGCAGACCCATCTGCCAAGGAAGCTGGACGTGCTGCTGCCGGCGTATGGCAGCAAAGTCGCGACCCACACCAACGCGTCGGTGTTTCTGGTGCGGTCGTGATCGTCTCTGAGCCCAAGGAGGTGGCTTTTGGCATCAAATTCGCAGCATGACGAGAGCGAGCAGGCGTCTGCCCCCGGGGAGCGGCTGCCGCCGCCGGAAGGCGAGGCCACGCTGATCGACACCGATTACGTGATCGGGCAGGACAACCTCACCGCGTCACCGCTTGGGATCAATCTCGACATCCACGGCAAGGTTTTTGCTGTCTCTGCGGCGATCACGCTGTTTTTCCTGTTCGTCACCCTCGTGTTCCAGGCCCAGGTGGAACCCCTGTTCAACGCAACCCGGGACTGGCTCACCGGTAATCTCGCGTGGTTCTTCATTCTCGCCGGCAATGTCTTCGTGTTGCTGTGCGTGGGATTGATTGTCTCGCCGCTGGGCAAGATTCGCATCGGGGGCTCCGAAGCGGATCCGGATTTCTCCTACACCGGCTGGTTCGCAATGCTGTTTGCGGCCGGTATGGGTATCGGCCTGATGTTCTACGGCGTGGCGGAGCCCATGACGCACTTCGAGACCGCCCTGGCGGGTCCCAGTCTCGAGAACGGCATGCGGACCGACTGGTCGCCACTGGGCGGCGCGCCGGGCGATCCCCAGGCCGCCGCGAGGCTGGGCATGGCGGCCACGATATTCCACTGGGGACTGCATCCCTGGGCGATTTATGCCGTCGTCGCCCTGGCGCTGGCGCTGTTCTCCTTCAACAAGGGACTGCCGCTGACCGTTCGGTCGATTTTCTATCCGGTCCTCGGCGAGCGGGTGTGGGGATGGCCTGGCCACCTCATCGATATGCTCGCGGTGTTCGCCACCCTGTTCGGTCTGGCCACCTCGCTTGGCCTGGGAGCGTCGCAGGCCTCGGCTGGCCTGGCCCACCTGTTCGGTATGCCGGCAGGCAATGTGACCATGGTGCTGCTGATCATCGGCATCACGCTGATCGCGACCCTCTCGATCATGCTTGGGGTCGACAAGGGCGTGAAGCGGTTGTCGGAGATCAACATGGTGCTGGCCGCGCTGCTGATGCTGTTCGTGATCATCGTCGGGCCGACACTGCTGATTCTCACGGGTTTCTTCCAGAACCTCTGGGCCTACGTGGCGCATGTCCCGGCTCTGGCCAATCCGTTCTTCCGCGATGATGCGAACTTCAGCCAGGGCTGGACGGCGTTCTACTGGGCGTGGTGGATCAGCTGGTCGCCGTTCGTCGGCATGTTCATCGCGCGGATCAGCCGTGGGCGCACGGTTCGCGAGTTCCTGGTCTCCGTCCTGCTGGTGCCCTCGCTGGTCTCGGTGCTGTGGATGACGGCCTTTGGTGCCACGGCCATCGACCAGTTTGTCTCGACCGGGTTCGATGGCGTCAAGACCGCTGCACTGGAGCTGAAACTGTTCGTTATGCTGGGCCAGCTCCCGCTGGCGGAATTGACGTCATTCATCGGCATTGTGCTCGTGGTGGTGTTCTTCATCACCTCGTCGGATTCCGGTTCGCTGGTGATCGACACCATTACCGCGGGTGGCAAGGTCGATGCGCCCAAGCCCCAGCGCGTCTTCTGGGCCCTGATCGAGGGTGCGATCGCCATTGCCCTGTTGCTCGGCGGCGGACTTGTTGCGCTGCAGGCGATGACGGTCTCGACAGGCCTGCCCTTCACCCTGGTGCTGCTGGTCGGTTGTTTCGCCATCGTCAAAGGGTTGCTGAGCGAGCCACGAGGGTAGCCGGCAATGCCGGCATCGTCGCTGCGGGCTGGGCGCTAGCACCAGAGCTCGCCGACAGCGACCTCCCGGCCCAGGCGCGCGCTGACCTGCGCCTGGAACAGCTCGGCGGTCGCCAGGGCATCGACGACGGCGTGGTGCGGCGTGTAGCCGGGCAGGCCGTATCGGGCCCGGCAATCCTGTAACCGCAATGACCGTCGTCCGCCTCCCAGCCAGCGCCTGAGCCGTGCGGCCAGTGTCTGGCGATGGAAGCGCGCCTCGAGCGTCATCGTGTCGATCATCGGGAAGACCAGGCTTTCGCCCAGCCGGAACCGGATGGCGGAGTCCAGAAACGCCCGCTCGATGCTGCGGTAATGCACCACGGGCAAGCGACCAGCCATGGCCTGGAGGATCTCCCCCAGGACCTCGTCCAGATCAGGCGCCTGCTCCAGGGCCGAGTGGGTGATGTGGTGCAGGACGACCGAACGATTCTCCAGGGCGAAGCGCGGCTTGAGCAGCCAGTGGCGTCGTTGCGAGAACCGGATTCTGTCCAGGTCGAAAGGCACCAGGCCGAGGCTGATGATCGAGTGCCTGCGCGGATCGAGGCCGGTGGTTTCGATGTCGAGACCGATCAGCGGGGTGTCGGCGATGGACCGCCCGGGCGTCACCCTGAAGGCCTCGAAAAAGGCCCGCAGGCGCGGATCTTTCGCCTCGTGCTGTCGCCCGGCGAGATACGTGGTCCAGTGGTGGTCGGGGCTGTTCTTCGCAACCATGCGCCTGCGTTCTCAGCGCCGGCCCGGGGGTATCGGGTAGCGGAATTGCAGGAACTTCTGGGCGTCACTCAACAACTGAAACGCATCCTTGAGGGTATGGCGTTCAGTACTGGAGATGTTTTCAGGCTGAATGCTGTTGTCCGGATTCTGATCACGCTGCAGGGCCAGGGCCTGATGCCGGATCCGCACCATGGAGATGAATTCAAGCGCATAGCGGATGCGTTCGCTGACGCCTGAGGGCAGCAGGTCGGTTCGCGCGATGTCGTTCAGACGCTGGTAGGAGTTCTGGGCCGTCGACCCGCAGGCGAGCGCGTGCACCCGGATCAGGTCGACCATGGGCGCGGTCCCCCGACGTTTGACGTTGATGGTGTTGTTTTTCTTGCCGTCTTTCTCCATCACGAAATTGCGAAAAAATCCCAGAGGGGGGGTGCGGTTCGAGGCATTTCGCGCCATGGCAGCCAGAAACCGGGGACTGTCCGGCGCCCGGTCTGCAATCCGTTGCTGCAGCTGGGTGACCAGGGCAGCCTCCCCACTGACCGCATCCAGGTCGAAAAAGATGGCACTGTGCAGCAAACGCTCTGGGGTGGGTTTCTCCAGCCAGTCCCGGAAGTAGGCCGTCCAGGTCGCCAGCGGTTGTCGCCACCGCGAGTGGGTGGCCATGATGCCCCCTGTGCAGTAGGTGTAACCACAGGCGGCAAGGCCGTCGCTCACGTGCCTGGCGAGTTCGAGAAAGTAGTCATCGTGCTGCGCCGGGTCGAAGGTGTCGTCCAGCACCAGGGCATTGTCCTGGTCAGTGACGATTGTCTGCTCGTTACGCGCCATCGAGCCCAGCGCCATGAAGGCGTACGGCACCGGCGGTGGCCCGAGGCGGGCTTCGGCAAGTTCCAGCAGCCGGCGGGTGAAGCCACGACCGATGGTGGCGAGTGCCGAGCCGATCATCTCCGCGTTGGCGCCTTCTTCCACCATGCGCACGAAAGACTCGCGGACATCCGGCAGGAGTTTCGCCAACGCCTCGGCGCTCGGTTGCGAGAAGATCCTGTCGGAGAGGTACAGCCCGGTGTGCGTCTGGTGGCGGATGATATCGGAGATGTGCAGCACGCCGACCGGGCGCCGGAGATGGAGCACCGGCATGTGTTTCATATTGTTGCGCAGCATGGCCAGCATGGCCTCCTGCAGTGTTTCATCCGACTGCACGGTGAAGGCGTGTTCTGC
>PWZL01000045.1 GCA_003567475.1 Gammaproteobacteria bacterium | reverse complement strand
CGGTCATCGCACGGTCCCAGGCGCTCGCCTGGGACCGTGCGATGACCGGCAACGACGAACTCGCCCACCTGCTCGCCGCGCTGGCGGGCCGGTATATCCCGACCAGTTTCGGCGGCGACCCGATCCGCAATCCGGAAATCCTGCCCACCGGCCGCAACCTCTACGGGTTCGACCCGGCCCGCCTGCCCAGTCCACGCGCCTGGGAGGTGGGCCGCGCGCTGGCCGAGGAACTGGTCGCCAACCATCGCGAGCGCCATGGCGACTGGCCGGCCAGTCTCGGGGTCTCGCTGTGGTCCTCGGAGGCGATGCGCCACCAGGGCGTGATGGAGGCCCAGGTGCTGCACCTGCTTGGCCTGGAGCCGCGCTGGGACCAGGGCGGACGGCTCAACCGTCTGGAGATCGTGCCGGGCGAGGCGCTCGGGCGTCCACGTGTGGATGTGGTGACTTCGGTCACCGGCGTCTACCGCGACCAGTTCTCCCAGTTCATCGAACAGCTGGCCACCGCCCTGGAGCGCCTGGCCGAGCTGGAGGAGCCGGGCAATACCGTCGCGGCAAATACCCGCTCACTCGCCGCGCGGCTGACCAGCAATGGCAATGGTGTCGCGCCGGCCGAGGCGCTGCGCCTCGCGGCCATCCGGGTGTTCTCCAGCGAACCGGGCGACTACGGTACCGGCGTCCCGGACGGCCTGTTCGACACCGAGGGCTGGGAGGAAGACGGCGAACTCGCCGACGCCTATCTCGCGCGCATGCAATACGGCTATGGCGCGGGCGGGCTGCAGGGCGTGATCTCGGGCGGGGTCAACCTCTATGCCGAACACCTCTCCCGCGTCGAAGGGGCCCTGCTGGGTCGCTCATCCAACCTGCATGGGCTGCTCTCGACCGATCACCCCTTCGAATACCTGGGCGGCATGGCGATGGCGGTCCGCAGCCTCACCGGCCGCACCCCCGAGCTCTACGTCAGCAATTTGCGCAACCCCGCCGGTGCGAGCACGGTGAGCGCCGGGCGCTTTCTCGCCGGTGAGCTGCGCAGCCGCTATCAGCATCCCGGCTGGATCGAGGGTATGCGCGCAGAAGGCTATGCCGGTTCGCTGGAGCTGCTGAACGTCGTCAATAATTTCTTCGGCTGGCAGGTGACCGACCCGACCAGCGTACGCGACGACCAGTGGGCGGCGTTTCACGACATCTACGTGCGCGACAGCCTCGCGCTGGGGCTCGAAGAGTGGTTCAGCGAAGTCAATCCCGAGGCCCTCCAGCGGATCATCGAGCGCATGCTGGAGGCGGCACGACGGGAGTACTGGGACGCCGGCGAAGAGGGGCTCCGCGATCTCGTCGAACGTCACCGCGCCCTCGCCGAGGACGGCATCCCGGGACGTCTGGGCGAGTACATCGATGGCCTTGCTGCCGGCTTTGGCGTCGGTGCACCGCTGGCCGAAACCCTCACCCGGCAAGTCACCGGGCCGCTGCTCGCCCCGGTGGACACCCCGCCCGGCGGGCTGCCGGTCGACCCGCGGGCGTGGCTGGTCCTACTGGCACTGGTCCTGCTGATGCTGGCGGGTGCCTTCACTCAGGCCCGGCGCGGACGCCGGCCCCCGATATCCTCTGCCGCACGGAGCGCTGCATGAATCCGCTTGAGTTGACGATGTACGAGATCGCCCGGGTGTTTCTGACCCCGGTGCTGCTGATCATCATGGGGCTGTTCTGTTATGCGTTCATCGCGCTCGGCGCCTTCGCGGTGGAAGCCTGGCAGCGGCGTAAGCCGACGCGACGACAGGCGATCTGCCCCCTGTATCGCGCCGCGCCAACAGGGCATCCGATCGACTCGGAGGCCATGGAGCTCAGGATCCTCAAGCTGCTCGAGCCGCTGCGGATCAGTACCCGCACGGCACCGATGCTCGGACTGGTGGCCACCATGATCCCGCTGGCTCCCGCGCTGCTGGCGCTGGGGGACGGCGACCTGGCGGCCGTCGGCGAGAATCTCGTCGTGGCCTTCGCCGCCGTGATCATCGCGCTGATCAGCGCCTCGATCACCTTCCTGGTGCTCACCGTCCGGCGGCGCTGGCTGCTCGCCTCGCTGCACGAACTCGAGCGCCGGGAGGGTCGTGCATGAGCCACCGGTTTCTGGATTTCGAGGAAGACGAGGACCCGATCCTCTCGGTGGTGAACGTGGTCGACGTGTTCCTGGTGATCATCGCCGTGCTGCTGATCATCGTGGCCGCCAATCCCCTCAACCCGTTCACCGACGAGCGCGTGGTGGTCATCACCAACCCCGGTGAGGACGATATGCGCATCGTCATCAAGGAAGGCCAGGAGCTGACCCGCTACGAGACCACGGGCGAGATCGGTGATGGCGAGGGCATCCGCGCCGGCACGGCCTACCGCCTACCGGATGGCAGGATGATTTACGTGCCCGAGGACTGAACCGGCCAGCGGGCCTCGCCGGCGATGACCGTCACTGACTGCCCGCCGACCCAGATGCCGTTGTCGTCAATACGCAGCACCAGGGTGGCGTCGCGACCGATCTCCCGTCCCTGGCTGACCCGATAGCCACGCGCCAACGGGCCTTCGGGCTCGGCGTGCTGCAGCCAGGCGGCCAGGAGGGCATTGGCCGCGCCCGAGGCCGGGTCCTCGACGATGCCGGCGCCGGCAGGAAACGCCCGAGCAGCCACCTCGTAGTCTCCCCCCTGGCAGCGGGCAAAGGCACACAGCCCCAGCGTATCGCTCGCCTCGGCCAGCGCACGGATCGCTGCATGGTCCGGCGACCAGTCCCTCAACTCCGCCTCGTCGGCCAGTTCCGCCACCCACCATCGTCGCCCACCGGAGACACAGGCCGGCGGCAGACGGCCGAGGCGACGGTCGCCGAGCACCGCACCGAGCCGTGGCTCCGCGTCCACACCCGACACCACCACCTCGGCGGGCGGCGCCTGCACGAACAGTTGGCGCGACCCGCCCTCGCCTTCGACGAGGATCGGCAGCAAGCCCGCGCCGCAGTCCTGGATCAGGCGGCCGTCGGCCGCGGTGACGCGCCCCACATCAAGCGCCACGTGCGCGCTGCCCAGTGTGGGATGTCCGGCAAAGGGGATCTCGCGATGTGGCGTAAAGATGCGCAGGCGGTAGTCGGCCTCGAGGCGCGCCGCCGGCAGCAGGAACGTGGTCTCGACCAGGTTCGTCCAGGTGGCGAAGCGCTGCATGTCGGCCGTGGACCAGCCCTCGGCGCCGACGACCACACCCAGCGGATTGCCACAGCCGGCGCGATCGGCGAAGACATCGAGTTGGAAAAATCTGACGGTGTGCATACCCTCAGCTTACCGCAGCACAGGCCCGCATGGCAGTCACGGAAACTGCGCATATGTCCCGGTAAACGACCCACTGACCCGCCACGCCGGTGTGCGCTTGGTTAAGATGCGGACATGGTGTCATTCCAAGCTCAAGGACCTGCAGGCCTGTCCACATCGTGACCACCGACCTGATCATCGTCCTGGTCGTCCTGGCGGTGACGCTGGCGTTGTTCGTCAGCGACCGGCTGCGGCTCGATCTGATTGCCCTGATGGCCCTGCTCGCGCTGGCGCTCACCGGTGTGGTCTCGACCAGCGAGGCGGTCGCGGGCTTCGCCGAGCCCGTGGTGCTGATGATCGCGGGCCTGTTCGTGGTGGGTGCCGGGCTGTTCAACACCGGCGTGGCCGACGCCATGGGCCGCTGGGTGGAGCGGGTGGCCGGGCAGAGTCCGGCACGACTGATCGCGGTCATCATGCTGGTCACCGCCTTTCTTTCGGCCTTCCTCAGCTCCACCGGAACCGTGGCGGTGATGCTGCCGGTGGTGATCGCAATCGCACGCAGCCGCGGCATCAGCCCCTCACGACTGCTGATTCCACTGGCCTTCGCATCCCTGCTCGGGGGCATGCAGACGCTGATCGGCACGCCGCCCAATCTGATCGCCAGCACCACCCTGGCTCAGGCGGGGCTCGAGCCCTTCGGGTTCTTCGAGTTCACCCCGGTCGGGCTGGTGATGCTGACCATCGGCATCCTGTTCATGGTGGTGTTCAGCCCGCACCTGGTCCCCGAGCGCGACACCCCGGACGGCCAGGGCATCCCGGAGGGGCCTGACTGGCTGGAGCTGTTCCGGGACTACCGGCTGGATACCGAACTTGCGCGCGTGCGGGTGCCGGAAGGCACGTCGCTGGCGGGGCGCAACGTGGTCGACACCCGGCTGCGTTCCGAACTCGGTGTCACCGTGCTGGCGCTTGACAGCGACACCAGCCGCGGCCACAAGATTCGGCCTGCCGAGCCGGGCAGCGTGATCCGCGCAGGCGACGAGCTGTACGTCAGCGGGCACCGGGAACGGATCGAGGCGGCGGTTGCGCGCCATGGTCTGGAGGTGCTGGCGTGGGCACCCGAGCTGCCTGCGCCCCTGCTGCTGATCGAGTCGCTGGTCCCGCCGCGCTCGAGGTTCGTCGGACGCTCGCTGCGCGAGCTGCGCCTGCGCGGCGGCCGCGGCATCACCGTACTGGGCGAACGCCCCTCCGGTGGCGAGCCAGGGCCGCCCGACCTGGACCGCCCGCTGGCTGCCGGCGACGCGCTGCTGCTGACCGGCCGGGCCAAGTCGATCGGCACGCTGGGCAACGGTGTTCGGGACCTGGTGCTGCTCGGCGCGGGTGCCGAGTCCCAGGATCGTCGACGCAGCCATGCGCCACTGGCCATCGGCATCATGCTGGCCATGATGACGGCCATGACCCTGGGGCTGGTCGCCAACGTCATCGCCGTGCTCGCGGCGGCGGTGCTGCTGGTGCTGACACGCTGCCTGTCGATGGAGCAGGCCTACCGCAGCATCAACTGGGAGAGCGTGGTGCTGATCGCGGCCATCATCCCGATGGCCACCGCGCTGGATAACACGGGTGGCATGGACCTGGCTGCGAAGGCACTCCTCCGGCTGGCCGGGGACCTGGGGCCGCTGGCACTGATGGCCGCGCTGTTCGTGTTCACCTCGGTACTGAGCCAGGTGGTGTCCAACACGGCCACCACCGTGCTGGTGGCACCGATCGCCCTGCAGGCGGCCCTCGCGATGGAGGTCAGTCCGTACGCCATGCTGATGACGGTGGCGATCGCCGCATCCACGGCATTCGCCACGCCGGTGGCCTCGCCGGTCAATACCCTGGTGCTCAATCCCGGGGGCTACCGCTTCGCAGATTTCGCGCGCGCAGGTATCCCGCTGCAACTGCTGATTCTGGTGGCCACCTTGCTGGTCGTGCCCCGGTTGTTCCCCTTCTGAGCGCCGGCTCAGCCGTCGCCGAAACGCCGGCGCAGCGCCGCGTAGCTCGCGCGCAGCCCCATGGCCTCGCCACCCTCGGGTCGCCCTGGTTTGGACGACAGGTTCCAGGCCATGACATCAATGTGCACCCAGGGAATCCCCGGCGCCACGAAGCGTTCGAGGAACAGCGCAGCCGTGATGGCACCGGCATAGGGGCTGTTACCGGAATTCAGCAGGTCGGCCACGCTGGAGTCGAGCATCCCGCGATAAGCCGAATGCAGCGGCATGCGCCACAGCGGATCGGCCACGGCCGAGGCCGCTGCGAGCAGCTCGCCCGCCAGGGCATCGTCATTGCAGAACATCGCTGGCAGGTCGGTGCCGAGTGCCACGCGCGCCGCACCCGTGAGCGTGGCGAAGTCCATGAGCAGGGCAGGCCGCATCTCGCACGCCCGCGCCAGAGCATCGCAAAGAACCAGCCGGCCCTCGGCGTCGGTATTGTCGATTTCCACGCTCAGGCCCTTGCGGGTGCGGAGGATATCGCCCGGCCGGAAGGCGTTCCCTGCGATGGCGTTCTCCACCGCCGGCACCAGCACCTGCAGCTGCACCGGCAGACGGGCGGCCATCACCAGCCGGGCCAGACCGAGCACATGGGCTGCACCGCCCATGTCCTTCTTCATCAGCCGCATGCCCGACGCCGGCTTGATATTCAGACCACCGCTGTCGAAACACACCCCCTTGCCGACCAACGATACGCGCGGATGACCAGGGTCTCCCCAGCGCAGCTCGATGAGGCGGGGCGCCGAGGCGCTGGCGCGGCCCACCGCGTGAATGGTGGGATGATTGGCGGCGAGCAGTGCATCACCGGTGATGCACTCGACCTCCGCACCGAATTCTGCCGCCAGTTCACGGCTGGCCGCCTCCAGCTGATCGGGCAGCATGTCACCGGCTGGCGTATTGATGAGATCGCGCACCAGCGACACGGCGGACAGCTCGGCGACGAGTTCGGCGGTATCGACCCCCTCCGGCACGAGCAGCCGCGCCGGCCGGCGTTTGGACGCGCGGTAGCGCTCGTAGCGATACGCCCCCAGGCCCCAGCCCAGTACCGCCAGATACCCCGCGTCCCCCTCGACCGGCGTTTCCAACCGATAGCGTCCTTCCGGCAGGCGCGACGGCAGGCCGGCCAGCGACGGCAGCGGTGACGGATCGACCACAGCCAGGACCCGCGCCACCTCATCCCTGGCCGGCAGCCAGCAGACCTTGCCGGCCTCAGGCTGAAACCGTGCCTCCGCCAGCCAATGCTGGACCCCCGCCGCCTGCGCGGCCAGCCAGGTCGGATAGGTCTTCTCGGTCACACAGGCCAGCAGTGCCTCTTCGCCGGTCGGCGTGGTATCCAGTGCGTGGTCGTTCATGCTCGGTCCTGTCCAGTCCCTCGGGGCGACCGCTCAGCGCGGGCCAATATCGGTTGCCAGCGACTCGATCAGCGCGCGGCTGGCGGTGTCGCGCAGGCGCTGTTCTTCCTCGGGCACCTTCAGTGCATCTACCGCAGCGGGGCTGAGCAGTCCGTGGCGCTCGAGCAGCAGTTCGTGACTGCGCAGCCGGTCGCGCAGCACGCTGACCTCCATCGCCAGGCGCATCGCCACCGCGGTCAGCTGGGCCACGCTGGCCGCATCCAGCGGCTGATCTGGTCCCGGCCAACCCTCGCTGCGGCCCTGCCCGGCGGCGCTCATGCCGCCTCCCGGCGGGTCGCCGAGGCGGCGCCGCGCCGGCCACCGAAGAAGTAATAGGCGCCGGCCCCCAGGGGCTCGTAGCTGGCATGGACCTCGTCTTCGGCAAACCCGGCGGCGCGCAGCAGCGCGGGCACTTCAGAATCAGCGAAACCGGTCCAGAAGGGCTCACCGTTATTGCGCACCTGCCAGTGATTGGTCACCAGTTTGGGAATCGACAGACGCTGCGGCTGATAGGGCACATCGGCGTTCAGCAACAGCCCGCCTGGCGCCAGCAGACGGTGCGCCTCGGTAAAGATCGCGGGCAGCACATCGTGCCAGGTCTCGTGGCAAAGGATGTGCGAAACGATCAGGTCGAAATGGCCGTCCGGGTAACCGGTATCGCGCGCATCCGCCTGCCGAAAGTGCAGCGGCAGGCCGCAGTCCTCGGCCCAGGCGTGGGCGAACCGCATGAACGGCGCAGAGAGATCAAGGCCATGGACCTCGGCATCCGGGAAGGCCTGCTTCAGACCGATGGTCTCCGTACCCGGTCCGCAACCCAGGTCGAGAATGCGCCGCGGCTGAAGCTCCGGATAGTGCTTCTGCACCACCGAGAGGATATAGCGGGCCATGCCGGGTTCACCCACCGGGGCATTGGCCGACAGGCCTTTGGCCGCGCGATAGAGTTCCACCGTACCGAAATACAGCAGCCCGGTGAGCAGTTCATGCGGGGCATGCCGCGCGAAGTAGCCGCCAGGCTGGCGGTGGATCTGGGTGCTGGCAATCGGCTCCGGCAGCGCCAGTGTCGGCGAGAGCGACAGCGTGCCGCCGGCTTGACCGGTGGTGCGCGCCGCGCGCGCCTCGAAGTCGGGAAGAATGCGCCGGCAGGTCTCGCCGACGGTCTGCCACATCAGGTCCTGGGAAGCGTAGACCAGCGAGCCCCAGAGCTGATAAAGCGGCTCGGGCTCGAACAGCGGCGTGGCCTCGTCGCGATCAGCCGGTGGGCGTCCCCTGGCCGCCACGAACGCGGGCTCCAGGCGCGCGCTGTAGTGTTCATCGAGTCTCGCCTCGAGGGCGCCGTTGGCATATCCCTTCAGCACACCGACGAAACGCTGGCGGGCGTTCTCGTCATGGGTCGGGCGGTAGACCTCGCGCAGACTGGCATCGGTCATGGGCAGAACTCCAGCAATCAGTAATCGGACGTCAATATCAACCACGTACCTTAGCACCCCGCGCGGCACCCTGGCGCACCGCAGCGCGGTCGGACCCCTGTAACATTGCGCCGCCACACTTGCTGAAAACGCCTGGCCGAGGACAGTTCATGCCCCTACCCCGCCTTGCCCGTCGCCACTGCGTGCCCGCGGCTGCGCTGGACACCCTGGTCGTCACCGTCGTCCTGGCGACACTGGTGGCTTGCGGCGGCGCCCGGGACGCCGAGGACACGACCACGCCCACGGCTGCAGTCACCGACGGGCACACGCCACTGCTGGTGGTCAGCATGGACGGGCTCAACGAGGCCATCCTGCGCCGTACCCTGTCGCCGGCTCAGGTCCCTACCTTCTATCAGGTACTGGACGAAGGCCGCTGCGCGGACTACGTCATCCCCTCGTTTCCGTCGTTGACCGCCGCAAGCCACGCAGCCATCTGGAACGGCGCGTGGGGCAATGTGACCGGCCTGACCGGCAACGCCCTGCACCGGCTGCCACGCAGCGCCCACTCGATACTGGAGCTGCGCAGCGGCTTCTCCTATGAACCGCTGGCCGCCGAGCCCGTCTGGCTCACTGCTGCCCGTCATGGCCTGCGGGTCGGCGGCCACCACCCGACCCAGGCGCCGTTCCCGGCCGGATTCCCGCCGCAGCATGAGGACTGGACGGAGCGCGAGACCCAGGCCCGGCGCGCGGAGCAGCGGCGTATTCTCGACCAGGCGAACATCATGGTGTTCAACGGCTACAACCAGCGCCCGATGGACGATCGCGTGCTGCGCCGGGCTGACATGACGGTCGCCGACGCTGCGGCCTGGCGCGGACTCGATGCCCTGCCCGCGAACGGCCCGTCGCCACGCGCCTTCACCTGGGAGACCCCGCTGGGGCGTCTGTACGCCCTGCTGCACGGCGATGATGACGCCTATCAGCGCCTGTTCATCGCCACGCAGCCGGACCTGAGCGCAGCGGTGGTCGCCGAGGCCCACCCGACCGAGACCCAGCCTGCCGGCAACCGCCCGCTCGGGCGGTTTTTCTCCGCGGCGCTGCGGGTACAGAGCACGGGCGGCGAACCCGTGGCCATGCGCTTCCGGCTGTTCGACGTGGCCCGCGACGGCAGCGATTTCCTGCTCTACCATCCGGCGGTCCATGTGGCCGAGGCCAACCGCCCGGAGGTCCAGCAGGCCTACGAGGCTGGTGTGCCCGGCTGGTTCGGCAACTCCTCGATGGGGTTGTGGGCCCGCGGCGCCTTTGGGCCACGACTGGATCAGGGCGGCGATGGCACCGCCGAGCGGCGCATGCTCGAGACGGCAGAGCTGGTCACCGAGGTGTTCAACGCCGGCTCTCGCTGGTTGTGGGCGGCGCTCGAACCGGAACTGATGATCGACTATTTTCCGCTTCCGGATACGGTCGACCACTATCTGCTCGGTTTTCTCGACCCGCGCTGGCCCGGCTACGACGCCGAACTGGCAGAGCGGGTCGGCGAGCTGCGTGGCCGACTGTGGGCGCTGGCCGACCTCCGGCTGGCCATGCTGCGGGATCTCGTGGCTGCCGCCGATGGCCGGCTGGTGCTGCTCGGCGATCACGGCATGCGCGTGACCTGGCAGTTCCTGCATCTCAACGTCGTACTCCGCGAGGCCGGGCTGCTGGTGCTGGATGAGGACGGCGAGATCGAGCTGAGCCGCAGCCGCGCCGTCTCGCCCAACGGCTACTGGATCACCGTCAACACGACCGACTGGCGAGAGGGCATTGTCGCGCCCGAGGACCGCCGCGCGGTCATCGACGAGGTGACTGCAGCACTCGAGGCCATCGTCGACAGTGCCGGCAAGCCGATCGTGACGCGGGTGTACCGTGCCGAGGAACATGTCGATCTCGGCCTTGGTGGCGCCGCGGGCGGCGACATCTACTGGCGCCTTGCACCCGGCTACCGCACCACCACGTCGGTCCATGCCACCGCGGCGATCACCCCGGCGCGCATCTGGGCAGGCCACGGCTTCGATTCGACCGAGCCGGACATGCATACGGTGTTCTGCGAGTGGGGCGAGGACGTGGCGCAGGGGCGCACTCCGGCCATGCGGGTCATCGACATCGCACCCCGGCTGGGCGACTGGCTGGGTTTCGGTTCACCACAAGACGCCACGGGCGAGCCGTGAACAGCGTCGGGGAGCCCTCGCCTGGACCGCCGGGAGGTGGTGCCGATGGAGGGATTCGAACCCCCGACCCACGCATTACGAATGCGTTGCTCTGCCAGCTGAGCTACATCGGCGTCGTGCGGGTGACCGGCGGGCTGCAGTGATGTGCGGCCGCCAGTCGGAAGGCGCGAAGTATACGCACTCGGCGCCAGGCCCGGCAACGCCGGTCCGCGGCGCCAGCATTCAGCTGCTGCGGACCCGGATGATGACGTCGATGCGCTCGTGAGCCGTCCCTGCCGGTGGCGCCGGCAGCGACGCCAGTGCCAGCGCATCGGCAGGAATGTCGATCAGTTCGCCGGTATCGACGTTGTAGAAATGGTGATGGGGCGCGGTCGTCGGGTCATAGAACTGTCGGTCGCCATCGATCGACAGGGTACGGACCAGGCCCCGCTCGCTGAACAGGTTCAGCGTGTTGTAGACCGTCGCCTTGGAGACCCGGGCACCCATGGCGAGCACCCGCTCGAGGATCTGGTCGGCGGACAGGTGCTGGGGACAGGCGAACAGGACCTGCCCCACCTCCACCCGCTGCTGGGTGGCGGTCACGCCCCGACGCTCGAGCAGTTCAACCACTCGCGCCCGCGGGGCCAGCTGCGCTGTGCCAGGAGTGCTCATGGGCTGAGTATAGCCCTGAGATGGAATGAGAACAATTCTCATCCTTGTGCTGGATCACGAATTCGCGCGCTCCGCCCGGTTTGAGGTCTGGCGCGGCCGGGCGCCACAGGTCAGGTTTGCAGACGCAGGTGGACGGCAGGGAGGCCGGAGGATGCGACTGCGGGGTCTGACACTCATTGAACTGATCACGGCGCTTGCGGTGCTGGGGGTTCTCGCGGCACTGGCAGTGCCCGCGTTCACCGAACTGCTGCTGGACAGCCGGCGCAGCGCCAGCGTGAACGCCCTGGTCGGCGCGGTGCAGCTGGCGCGTAGCGAGGCTGTCAAACGCACCCGTCCGGTCACCGTCTGCAAGACCGCCGATGGTTTGAGCTGCGCGGGGTCTGCGGCGGACTGGTCGGGAGGCTGGCTGGTCTTCGTCCCCTCGCAACCCACACGACCGACCCGCTTCGACACCGGCGCGGTGGTGCTGCGGGTCGATCAACCGCCCTACCGCGGCACGATCAGCGCCAATCGCGACGCCTTCGTGTTCCGCCCGGCGCCCCAGCGAAGCACCAACGGGACGGTCATGTTCTGCGATCAGCGAGGCAGCACGAGCGCCCGTGCGGTGATCGTCAGCCACACCGGCCGGCCCCGCAGCAGCCCCTATTTGCCAGACGGACGAGCGCTGGCGTGCTGACCGATCGGCGGCACCTTGCGCAATTCCCGCGGCAGGCTGAAGAGCACATGCTCCTCACGCCCGACCACCTCCTCCGAGGTCTCACCGCCCCAGGCCCTGAGCTGCTCGACCACGCGCTGAACCAGGATTTCAGGCGCCGAGGCGCCGGCGGTGACACCGACCGTACGCGCGCCCTCGAACCAGGCGCGCTCCATGTGTTCCGGGCCATCGACAAGATAGCCAGGCACGCCCGACTTCTCTGCCAGCTCCCGCAGCCGGCTCGAATTCGAGCTGGTGGCAGACCCGACGACGACCAGCACGTCGCATTGGCCGACCATCTCCTTCACGGCGTCCTGGCGGTTCTGAGTGGCGTAGCAGATGTCCTCACGCCGCGGCGCCTTGAGCGACGGGAAACGCGAGCGCAGGGCGTCGACGATCTCGGCGGTGTCATCCACCGACAGCGTCGTCTGGGTGACGAACGCCAGGCGCTCCGGATCACGCACCTGGAGCCGCGCGACGTCCGCCTTGCTCTCCACCAGCAGGATGCGCCCGCCCTTGGACTCATCGAAGCGCCCCATCGTACCCTCGACTTCCGGGTGTCCGGCGTGGCCGATCAGCAGCACGTCCAGCCCCTGCTCGGAATACCGCCGCACCTCCATGTGCACCTTGGTGACCAGCGGACAGGTGGCATCGAACACCTTCAGCCCGCGCGTCCTGGCCTCGTCCTCGACCGCCCGGGAGACCCCATGGGCGCTGAAGATCACGGTGGCGTCATCCGGCACTTCCGCGAGCTCTTCAACAAAAATCGCGCCTTTTTCCCGCAGCTGGTCGACCACGTACTTGTTGTGCACCACTTCGTGGCGGACGTGAATCGGTGCACCGAACAGCGTCAACGCCCGCTCGACGATATCGATCGCGCGATCGACGCCGGCACAGAAGCCCCGGGGATTGGCCAACAGGATTTTCATGCCCTCATTCTCCCATGGCAGGACTGTCGGTCAACCGCCGCGGCCAGCCGCGCGTTCGCGGCGAAGCTCCAGCAGGCTGTCCAGGATCAGCAGTCCCGCACCCAGCGTGATCGCCATGTCGGCCACATTGAACGCCGGGAAATACCAGCGCTCGTAATTGAAGTAGATGAAATCGACCACGCTGCCGTAGAGGATGCGATCGATCACATTGCCCAGTGCGCCGCCGAGCACCAGCGCCAGGCCGCTCGCGAGCATCAGCTGACCGCGGGCCGGCAGCCGGCGCAGCCAGATCACTATCGCTACGCTCACCACGGCCGCGACGCCGATGAAAAACCAGCGCTGCCAGCCAGAGGCGCTGGCCAGCAGACTGAACGCCGCGCCTTCGTTACGCAGATGGGTAATGTCCAGAAAGGGGGCGATCTCGATACGCTCGAACAGCTGCAGCGTATCGAGGATCCAGCGCTTGGTCAGTTGATCCAGCACCACGATCACGGCACTCAGCCACAACCAATGGCTCGCACCTGCAAACACGCCGCCAAACCGCCGTCGACGCGCCGTCGGCGCGTCGGACGGGCGCCGGGCGGTGCCCTCAGGCCCAGCGCCGCTGCTCACCTGGCCCCTCCACATTGCTCACACAGCGCCCGCACAGTTCCGGATGCGCATCCGCAGCGCCCACGTCCGCCCGCCGCTGCCAGCAGCGCACGCACTTGATCTCACGGGTCGGCTGGACCGTCAGCCACAGTTCGGTACCGTCTTCGAGCCGGCAGGCCCGCGCCTCAGGCGGCCGGGCCGCAGCCGCACCCTGCGACGCTGCCGAAGTGATCAACAGGAAACGCAGCTCCTCACCCATACGCGCGAGCGCCTCGCCCAGCGCCCCATCGGCATGCACCTGCACGGCAGCGTCGAGCCCGGAGCCGATGTCGCCCGCGCCGCGCAAGGCTTCGAGTTCCCGCGACACGGCATCGCGCATCCCGATCAGCGTGTTCCACGGCAGCGTCAGCTGCTCGGCCGCCACCTCGGGCAGGGGGTACCAGGTGGCCAGGAACACCGAGTCCTCGTGCTCGCCCGGCAACAGGCCCCAGGCCTCCTCGGCAGTGAAACTGAGCACCGGTGCCAACCACCGAAGCATTGCCTGGAGCACGTGGTACATCGCCGTCTGGGCGCTTCGCCGCGGCGGGCTGTCGGCCCCGGTGGTGTACAGCCGGTCCTTGATGATGTCCAGGTAGAAGCCACCAAGATCGACCACGCAGAAGTTATGCACCTTCTGGTAGATCTGGTGAAACTCGAAGCGCTCATAGGCGCGCTGCACTTCCGCCTGCAGGGCGGCGGCGCGGTCGATGGCCCAGGCGTCGAGCTCGACCAGCGCCTCGACCGGCAGCAGATCATGCGCCGGATCGAACCCATCGAGATTGCCGAGCAGGAAGCGCAGCGTGTTGCGCATCCGCCGGTAGGAGTCGCTGATGCGCTTCAGGATCTCGTCGGAGACGTGGATTTCATAGCGGAAATCCGTCGCCGCCACCCACAGGCGCAGGATATCCGCCCCAAGGGTGCCGATGACCTGCTGCGGGGCGACCACGTTGCCCAGCGACTTCGACATCTTGTGACCGCGCTCATCTACGGTGAACCCATGGGTGAGCACGCCGCGGTAGGGCGCCCGCCCGAACATCGCCGCCGAGCTCAGCAGCGAACTCTGGAACCAGCCGCGATGCTGGTCCGAGCCCTCGAGGTAGAGATCGGCCTGGGCGGGCAGTTCCGGGCGCAAGGCCGAGACGCAGTGATGGACCATCCCGGAGTCCATCCACACATCCATGGTATCGGTGACCTTCTCGTACTCGGCGGCCTCGTCACCGAGCAGTTCCTCGGGGGGCAGCTCGAACCAGGCCTCGATGCCCTCACGCTCCACGCGCGCGGCCACTTCGTGCAGCAAGGCGGGCGTGCGCGGGTGCGGTTCACCGGTTACGCGATGCACGAACAGGGCAATCGGCACCCCCCAGGTGCGCTGGCGCGAGATGCACCAGTCCGGCCGGCCCTCGACCATGCCGGTGATCCGCTGCTCGCCCCACTCGGGTGTCCAGCTGACCCCGCGGATCGCCTCGAGGGCGGTGCTCCGCAGTCCGTTCTGGTCGAGACTGATAAACCACTGCGGCGTCGCGCGGAAAATCAGTGGCGTCTTGTGGCGCCAGCAGTGCGGGTAGCTGTGCTGAAAAGGCTCGACGTGCAGCAGCATGCCGCGGTCGCGCAGCAGCCCGATGATCGCCGCCTCGTCGCGATAGATGTGCTGACCGGCCAGCTCGGGCGTGCCCTCGACAAACACCCCGCGACCATCTACCGGGTTGTCCAAGGGCAGCCCATACGCCTCGCCGACAGCGAAATCCTCCTCGCCGTGGCCGGGCGCGGTATGCACAGCGCCGGTCCCGGTTTCGGTGGTGACGTGCTCGCCGAACACCACCGGGACGTCACGGGTGATGAACGGGTGGCGAAGCCTCAGCCCGCCAAAGGCCTCGCCGGGCACCGTGGCGAGCCGCTCGTGATGGTCGACACCGAGACGCTCGAGCACCGTCGCCACCAGCTCCGCCGCCAGCACCAGCACTTCCGGTCCCTGCCCGGCGTCCAGCCGCAGCACGGCGTAGGCCAGCCCGGCATTGAGCGCCACGGCCTGGTTGGCCGGCAGCGTCCAGGGCGTGGTGGTCCAGATGGGGATGCTGGCGCGGGCGGTGGCGTCCGGCGCCACGCCGGCGGCGGCCAGCAGTGCGGCCGGATCGACCGCCTCGAAGCGCACGTCGATGGCCTGTGAGCGCTTGTCCTGGTATTCCACCTCGGCTTCGGCCAGCGCCGAACCGCAGTCCAGGCACCAGTGTACGGGCTTGTGGCCCTTATGGAGGTGGCCGTTCTCGATGATGCGGGCGAAGGCGCGCAACTGCTCGGCTTCGTAGGCTGGCGCCATGGTGAGATAGGGCTGCTCCCAGTCACCCAGCACGCCCAGGCGGCGGAAATCGCGGCGCTGTGCGTCGACCTGGGTGAGCGCGTACTCGCGGCAGGCCCGGCGGAAGGCGCTGGCGTCGAGCTTGTGCCCGACCTTGCCGTGTTTTTTCTCCACCTGCAGCTCGATCGGCAGCCCGTGGCAGTCCCAGCCGGGCACATACGGGGCATCGAAGCCGGCCAGCCGGCGCGACTTCACCACCATGTCTTTCAGAACCTTGTTGACGCAGTGGCCGATGTGGATCGCACCATTGGCGTAGGGCGGACCATCGGGCAGGTAGAACACCGGCCGACCCTGGCCAGCCTCCCGAATGCGCCCATACAACGCCATCGCCTCCCAGCGCTCGAGCATCTGCGGCTCGCGCTGGGCCAGGCCCGCGCGCATGGGGAAGTCGGTCTTCGGCAGGTTGATGGTGTGTTTGTAGTCAGCCACTATAGTTTTTCCATGCCGCTCAGGCGGCGAGAATCTCCCGCGCCAGCGCGCAGTCCCTGTGCATCTGTTCGACCATCGCCGGAAGGCTGTCGAACTTCTCCTCGTTACGCAAGCGTGCGACAAACTCCACGGCGATCTGCCGGCCGTAGAGGTCCCCGCTGAAGTCAAACAGGTGGGTCTCGAGCACCACCTGGCCGTCGCCCTCCACCGTGGGCCGCGTCCCGATGCTGGCCACGCCAGGCCATGCCCCCGCGCCCAGTCCGTAGACCCGCACGGCGAAAATACCGGACAGCGGGCTGCTGCGCCGTCCCGGGCTGACATTGGCCGTAGGAAACCCCAGCTCCCGGCCAAGCCTGCGCCCCGGCACCACCCGACCGCTCATCCGGTAAGGCCGACCCAGCATACGCTCGGCACGGACGAGATCGCCCGCCTGCAGGGCAGCGCGGATGGCCGTACTGCTGACCCGATCGCCATCGACGAACACGCTGCCGACCTGTTCCACTTCGAAGTCGTTGCGGTTGCCCGCCTCGCGCAGTTCCTCGAGACCGCCCTCGCGGTTGCGCGCGAACCGGAAGTCATCGCCGATCACCACGCGGGCCGGACGGATCCCGCCGACCAGCAACCGATCGATGAATTCGCCCGACCGGATACCCTGCATGCGGGCGTCGAAGCGCGGGCAGAAAAACCAGTCAATCCCGGCCGTGGCAAACAGTTCAGCGCGCTCCCGGAAGCGCGTCAGCCGCGGCGGCGGGAGGTCAGCGGCGAAATATTCCCGGGGAATCGGTTCAAAAGAAAACACCAGGCTTGGCACGCCGCGCTCGCGCGCGCGCTCGCAAACCCGGCGCAGGATTTCCTGATGACCAAGATGCACCCCGTCGTAGGCACCGATGGTCGCGACGCACCGTCGGCGGTCACGGGCGGTGAGCGCGGCGAGTGCCTGGAGGCTGCGGAAGACTTGCATGGCGGGAATCCGGGCGGGGCGGTGGGCCCACAGGGTTCAGCCCCGGGATTATAGGGAAGGGTCGGGGGTTTTCCCATGCAGCTGCGCCGGGCGGAAGCCGCTGGCGAACAGCACCCCGAAGTAACAGGCCGCCCCGCCCACCACAGCCAGCGCCAGCCAGCCGATCCGTGCCCAGGTGGTCAGCGCCAGCCAGTCCCCCGGAAGCGCTCGCAGCCAGCCCAGCACAAGCACCATCGCAGCGACCGCCAAGACGATACGCAGCAGCAGCGCAGACCACCCCGGCCCCGGCCAGTACACCCCTTCGCGACGCAACCCCCGATAGAGCAATGCGGCGTTGAGCAGGGCGGCCAGCGAGGTCGCCAGCGCCAGACCCGCGTGCGGGGCGTCAAACCCCAGTCGTAGCAGGCTCACGACAAACACCACGTTCAGCATCATGTTGACCGCCAGCGCGATCACGCCAATCCGCACTGGCGTGCGCGTGTCCTGGCGTGAGAAGTAACCCGGCGCCAGCACTTTCACCAGAATGAAACCCAGCAGCCCCGCGGCGTAGGCGCCAAGCGCCACCGACGCCATGCCCACATCGCGCACGGCGAACTCGCCGCCGAAGAAGATCGTCGCGATCAGCGGCGTGGCGAGAACGGCCAGCCCAGCCGTCGCCGGCACGCCGATCAGCAGCACCAGCCGCAGCGCGTAATCCAGCATGCTGGCAAAGCCCTCCCGCGAGCGTTTGGCATGCTGCGCCGAGAGCCCGGGCAGGATCACCGTCGCCAGCGCGATGCCGAACACGCCGAGCGGAAACTCCATCAGCCGATCGGCGTAATACAGCCAGCTGACGCTGCCGGCCTGGAGGAACGAGGCGATGATGTTGTCGAACACCACGTTGATCTGGGCGACCGAGGAGCCAAAAATCGCCGGCAGGATCAATACGCCGATGCGCCGGACCCCCGGATGATCCAGTCGCAGACGCGGCCGGGGCAGCATCCGGATCCGGGCCAGCGCCGGCAGCTGAAACCCCAGCTGGACGATGCCGGCCACGAAGACCCCGACCGCCAGCGCCATTTCCGGTCGCGCCCAGTGCGGTGAGACCCAGACCGCGAAAGCGATCAACACCAGGTTGAGCAACACCGGAGTGAAGGCCGGCACGGCAAAGCGGCCATGGCTGTTGAGCATGCCGCCCGCCAGCGCCGTCAGGGAAATGAACAGCAGATAGGGGAAGGTCCAGCGCAGCATGTCGACCGAGAGATCAAAGCGCGCGCCATCCTGGGTGAAGCCCGGGGCCACCAGAAAAACCAGCACCGGGGCAGCCAGCACGCCGACCAGGGTGACCAGAAACAGCGCCAGCGCCAGCACGCCGGTGACCGCGTCGGCCAGCGCCCGCGTCTCGGCCTCGCCCCGCGTGTTGCGATAATCGGTGAACACCGGCACGAAGGCCTGGGCGAAGGCACCCTCGGCGAAAAACCGTCGCAACATGTTGGGGATCTTGTTGGCGACGAAAAACGCATCCATGCCGATGCCGGCACCGAAAACCCGCGCGAACACGACGTCGCGCACCAGTCCGAGCACACGCGAGATCAGCGTCATTCCGCCGACCACGCCGGTGGAACGCAGCAGTCCACTGCGTCCGGCGGCGGGCTCGGCAGGCGGCGGGGATTCCATGGTGGCGCCAGTGTACAGGGGATTTCCCTTGACACGAAGGTGCTTCTTTTCAGATACTTCCCGGCTTCGTCGGGCCATGCACGGCCCGGTTCAGTGCAGCATTTCCGAGGTTATCCGGTGGCCAACAGCAAATCCGCCCAAAAGCGTGCCAAGCAGACCGTCGTTCGGCGCGAGCATAATATGGCGCTTCGCTCACGCATGCGCACCGCCGTGAAGAAGGTCCTGAAGGCCATCAACAGCGGTGACCGCGAGGCCGCTTCGGCCGAATACAAGGCCGCAGTCCCGGTCATCGACGGGATGGTCAACAAGGGCCTGGTCCACCGCAACAAGGCGGCCCGTCAGAAAAGCCGGCTGAACGCCCGCCTCAAGACGATCGGTCAGTAGACCGCGAAGCCTCCAACAGACGCATGACGTCCTGGCAGAGGCGCTCGGTGCCGGCCCCGCTCTCGGCGCTGACCTGATAGACCGGCCCGGTCCAGGCCAGCGCTGACACGATCTGTTCCCCGGTCCGGTTGGCGTCCTCTGGCGTCAGCAGATCGCACTTGTTCAATACCAGCCAGCGAGGGCGCTCGGCCAGCCCTTCCCCGTAGCGCGACAGCTCCTCCATGACCGTACGCGCATGCGCCACCGGATCACCGTCCAGTGGCGCGATGTCGAGCACGTGCAGGAGCAGGTGCGTGCGTTGGAGATGCCGCAGGAAACGATGACCGAGCCCGGCACCTTCGGCCGCACCCTCGATCAGTCCCGGGATGTCTGCCATCACGAAACTCCGATGGGCACCGACGCGCACCACGCCCAGGTGCGGATGCAGGGTCGTGAACGGATAGTCGGCGACGCGCGGGCGGGCCGCCGAAACCGCCCGGATGAGCGTGGATTTGCCGGCATTCGGCAGCCCGAGGAGCCCCACGTCCGCGAGCAGCTTCAACTCCAGCAGCAGGTGGCGGCCCTCGCCCGGCTGACCCTGGGTGGTCTGCCGGGGCGCACGGTTGATACTGGATTTGAAACGGGTGTTGCCAAGTCCTCCGCGACCGCCCAGCGCGACGCACAGGCGCTGACCCTCTTCGGCAAGATCACCCAGGACTTCGTCGGTGTCGACATCACGCACCACCGTCCCGGCAGGGACCGCGACCAGCAGATCCTGACCGGAGCGCCCGGTCTTCTCGCGCCCCGCCCCGGGTTGGCCGCTCTCTGCGCGGTAGCGTCGCTGCACACGGAAATCCGCCAGCGTATTGATGGCGCTGTCGGCCACCAGGAATACGCTGCCGCCCGCGCCGCCGTCACCACCATCCGGTCCGCCGCGCGGCACATATTTTTCGCGCCGGAAACTGAGACAGCCGTGACCACCGTTGCCAGCCTGCACACGAATGGTGGCCTCATCGACGAATTTCATGCTCGATCCCCGCCAGCTGCACAGCCTATCCCCGCGATTGCTCCACCCCGAGACGAAAAACCCCGCCAGCGGCGGGGGTTTTAAACTCCGGGCAACGCCCCGGGGAAGCCCGTCGGCTCAGGCCTCTTCGGCCACCACGCTGACGTACCGCCGCTGGGCCGGCCCCTTGCGCTCGAACAGCACTCTACCCGGTGCCGTGGCGAACAGCGTGTGGTCGCGACCGATACCGACATTGCGGCCGGCGTGGAACCGCGTGCCACGCTGGCGCACCAGGATATTACCCGGCGTCACCGCCTCGCCACCGAAGTGCTTGACACCCAGACGCTTGGATTCTGAATCGCGGCCGTTCTTGGAACTGCCGCCGGCTTTCTTATGTGCCATCTCGTTGTCCTCCTGCAGGATCGGCCGGGCGCTCAGGCGCCAACGATGCCGGTCACTTCGATTTCCGTGTAATGCTGGCGATGCCCTTTCATGCGCAGATAGTTCTTCCGGCGCTTGAACTTGATCACCGACACCTTGTCGCCCTTGGCCTGGGCGCGCACGGTGGCCTGCACCCGACCGCCATCGACCAGCGGCTTGCCGACCGTGACTGAACTGCCTTCGCCGACGAGGAGCACCTGATCGAACTCGACGGCATCGCCCTCACCTGCATCGATCTTCTCGATACGCAGGCGTTCGCCCTGCCGAGCGCGGTACTGCTTGCCGCCGGTCTTGAAAACCGCGTACATCTTTATGTTCTCCCGGATATCGCCGGAGACCCACGTCTCGGATGGCCACACCATCCCGCCACAGACCGAGCCGGCAACCAAACGCGAATTCTAATCCGTGCGCTGCTCGCCCGTCAACGAAACCGCGCAGGCCCCGGTCAGATCAACCTTCGGGCGGCTGGCCGCCCTCGCGGGCCACTCCCGCGGCCAAATCTCGTCACCGAGCCCCAAATGGGGCATCATTCACGTGTCATGCACCCCGCCACCGCACAGCCCGAGCCCGAATTCAGCCTGGCAACGATCCGTGCTCTGCTCGGCGAGGACTGGCCGGCCGTCAATGCCTTGATCCGCAAGTCGCTCGCCAGCGACGTCGTGCTGGTCAACCAGGTCGCCAGCCACATCACTGGCGGCGGCGGCAAACGGCTGCGGCCCCTGATCGTTCTGCTCGGTGCGAGAGCCTGCGGGTATCGGGGGCGCGAACACATCGACGCCGCCGCCATCGTCGAGTTCATTCATACGGCGACCCTGCTGCACGACGATGTCGTCGATCAGTCGGCCCTGCGCCGCGGGCAGGAAACGGCCAATGAACTGTTCGGTAACCAGGCGAGCGTGCTGGTCGGCGACTTCCTCTACTCGCGCGCCTTCCAGATGATGGTGAAGCTCGGTCGGATGCCCGTCATGCAGATCATGGCAGACGCCACCAACACCATCGCCGAAGGCGAGGTCCTGCAACTGCTGAACGTCCATGACCCGGACACCACCGAAGAACGTTACCGGCAGGTGATCTACCGCAAGACCGCGCGACTGTTCGAGGCCGGCAGCGAGATCGCCGCGGTGCTTGGGGGGCTCGCAGGCGAGGCCCGCGCTTCGGTGGCGGCCTACGGCCGGCACCTGGGCACCGCGTTCCAACTGGTCGACGATGCGCTGGATTATTCCGCGGATCGCGATGAACTGGGCAAGAACCTCGGCGATGACCTGGCCGAAGGCAAACCTACCCTGCCGTTGATCCACGCCATGCAGCAAGGCACGGCCGAGCAGCGGGCGCTGATCCGGGACGCCATCGAGCACGGCGGCCGGGATCAGTTGGAGACGATTCAACAGGCGATTGAATCCACCGGGGCGCTTGAGTACACTCTCGCGCTCGCGCAGTCTGAAGCCACCCTGGCCGAAAGCGCCTTAGGCGCCATTCCCGATTCGGAATTCAAGGATGCACTCGCAGCCTTGGCAGGGTTTGCTGTCCGCAGGCGTTTCTAGCCCGGCGGAGGAGAGCGTGCGACGGAACGGGGTGTAGCTCAGCCTGGTAGAGCACTGTCTTCGGGAGGCAGGGGCCGGAGGTTCGAATCCTCTCACCCCGACCATTTCAGGCCGCTGAGCCGGTCAGTCTGGCGGATTATCGCGCTTGACCTGCTGTGGATTTGCCGCGGTGCCCTTGTCGGGACCGCGGGACAGATTGCGGCGACGACTGAGCACACGCAGGGTCAGCACCACAGTCACGGCAATCCCTGCCGCAATCAGCAGCAGCGCAAACGGGTATTCCGAAAACCATTCTCCCAAGATGTCCTCCCTGGCATCTGTGCCACGCAAACCAGACCCCTAGCCTAACGCATCACGCCGCAGCCCGCCGGCGTGCCCGCCGGATGGCCAGAAACGGCAGGATGAACGAGGCCAGTCCCAGCGCCAGCATGATCGCGCTCACCGGGCGCGTGAAGAACACCATCGCCCCATCCATCATGATCGCTCGGCGGAAGTTGGTCTCGGCAATTGAGCCCAGCACCATGCCGAGAATCACCGGCGCGAGCGGGTAGTCGTAGCGGCGCAGGATCCAGCCGAGGATGCCGAAACCGAGACAGCACAGCACGTCGAACATCGAGTTACGCACGGCGTAGGAACCGACCACGGCCATCATGGTCACCAGGGTGAACAGAACCTCCTTGGGAATCACGGTCACCTTGATCCACAGCCGGCTGCCCGCCAGCCCGACACCCAGCAGCACGAGATTCGACAGCAGCATCGCGGCGAAGATGCCGTAGATCAGCCCGGGATCGGAGATGAACAGCTGCGGGCCGGGCGTCAAGCGATGGATCATCATCGCGCCGATCAACACCGCAGTGGTCGCACTGCCAGGAATCCCCAAGGTCAGCAGCGGGACCATCGCGCCACCGACGGACCCGGAATTCGCCGCCTCGGCCGCCGCCACACCCTCGCTGCTGCCTTTACCGAAATCCTCGGGCGTGCGACTGACGCGTTTGGCAAGGTCGTAGGAGATGAATGATGCGATGGTCGCGCCCGCGCCTGGAAAAATGCCGATGAGGGTACCGATCAGGGTCGAGCGCAGGGTGAGGAATTTGAGATGCCAGTAGTCACGGAGTGTCGGCCACTGGCTGCCCATGCTGTCGAGACGGGCAACTTTGAAGGCGCGTTTTTCGATGCCGGTGAAGACTTCGCTCAGCGCAAACAGACCGATCAGCGCAGGAATCAGCAGGAAACCGTCGGAGAGCGGAGTGACATCGAAAGTGAACCGCTCTGCGCCGGAGATCGGATCCGTTCCGACAGTATTGAGCAGCAGACCGAGCAGCGCCGCGGTAAAGGCTTTCATCCAGTTCTCACCGGCCATCGACGCGATGGTGGCGAGCCCGAACACCGACATGGCGAAATACTCCGCCGGGTGGAAGCCGACAGCGACGGCCGCCAGCGGGACCGAGAAGAAGATCAGGACGATCGTGCCGAGAATCCCCGCGACTGAGGAGACCACGATCGACAAGCCCAGGGCGGTCGCCGCCCGGCCCTGGGTGGTCATCACGTAGCCATCGAGGGCGGTGGCCACCGCCGAGGCCGTCCCAGGGGCGTTGATGGTGATGGCCGTGATCGAGCCGCCATAACTCGCGCCGATATAGATGGCCACCAGCAGGATCAATGCCAGCAACGGCGACATGCCATAGGTGAAGGGCACGAGCAGTGCCACGCCCATCGAA
The DNA here is from genome assembly GCA_003567475.1 of Gammaproteobacteria bacterium. Lineage (GTDB taxonomy): Bacteria > Pseudomonadota > Gammaproteobacteria > Steroidobacterales > PWYM01 > PWYM01. The sequence continues at coordinate 29,569 of PWZL01000045.1, read as the reverse complement.
GGCGAAAGCCCAGGCATGGCACCGACCATGATGCCCAGCACAATGCCGCCGACGATGGCGGCAATCGCGACCGGCGTGAGTACGGTACCCAGGCCCCCTAACAGAAGTTCAAGCATGTCACAGGCCTCCCCGCCCGTGCGCGGCGGCTCAGCCGAACGGCAACCTGGCCAGCAGCATGCCGGCAGGCAGGTCGACAAACAGCACCCGCTGGAATACGAAAAACGAGAACGCCAGCCAGGCGCCGGTCAACGAGGCGATCATCAGCGGATGACGATAATTCAATAGCCAGAGCAGCGCCGGCATATAGACGGCCGAGGCGAGCAGGTAGCCCAGCACAGGGATCAGCAGGACGTAACTGGTCATGAAGCCCAGCGACGTAAACAGCAGCAACGGTTTGGTCTTTGGTTTGCCGCCCCCTTTTCTCCGCTGCCGTAGGATCAGGAACATCTGGTAAAGGGCCAGCGGCAGCAGCACGAATAACCAGAGGCGGGGTACGCCGCGCGCGCCTACCGTGTCCACCGGACTCGGCGGCGGCAACCCCTCGCTCATGACGAAGAACAGCACTGCCAGCGACAGCACCACAGACAACACCATGAGCTCACCCAGACGATCACGGAACGAGGTCCGCAGCAGCACAAACCCGAGCACCAGATTGATCACCACCAGCAGCACCTGGAAGAACTGCAGCGCCGGCGCCTCCCCGATCCCGGCGAGCAGCGTCTCGCGGGTTCCGGGCTCGCGCAGCAGTCCCATTTCCCGGAGGTAGAATGAGAACTCCTCGACGTCGCGCTCCACCATGCGGTTGAACTCCGCACTGTCGCGGTATTCCAGTTCCACACCTTCGTCGGCCCAGGTGTCGATCCATTCGGGGTCGTTGGCGACCTTCTCGATCAGGGCGGCGAACCAGGCACGGCGGGCTTCCGGCATGCCCTGCCGAAAGGCGAATCCGCGCCAGATGAGTTCGCTCTCAAGGCCGGGCACGCCCAGCTCGTTGAAGGTCGGCGCATCAGGAAATGCCGGCAGTCGCCGACTCGCCGCCACGGCGACGATCCGCAGGTCATCTGAAATCATCGCATCGCGTGGATTGCCGAGATAGACGCTGCCAAGCCCGCCCATCAGCGCGGCCATGGCCTCGCCGCCGCTGCTGTAGGGAATCCAGCGCATCTCCATGCCCGCCTGACGGGCCATTTTCACCCCGGAGACATGCTTGACGCCGCCGATGTCAGCGCCCAGCCAGAGCTGGCGATCGCCACTGCGCAAGGCATCTTCGTAGACCTCGCGCCAGCTTTGCTTACCGATCCGCGCGTTGGTGATGATCACGTGCGCGTTTTCCATGATGTAGGAGTGCCAGTCGATGCGCTCGATCAGATCGTCGCGGCCGGTGGCGATCATCTTGGAAATGTTCGAACGGGTCACGGCCAGCATGTGGTAGCCGTCAGCCGGCTGCTGCAGCACTTCCTCGAAGGCGACGATACCGCCCCCGCCGGGCCGGTTGATGACCACGAAGGGCTGCTCCGGTGCATGGCGGCGCGCGATGTCGGCGAAACGGCGAGCGGTAAAGTCGATCAGTCCGCCGGGGCTGGTGTAGACGATGATGCGGATCGGCTGGCGCGGGAAGTCGCCGGCATCCGGCAGCGGACGCTCCAGGACCTCCTCACTTGCGCTGGCCGGTGGCGGCAACGCCGCAGCTGTCATCCCCAGCAGCAGGGCCAGCAGTGTCGGAAAGCATCGCATCGCGCGCGGCAGCATCCTTCAGCGTTCAGGCCAACCGATCTTTATACGGCAGATATGTTGCAGTCCTGTGACCACCGTCAGACGCCCGAGCCCTGCTCCTCCGGATCGATCCTGCCGTCCTGGCTCAGCAGGATGGCGAGCGGCCGGGTGGTCTGGAACTCGGAAAACACGATCAGCATGATCACCGTGATCGGCACACAGAGAAATGCCCCGACGACCCCCCAGAGCGATGACCATGCCGCCAGCGCGAGCAGGATGACGATGGGGCTCAGATTCAGCGAGCGGCCCATCAGCCGCGGCTCCAGGAAATTGCCGACCACCAGCTGCACCCCGGTCAGGCTCACCAGCGCAATCAGGAACGGTCCGATAGCGCCGAACTGCACCAGCGTCAAAATCACCGGCAGCAGCACCGCGAAGAAACTGCCGACGTAGGGCACGAAGTTGAACACGAAGATCAGAACCGCCCAGAACTCGGCGTAGTCGATGCCGATCAGGCGCATGATCACCCAGCTGCCTGCCCCTACGAGCGCCGAAACGAACGCCTTGAGGGAGAGATAGCGGCCGATCCGCCCACTGATCTCGCCCAGCGCCTTGGCCATGCGTCGGCCACCCTCGGCACTGCCGGTCAGGCGTTCCAGCTTGGTCACGAGCGCCAGGCGCTCGATCATGATGAACGCCGTGTAGACGAACACCACGACGAGATTGCCGATCAACGCAGACACCACCCCGACGGCGCCGCCGAGCAGCCGCCCCATGTCCACCCGGGCAACGATCTCGTCGCCCAGTTGTGAGAACGTCGGGACATCCTCCAGCCGCAGCAGCTCCGCGATCTGCTCGAGCAGCACTTGCAGGTTCGCGCGATAGGTCGGCAACTGACGCTCGACCATGGCGATGTTCTGGGTGACCATCAGCACCAGCCCCCAGATCACCAAAGTGATCAGCACCAGCGCGCCGACGTGCGCCAGCCAGTCGGGCAGATGCCGCCCGATCACCGGCGCATTGCGCACCCAGGCGACGACGGTCCAGAACACGTAGGCGATGAACAGCCCCAGCACCAGCGGGACCAGGATGCCGCGACCGATATGCAGGATATAGCCGATCGCCAGCGCCAGTATCGCGCCGGCCGCGAGGCGTTGCAGGTTATCGGTCATCGCCATGGCGGCTCCTGGACGGCGTCGTAGCGCCCGCACTCTACCGCAGCCGTGCTGCCCGCCGAAAGCGGGGGCCGGGCAGCAGCGCACGCTCACCGCGTTCGAACAGCCCCTGGACCAGCAGTGCGAGCAGCGCCGCCGGGATCGCCCCTTCCAGAATCAATGCCGTGTCATCCAGGCGGATCCCGGTGAGGATCGGCTGGCCGTAGCCGCCGGCCCCGACCAGCGCACCCAGCGTGGCGCCACCCACGTTGATCACCGCGGCGGTCTTGATGCCGGCCAGCACGGTCGGCGCCGCCAACGGCAGCTCGATACGCCACAGCCGTGCACTCCGCGGCAGACCGAGCGCATCGGCCGACTCGAGCAGCGAGGACTGGATACCGGTCAGGCCGGCGTGGGTGTTGCGCACGATCGGCAGCAGGCTGTAGACGAACAGCGCCACCAGCGCCGGCATCGGACCGATCCCGAACACTGGCACCATGATCACCAGCAATGCCAGCGCGGGGATGGTCTGGCCGACCCCGACCACGCCGAGCACCGCCTGGCCGAGCCGCGGGCGTCGCGCCGCAAAAATGCCGAGCGGCACGGCAACCAGCACGGCCACGCCAAGCGACACGCCCACCAGGAACAGGTGCTCGGCCGTGCGGGCCAGCACCCGTGACGTGCGACCCTCGACGTGCACGGGGCCAGGGCTCAGCCCCAGACCCTCGCGGAGGAACGCCGCCGCCACTTCCGCCTCGGCGCGTCCCTCGAGCTTCACCGCGGCGTTCATGGCGGTCATCTGCGTCTCGTCCAGCCGGCCGAGGACCTGCCGCAGGGCCGTCAGCGCCGCCGGCGCCCGCTCGGCAAGCTCGAGGCGATACAGCAGGACCGCGTCATAGCGGGGAAAATGCCCGCGATCGTCGTCCAGGGCGCGCAGACGGTAGTGCGCGATCTCGGCATCGGTGGTGTAGACGTCCGTGAGATCCGCAAGGCCCGAGGCGACCGCGCGATAGGCGATATCGTGCTCGACACCCCGGACGTCGGTCTGCGGCAGGGCGTAACGCTCGCGCAGCGCCGTCCAGCCATCCGCCCGGCCCATGAACTCGTTGCTGAAACGAAAGACCAGCGCCGGATGGTCGACCAGGTCGGAGATGCGTCGGATCCCCAGCGCCTCGGCACGCGCCTCAGGCATGCCCAGCGCGTAGTGGTTGCCAAAGCCGAGCTCGCCGGCGATGCCGATCCCGCGCGCCGCCAGCAGGCCCGCGAGGTCCGCTTCCACCGCCTCATCGAGGCCCGCAAACACCTGGTAGCGTAGTGTGCCGGTGTACTCGACATAGGCATCCACATCGCCCGCCACCAGCGCGTTGAACACCAGCTGCGTCCCGCCCAGGCCGGCACGGTGCCGGGGGGCCACGCCCTCGGTGGCTGCCAGCTGCGCGAGCAGCTCGCCGAGAATCACGCTCTCGGTGAAGCTCTTGCTGGCGATGACCACCCGCGGGGCCTCGCGGCTGCCGCTGCAGCCGCCGGCCAGCACGGCAAGCAGCAGGGCCGTCGCCACGATCAGCGCGCTCAGATGCCGCACCGCGCTCACCCCCACGCGCCCACAAGCCCCCGCTGGGCGCGCAGGAAGTGCTCGACAAAGGCCTCCGCCGGATACCTCTGCAGCGCCTCGACACTGCCCTGCTGGACGATACGCCCCGCGCGCATCAGTACCAGGGTCTGCCCCAGGAAGGCCGCCTCGGCCAAGTCGTGGGTCACCAGCACCACGGTCTTGCCCAGGCGGGCGAAGATCTCCGCAAGCTCCACCTGGAGTTCGTGGCGGATCATCGGGTCGAGTGCACCCAGCGGCTCATCCAGCAGCAGCGCCTCCGGGTCAAGCATCAGGGCGCGCATCAGGGCGACGCGCTGATTCTGTCCGCCGGAAAGCTCGGCTGGATAGCGATCCAGGCCGCTCGCAGGAAAATGCGTCAACGCGCGCAGCGTCTCGAGCCGGGCGTCGATCCGCTCGACCGGCCAACCGAGATGCCGCGCCATCAGCGCGACGTTGTCCCGCGCGCTCAGGTGGGGGAACAGCCCGCCGTCCTGGATCACGTAGCCGATGCGCTGGCGCGCGGCCGCCAGACTCCGCGGCGTCAGCGGCTGGCCGTCGAACCGCACCTCACCCGACGAGGGCTGCAGCAGGCCGATCAGCAGTCGCAGCAGCGTCGACTTGCCACAGCCTGAAGGCCCGATCAGCGCAGTGGTCGTCCCCGCGGACAGGGTGAGATCGACCCCCGAGAGAGCCGGTGTCCCGGCGAACGACTTGCTGACGGCCTTGAGTTCGAACATCCGCACTCCCTGCATTCGTCCGGGGAGTCTACGTGATCAGCGCGCGCTTGCTGAGCCCGGGGGCGGGTGTTGAAATGACCACAGGCGCGCAACGCCGCCCGGCGCCAAGGAGCAGCAGATGCAGCAACGCACCGGCCACCGTCTGCGGGTGGGCCACATCGCCGGAATCGCGGTAGAACTCGACTGGTCGCTGCTGATCATCTTCACGCTGATCACCGTGGCGCTGGCCATCGGGCTGTTCCCCGCCTGGCATCCGGAGTGGTCGGCCATCACCGCCTGGGTCGCAGGGCTCGGCGCGGCCACGCTGTTCCTGCTCTCGGTCCTCGCCCACGAGTTCGCCCACGCACTGGTCGGGCGGCGCCGTGGCATCACCATCCGCCAGATCACGCTGTTCGTGTTCGGCGGCATGGCGCACATGGACAACGAACCGCAGCGCTGGCGCGACGAGTTCTGGATGGCGATCGCCGGGCCCCTGGCGAGCCTGGTGATCGGCGCCACCTGTCTGCTGCTGGCCGGCGTGCTGATCGGGCCCGTGGAGTTCGACCCGGAGGCCCCCGAGGCGCTGCTCGCCGAACTCGGCCTGGTGCCCTCCGTGCTGCTCTGGCTCGGGCAGATCAACATCATCCTCGCGATCTTCAACATGGTGCCCGGCTTCCCGCTGGACGGCGGACGGGTGCTGCGCGCGCTGCTGTGGGGTATGACCGGTGACATGCGCCGCGCCACCCGCTGGGCCTCGCTGGGCGGTCAGGCCTTCGCCTGGACGCTGATCGGGCTTGGTGTGGCGATGGCGGTCGGCGTGCAGGTCCCGGTGTTCGGCGCAGGCCTGGTCGGCGGGTTGTGGCTGATGTTCATCGGCTGGTTCCTCAACAACGCTGCGCTGGTCAGTTATCGACAGCTGGTTACCCGTGACGCCCTGGAATCGGTGCCGGTGTCACGATTGATGTGCACGGGGCTGGAGAGTGTCGAGGCGTCCCTGCCGGTCGAGCGGCTGGTGACACAGCACCTGATGCACCGGGAACAGCGCGCCTATCCGGTCACCGACGCCGGCCGCCTGGCCGGGCTGGTGACCTTGCGTGACGTGCGGGCGCTGTCGAGCGAGCGCTGGCCTGAAACGCCAGTGGGCCAGATCATGACCCCGGCCGAGCGGCTGGTGAGTGTCGCGCCCGAGGACGATGCCTTCGAGGTGCTGTCGCTGCTGGGTCAACGTAACCTGAACCAGGTGCCGGTACTGGCCAGGGACCAGGTGCTCGGCCTGGTGCGTCGCGAGGATATCGTGCGCTGGCTCGCGCTTCTGGGCGACGAGGGACGCTCCCCTCCGGCTGACCCTTGAGCCGGCTGCGGCAATTCCGCATTTTCACCGGCTTGACACCCGTCGTATGCTGAGCGCAGTTGGCTTACGGAGCGATAAATGAAGATCAAGAACATTTTCTGCGTCATGGACCCCACGGCCGAGACCCAGCATGCGCTGGCCCGCGCGGCATTCGTGGCCCGGGCCCAGGGTGCAGCCATCACCGCCTATCTGGTGGTCCCGAAAGACGAGGACATGGCTGACCCCGAGGGCTGGCTCGAGACGCAGCTCGCTCCGTTCCGCGAGCAGGGCCTGACCCTCGAGACGCAGATCGAGCACAACACCGACTGGCGCCAGGCGATTGCCACCGCTGCCGAGCGCAGCGGCGCCGACCTCATCACCAAGAGCACCTATCGCCGTCCCGCGGTCCGCCGCTGGCTGCTGCGAAACTCCGATCACCTGCTGCTGAAATCGGCCCGCTGCCCCATCCTGTTCTCTAAGACCGACAGTACCCTGGCCGAGCGGGGACCAGAGAAAATCCTGGTGGCGGTCAACGTCAACGCCGATGACCCGGAGCGCCGCGAACTGCGCGAAACGGTGACGCGCTACGCCCGGGAACTGGTCGAGCAGCTGGGGGCAGAGATGCACGTGGTCAACGCCTTCCCGAACCGCATGGAGTTCGTGCATCCGCCGGATCTCGCGAAGACATTCGGTATTGCGCGCAATCAGGCCCATGTCGGCGAGGGGGCCGCCGAGGACATGATTACCGAGACCTGCGAGCGACTGGGCAATCCCCTGCTGATCATGGGCGCGGTGATCCGCCCCGGCGTGAAAGGCATGGTGGTCGGCAACACGGCCGAACGCATCCTCAATGCTGTGCCGGGCGACGTGCTCGCCATCGTGCGCCCGGGCTTCGCCAAGCTGCCGCCGCAGACCTGAGAGGTCAGTCGGCGCGGTCCTCGAGACCGGCCACCCAGTCGTCGATCAGCACCCGGAGCCTGTCCGGGTGCGTCGTCGGGATCCAGTGTTCCGAGGGCAGTTCGACGAAACGCGCGTCAGCCCATGCGGACTCGAGCCTGCGCCGGGTCAGCGCGGCATCGGTCATGCGCCGGCCACTGGCCTGAATGACCAGCACCGGGGCCTGCAGCTCGGCCAGCGGCAGCGCTCGGAGCAGTTCGACGAAGTTGCCCAGCAGCTGGGCCAGCGGCAGCACGCCGGCATCGTGGCGCAGCGAGCCATGGACCTCAAGCAGATCGTGGGTCTCGGCGGCCTGCACAGGCGCGTCGAGCTCACGCAGATGGACCCGACGCAGCCGGCGGCGGAACACCCCCAGGCGATTGACCCGCCCGATCACCCAGGCCCCAAGGCGCAGCAGCGGCGCCAGACGTCGCAACCAGGCCATCCGCCCGGTCAGTGCCTCGCTGAGCATGGGCTCGATCAGCACGACGCCCGCACACCGCGCCGGGTGCCGGGCGGCGAAGTGCACGGCGAGGTTCGCGCCCAGGCAGTGGCCGGCGATGACCGCACGCTCGACCTGTTCATGGTCGAGCAGCGCGACGAGATCAGCGCACCAGTGATCCATCCGGGCCGGCCCTCGCCATACGGAGTCGGCGTGACCACGCAGATCGGGGGCCAGCAGCAGATGGTTCGCCAGGCGCGTGTGATCCACGAAATGCCACCAGCGCGTGCCATTGCTGGCCGCGCCATGGAGCAGCACCACTGCCGTGGGCGCCGAGGGCGCGGTCGGCAGCCGGCGACGGTAGCCCAACACCACCCCGTCCGCGGCAGCCAGATGCCGCAGGGTATCGAAGGACGCCTCGCTGACCGGGTCGGTCAAATGCCCGGCCCGGTCAGCGCCGGCCTGGCGACGGCTGAGGTTCGGCCGTCGCTGTGACTCATCCGACCTTGATCTCGACGCTGCGCGGCGCCGCCGCCTTGCTCTTCGGCAGACGCACTTTCAACACGCCGTCTCTGCTCTCGGCGGCAATCCCCTCGACGTCGACATCGTCCGGTAACCGGAAACTCCGCGAGAAACTGCCGTAGAAGCTCTCGACGCGGTGGACCTTAGATCTCCCGAATCCTGGAAAGGATCCCAACGCATCAGGCTCATGGCGTTACCCTCCATTGTGGACTGTGGGCTGTGGACGCCGGCACCCCTGCAGGCACCGCAGTCCGATCATCGCTCCCGGCAGGGGGTCACCGCCAGCCCGCACTCTCCGAGAGACCTCTGCGGAGAATCCTTACAAGGCCACGCTGCCGGATTTCCCCCTCGACCGGCGCAGGGCAATCCGCCAGACTGCGCGTATGCAACGTCCCTACCTGCTGACCGTCAACGCCGGCTCCTCGAGCGTGCGCTGCGGGCTGTTCACCGCCACTGAGGCGGCCGCGGCCGCCATTCGGCAGGACGACCCGAACACCCCCACGGGCGAGCTGCCAGAGCCGATCTTCGGGCTGCACGTCGAGCTGCCCGCGACCCGGCGCTCAGCGCGGCTGCATCTCACCGCGGGGGCGGCAAAGTACTCGGGCTCCACGCGCCGGCATGTGGTCGATCAGGACACTGCGCTGGCCGAGATCTTCGACTGGCTGGCCGAGCGAGGCTTTCGTACCGGCATCGGAGCCGTCGGCCACCGCGTCGTTCATGGCGGCACCCACGACGCGCCGGCACTGATCACCCCGGCACTGTTGCGCACGCTCGAGTCGCTCGCCCCGCTGGCGCCGCTGCATCAGCCCAATGATCTGGCCGCGGTTCACGCCGTCCACCGCCAACTGCCCAGCGCAGGACAGGTCGCCTGTTTCGACACCGCGTTTCATCGCACCCTGCCCCCGCGCGCGCACCGCATCGCCGTACCGGCCGAGATCGCCGATCTGCCGCTGCGCCGCTTCGGGTTCCACGGGCTGTCCTATGAGGCCATCGCTGGCGAGATGCTGCGCATCGCCCCGACCGAACGCCGCATCATCGCCGCACACCTGGGCAATGGCGCGAGCCTCTGCGCCATCGACACCGGACAGAGCGTGGACACCAGCATGGGAGTCACGCCGCTGGACGGCGTGCCCATGGGCACGCGCAGTGGCGCGCTGGATCCGGGGCTGGTGCTCTGGCTGCAGCGCTCGGGTGGCCATTCCCCCGAGCACCTGGCCGAGCTGCTCTGGCGAAAGTCAGGGTTGCTGGCGCTGTCGGGCACCAGCGCCGACATGCGCATCCTGCTCGACACCGACACCGGCGCCGCCCGCGAAGCCGTCGAAGTGTTCTGCTACCGGGTCGCCCAGGGGATGGCCGCGATGGCCGTGGCCCTGGGCGGCGTCGACGCCATCGTCTTCTCCGGCGGCATGGGCGAGCGCGCCGAGCCTGTCCGGGCGGCCATCGCTGAACACCTCGGCGTGCTGGGCGTCAAGCTCGATGCGCTGGCCAACGGCTCCAACCGACCGGTGTTCTCGCGCGCCGAAAGCACGGTCAAACTGCGGATCGTGCCGACCGACGAAGAAGCCATCATCGCCCGGCACACGGCGCGGACACTGGGCCTCGTTCCCGATCAGGCATAGGCGCGCTGCAGGTACTGCTGCAGCATCCGCTGCGAGTTGAAAAACGCACCGTTCAGCGCGATGGCATGCCGCCTGACTTCCAGGAACGCATCGCCCGGGTCGAGGAAACAGGGCAACACGGCATGCTCGAGCTTGTCGTACAGACTCGCGGCGTCCCGCGCCCGGATGGCCTCGGCATCATCCCCATCGCCAGGGCTCGCGGCACCGATGGCCCAGCCGGTGAGGCCTTCAAGATGGCCTTCGATCCACCAGCCATCGAGCGTGCTCAGGCTGGGGACACCGTTCATGGCCGCTTTCATGCCGCTGGTACCCGAAGCCTCGTTGGGCGGCAACGGCGTGTTCAGCCAGACGTCCACGCCGCTGACCAGTTTCGCGGCGAGCGCGGTGTCGTAGTCCGGCAGCCAGACGACGTCTATGCCATCGTCGCGCAGCGTCCGGGCGGCGGCGTAGACGTCACGAATGAGTGCCTTGCCGCCTGCATCGGCCGGATGCGCCTTGCCGGCGTAGAGCACCTGCAGGCCCCCGTGACATCGGGCGATGGCGCGTAGACGCTCGAGGTCGGCGAACAGCAGGTCCGGGCGCTTGTAGGCGGTGGCCCGGCGCGCAAACCCAAGCGTGAAGCGCGTGGGCTCAAGACGCCGGCCGGTGGTCGCCAGCACGTGCTCGAGCAGCTCGCGCTTGGCGACGGCGTGGGCTTCGGCGATCTCGGCCAACGGGATGGCAAGGGCGTAGCGCAGGCTGTAGTTGTCGGCCTGCCAACCGGGGACGTGGCGATCGAGCACGGCGGCCATCGGCGGTGCGATCCAGGTGGCGGCATGCACGCCGTTGGTGATGGCGTCGACCGAATATTCGGCGAACATCAGCCGGGAGATCTCGCCGTGACTGTGCGCGACTCCGTTCACATGTCGGCTCAGATTGAGCGCAACATAGGTCATGTTGAGCATGAGATCATGGTCAAGCGCATCGCGAGGCGGGGCAAAGCGCTGGTCGCTGCGCAGCACCTGGCGGTAGACATCAATGGCAAACACGTCGCGCAGCTTCGGCGCCCGACCGCGGCCGAGCAGTTCTGCAGCGAGCTCGAGGGGAAACTGATCGTGGCCTGCGGGAACAGGCGTATGGGTAGTGAATACGCACTGCTCGCGGACCTTCTCGATCTCTTGCTCCCCGACCCCGTTGTGCCCATTGCCGCGATGCTGTTCCTCGAGCAGCTCCAGCGTGAGCAGCGCCGCATGCCCCTCGTTCATGTGGAAACGCCGGATGCCGCCGAAGCCGAGCAGCCGCAGCATCCGCACGCCGCCGACCCCGAGCAGGATTTCCTGCGACAGCCGGTAGCGGGCGTCGCCGCCGTAGAGTTGATCGGTCAGCGTGCGGGCCGCCTCGTCGTTGTCCTCGAGGCGGCTGTCCAGAAAGATCACCGGTACGACATGGCCACGACAGCCGCGCACATCGTACCGCCAGCCGCGCAGGCGCACGTCCCGTCCCGCGACTGCGACCGTCACCTGCCCGGGCAGCGGCTCGAGCAGCTGCTCGACCGGCCAGTCCTCGGGCGCCTCGTGCTGTTCGCCGTCAGGACCGAGGGTCTGACGGAAATAGCCCCGCCGGTGCAGCAGGCACACAGCCACCATCGGGACCCCGAGATCTGCGGCCGTACGCAGGGTGTCGCCAGCCAGCACGCCGAGCCCGCCGCTGTAGGTCGGCATGCGGGCATCCAGCGCGACCTCCATCGAGAAATAAGCGATCTCTGCCGTCGTCTGCATGCCGTCTACCCTCGTGCCCGTGCCTGACCGTTGTGTCTCTCGCTGCGGCCGCGTCTGCCAGATCTGCGTAGATCAGCCTGCGTGCAGCCGCTCGCGACGAGCGTCCAGGGCGGCGAGCAGCTTACGGTAGGCCTCGGCGAAGGCCTCGACGCCCTCGCGCTCGAGCTGCGCCGTGACTGCAGCCATCGAGATCCCCATGCGCTCGACCCGTCTGAGGCTCTCGTCGGCCGCCTCGGCACGCCCGCCAAGGGTATCGGCCACCGTGCCATGGTGGAGAAAAGCCTCGAGAGTGGCCGGTGGCAGTGTGTTGACGGTGTCGCGGCCGATCAGCTCATCGACGTAGAGGACGTCTGGATAGGCCTCATTTTTCGTGCCGGTGCTGCCCCAGAGCAGACGCTGCACACGGGTGCCGCGACCGCGCAGGGCAGTGACCTCCGGACTCGCCATGAATGCACTGAACTCAGCCCACGCGCGCCGGGCATTGGCGATGGCCACCTGCCCGCGCAGGGCCAGTGCATCCTCGCTCCCGAGCTCCTCGAGCGCACGGTCTACCAGTGTGTCGATGCGACTGACGAAGAACGAGGCCACCGAGGCCACACTCCCCGGGGCGGCCAGTCGAGTGACCCCCTCGCGCCAGGCGTGCAGCACCTCCAGGTAACGGGACACGGCAAACAGCAGGGTCACGTTGACGTTGATGCCGTCGGCCAGGGCGGCCTCGATCGCCGGCAGTCCGGCAGCTGTCGCCGGAATTTTGATCATCACGTTAGGCCGATCGACCGCATCGAACAGCCGGCGGGCCGCGGCGATGGTCGCGTCCGTGTCGTGGGCCAGCAGCGGCGAGACCTCGAGACTCACATAGCCGTCGTCGCCACCGCTGCGCTCGTAGACGTCCCGCAGCAGGTCGGCGGCGCTGCCAACATCCTCGACCATCAGCGCATCGAGCAGCGCATGGGTTTCACCGTCAGGATGTGCTGCCAGCCACGCCCGGATGCTCGAGTCATACTCCGCGCCGGCGGTGATCGCCTTGTGGAAGATGGTCGGGTTGGTCGTGACCCCAGTCACCCCCTGCTCGATCAGCGCGGCGAGACCACCGCTCTCGAGCAGGTTGCGATCGATAGAGTCGAGCCAGATCGCCTGCCCCTGGGCTGCGAGCGCGGAGAGCCTAGGATGCATCATCGCTCCCATGCGGCCAGCGCCAGTTGCGAATCTCCGGCATATCCTGGCCGTACTTGCGGATGTAGTGGTGATGGTCGATCAGCTTGTCGCGGATCACCTGCTTCGCATAGGCGGCAAGATACCCGAGCTTGGGGACCCGGTCGATCACATCCCCCACCAGATGGAAGCGATCGAGATCGTTCAACACCGCCATGTCGAACGGCGTGGTGGTCGTGCCCTCCTCCTTGTAGCCGCGCACGTGCAGATTGCGATGGTTGGTGCGCCGGTAGGTCAGCCGATGAATCAGCCACGGGTAGCCGTGATAAGCGAAGATGATCGGCTTGTCCGTGGTGAACAGCGCATCGAAGTCGCGGTCGGAGAGGCCGTGTGGGTGTTCCTCGCGGGGTTGCAGCGTCATGAGATCAACCACGTTGACCACGCGCACTTTAAGCTCCGGGACGTGCTGGCGCAGCAGATCGACCGCGGCCAACGTCTCCAGCGTAGGCACGTCGCCGGCACAGGCCATCACCACGTCGGGTTCACTGCCACGATCGTTGCTGGCCCACTCCCAGATGCCGATGCCCGCGGTGCAGTGACGGATGGCCGAGTCCATGTCCAGCCACTGCGGCTGCAGCTGCTTGCCGGCAACGATGACATTGATGAAATCCCGGCTGCGCAGCACCTTGTCGGTGACATACAGCAGGCAGTTGGCATCCGGCGGCAGGTAGACACGGATGATGTCGGCTTTCTTGTTGACGACATGATCGATGAAGCCCGGATCCTGATGGCTGAAACCGTTATGGTCCTGGCGCCAGACATGCGAGGTCAGCAGATAGTTGAGCGAGGCGACGGGGCGGCGCCACGGCACCTCATGCGCCGCCACCTTCAGCCACTTGGCATGCTGATTGAACATCGAGTCGACAATGTGGATGAATGCCTCGTAGCAGGAGAACAGCCCATGCCGACCCGTCAGGAGATAACCCTCCAGCCAGCCCTGGCAGGTGTGCTCCGAGAGAATCTCCATCACGCGGCCTTCGGGAGAGAGTTGCTGATCGCCATCCTGAAGCTCGGCCATCCAGGTGCGGTCGGTGGCCTCGAACACCGCACCCAGGCGATTGGACTCCGTCTCGTCGGGGCCGAACAGTCGAAAATTACGCTGGGCGGCGTTTTTCAGCATCACGTCGCGCAGCAAGCGCCCCATCACCCGCGTGGTCTCTGCCATATCGCGCCCGGGATGCTCGACCTCCAGGGCATAGTCCCGAAAATCCGGCAGCACCAGGTCACGCAATAGCAGCCCGCCGTTGGCGTGCGGATTGGCACCCATGCGCCTGAGCCCCTCGGGCACCTGCGCCAGCAGCCGCGCCCGCGGCGCCCCGCGCTCGTCGAACAGCTCTTCCGGGCGATAGCTCTTGAGCCAGCGCTCGAGCACCCCGCGGTGGGCATCACTGCTCGCGGCATCCCCGAAAGGCACCTGGTGCGACCGCCACGACCCCTCGATCTGCTTGCCATCCACTTCGGCCGGCCCAGTCCAGCCCTTGGGCGTCTTCAGGACGATCATCGGCCAGCGGGGCCTGCTGCGCACCCCGTCCGCGCGGGCAGCGCGCTGGATGGCCGCGATATCGTCGAGCGCCTCGTCGAGGGCGGCGGCCATCTGCTGATGCACACTCATCGGGTCATCGCCTTCCACCACGATCATGCGATGACCGTAGCCGGTCATCAGCGCGGCGAGTTCATCGCGCGGGATGCGCGCGAGCACGGTCGGGTTGGCGATCTTCCAGCCGTTGAGGTGCAGCACCGGCAGCACGGCGCCGTCGGTGGCCGGGTTCAGGAATTTGTTGGAGTGCCAGGCCGTGGCCAGCGGCCCGGTCTCGGCCTCGCCGTCGCCAATCACGCACAGCGCCACGAGCTCGGGATTGTCGAACACCGCACCATAGGCGTGCGAGAGGGCATAGCCGAGTTCACCGCCCTCGTGAATCGAGCCGGGCACCTCCGGGGCGACATGGCTGGGCAGCCCGCCCGGGAAGGAGAACTGCCGGAACAGCCGCTGCATCCCCTCGCCGTCGCGCGGAATATCAGGGTAGAAGTCGCTGAAACTGCCTTCCAACCAGGTGTTGGCCACCAGCGCGGGGCCGCCGTGACCAGGGCCGGTGATGAAAATCGCATCGAGATCGCGCTGGCGGATCGCCCGATTCATATGCGCGTAGAGCAGGTTCAGCCCCGGGGTCGTGCCCCAGTGGCCGAGCAGCCGCACCTTGATGTGCTCCGGGACCAGCGGCTCGCGCAACAGCGGGTTGGCGAGCAGGTAGATCTGGCCCACCGAAAGGTAGTTCGCCGCGCACCAGTAATCGTGCAGCGCGGCCAGCTCCTCCGCCGAAAGCGGCCCCATCGCCGCCGATCCATCGCCAAGTTCGTGCATGTTCATTCCTTACGAGCTTGCCGCCCGTGCATGACCGTCTGGTGACAGCGCGTGCAGCGCCGACATTTGCGCTCAGCGTAACGCCGGCACCGACGGCGCCATCATCGGGGAATACCGCGATGCACCCCGCGTGATTAACCAGGTCCTGGCGCCTGGCCCCTTGGCAGGCCCCCGGGGGAGTCCCAGAATAGGCGGGCCGGCGTGTGCCGGCGTTGTTGTCCCGGAGCTTCTGCGCCATGGCAGGCCATCGTTTTCATCTCGACGTCGTCCCCACGCTGCCGGAGAACATCAGCCGGCTGGCCGATCTGGCCGATAACCTGTGGTTCAGCTGGCACCGCCCCACGCGCCAGCTGTTCCTGCTGCTCGACCGCGCGCTGTGGTGGCGGGTCGGGCGCAATCCGCGACTGTTTCTGCGTCATGTCGATCAGTCGGTCCTCACCCGCGCCGCCGAAGACCGGACGTTTCTCTCCGCCTATCGCAGCGTGCTGGCGGAATTCGACGCCTACCACGAGGCCGGTCCCAACGGCCAATCGAGGTCACCGCTGGCCGACGACGATCTCATCGCCTACTTCTGCGCCGAGTTCGGTTTCCACGACAGCGTCCCGATCTACTCCGGCGGCCTCGGCATTCTTGCCGGCGACCACTGCAAGACCGCGAGCGATCTGGCCCTGCCTTTCATTGCCGTAGGCCTCCTGTATCGCCAGGGCTATTTCAACCAGCGCATCGACGGCCACGGGCAGCAGATCGCCGAGTACCGCACCGTGCTCTCGCACGAGATCCCGGTCTTTCCGGTGACGGACGCCACCGGCCATGACATCGTGGTGCCCTGTCCGATGCAGCACCGCACGGTACAGGTCAAGCTGTGGAAGGCTCAGGTCGGCCGGGTCCAGGTCATCCTGCTCGACACCGACATCGAGGCCAACGAGGAACAGGACCGCGCCATCACCCGCGTGCTTTACGGCGGCGATCACACCACGCGTATCCGCCAGGAGATCGTGCTGGGGATCGGCGGTGTCCGCGCCTTGCGCGCCCTGGGGATGGCCCCGACGATCTGGCATATCAACGAGGGCCACGCCGCTTTCCTGCTGCTCGAGCGCATGCGCGAACGGGTCGCCGAAGGGCTGGACTTCAACGCAGCGATCGAGGCGGTTGCCGCCTCGGCGGTATTCACCACGCACACGCCGGTCTCGGCTGGACATGACGTCTTCGATGCCGGCCTTGTCACCGATCACCTGCGCCAGCTGATCGACGACCTGGGGGTCGACGAGACGCAGGTGCTCGCGCTGGGCAATGCCGCGGGCGAGCATCCGCGCTTCAACATGACCCGTCTGGCCGCCGCGCTGGCCCGGGGCGTGAATGGGGTCAGTCGCCTGCATGGCAAGGTCTCCTCGGATATTCTTGCCGAGGCCTGGCCCGAGGTGCCGCCAGCCGAGAACCCGGTAGGCTTTGTGACCAACGGCGTGCATGTCCCCACGTTCCTGCGCAGCGAATGGACGGGCTTGCTCTCCGAGCACCTCGGCCCCTCCTGGGCCTACCAGCTCATGGACCGCGACATCAGCGACTCGATCATGGCGATCCCCGCCGGGCGGTTCTGGTACGTCAAGCAGCAGATCAAGAGCGACACGCTACGCGTGCTGCGTGAACGTCTCGAGGCGCAGTACCTGCACAACCGCTACAGTGGCGCGCATATCAAGCGCATGCTCCGCAACATCGATCCCGACGCCCCCGACGTGCTGCTGGTCGGCTTCGCCCGCCGGTTCGCCGCCTACAAGCGGGCCACGCTGCTGTTCACCGATCTCGACTGGCTGCGGGCCATCGTCAGTGACGAGCGCCGGCCGGTGGTCTTCGTGTTCGCCGGCAAGGCGCACCCGGCCGACGAGCCCGGGCAGCGGCTGATGCAGGAAGTCCACCGCGTGGCGAACATGCCGGAGTTCCTCGACAAGGTCCTGCTGGTCGAGGGCTACAACATGGAGCTTGGCGGACTGCTGACCTCGGGCGTCGACGTGTGGCTGAACAACCCCGTCTATCCGCTGGAGGCGAGCGGTACCTCCGGGATGAAGGCGGCGATCAACGGCACGATCAATCTCAGCGTGCTGGATGGCTGGTGGGCCGAGGGCTATGACGGCAGCAATGGCTGGGCGATCCCGCCGACCACACACGCCGCCTCGGACCACGAGCGCGATCACCAGGACGCGCAGACGCTCTACGAGCTGCTGCAGGATGAGGTGATTCCGCAGTATTACGCGCGTGACGAGCGCCTCGGGTTCTCGCCCGGCTGGGTCGAACGCAGCAAGTGCTCGATGGCGAGTATCCTGCCATCCTTCAACAGCCAGCGATTCCTCGGCGATTACCTGCGGCATTTCTATGCGCCCGCGGGCAAGCGTGGCCGCGCGATGGCACGCGATGACCACGCGGCAGCGAAGACGCTCGCGGCATGGAAGTCGCGCGTGCGGGCCGCCTGGTCTGGCCTCAGCCTGCGGCTCATCGAGTGCCCGCCGGCGATGATCGAGTGCGAGGGCCAGCTCGGCATGGAAGTCAGCGTCGTGCTGAACGGGCTTGCGCCGGAAGACGTCTGCGTGGAATGCGTGATGCAGCGCGGGCTGGGCTCCGAGGTCACGGTACCGATCGGCGGCCATGCCGAGAATGGCCGCCCGGTTGAAGGCCTGATGTATCTCGACGGCGAGACCCACCATATCGCGCCACTGGCCCCCGTCGGGGCACCGGAGAACGGCGAGCAGCGGTACCGCCTCGCGGCGGAACTGCCTTGGTGCGGGCGCATGAGCCTGGAGATTCGCGCCCGGCCAACGCACCCGGCGCTGGCCCACCCGCACGAGCTCGGGCTGTCGCGCCGGCTCGGCGACGTTCCCGGCTGAGCATCGTGATCGACCGACCCCCGGCGGCGGTGGGCCGGTTCACGGTACACGACGGCGAGGGCGTACCGCCGGGGGCGACGCCGCGCGAGGGCGGCGTGAACTTCTCGGTGTTCAGCCGTCATGCCACCGCGGTGACGCTGTTGCTCTATGACCGCGAGACCGACGAGGCGCCGGTCGCGCGGATTGCGCTCGACCCGGTTCACCACCGCACGTTTTTCTTCTGGCATGTCTTCGTCGAGGGCGCCTCACCCGGCCTCTGGTACAGCTGGCAGGTCGATGGTCCCGGCGACACCGCCACCACCGGCATGCGCTTCGACCCCGAGGTCGAGCTGCTGGACCCGCGGGCCCGCGTGGTCTCCATGCGGCGCTGGGATCGTCAGCGGGCGCTGGGGCCGGCGCGCGGCAGCACCTCGATGCGCGCTCAGGTGGTCGCCGCGGATGACTATGACTGGGAAGGCGACCGGCCGGTGAATCGGCCGCTCGAAGACTGCGTCATATATGAATTGCATGTCGGCGGCTTCACGCGCCATGTAAGTGCCGGCGTTGAGCACCCGGGAAGTTTCCGTGGCATTGTCGAGAAGATCCCCTATCTGCAGTCACTGGGTATCACCGACGTCGAGCTGATGCCGGTCATGGCTTTCGACGAGCAGGATGTCCCCCAGGGTGTGGCCGCACGCGGTCTCGGCAACTTCTGGGGCTACAGCCCCTGCGGGTTCTACGCCCTGCACCCCGGCTACGGGGCAGATGGCGATATTCGCCGCGAATTTCGCGACATGGTCAAGGCGCTGCATCGCGCCGGCATCGGCGTCATCCTCGATGTGGTGTTCAACCATACGGCCGAGGGCGGCGCAGACGGCCCGACCATCAGCTTCCGCGGGCTGGGCAACGAATTCTTCTATCACCTCGACCCGACCGATCTGCGTCGCTATCGCGACTATTCGGGCTGCGGCAACACCTTGAACTGCAACCACCCGGCCGTCTCACGGCTGCTGCTGCAGTGCCTGGAGTACTGGGTGCGCGAGATGCACGTGGATGGCTTCCGTTTCGATCTGGCCAGCGCCATGGCCCGCGGCGAGGACGGCGAGCCGATGGTCCATGCGCCGCTGCTGTGGAACATCGAGTTCTCGGAGGCGCTCGCGCACACCCGGCTGATCTGCGAAGCCTGGGATGCTGCAGGTCTCTACCAGGTCGGCGATTTTCCCGGCTATCGCTGGGCCGAGTGGAACGGTCGCTACCGCGACACGCTGCGCCGGTGGCTGCGCGGCGAGACGGGGCTGCGCGGCGAGCTGGCGATGCGCCTGGCGGGCAGTGCCGATCTCTACCAGGCGGCCGGACGACTGCCGGTAAACAGCATCAATTTCATCACCTGCCACGACGGCTTCACGCTGGCCGACCTGGTCAGCTACGACCGCAAGCACAACGAGGCCAACGGCGAGGACAACCGCGACGGCGGCGATCATGATTTCAGCTGGAACTGCGGTGTCGAGGGGCCTAGCGACGATCCGGCCATCCAGTCGCTGCGTCGGCGCCAACAGCGCAACGCCATCGCCCTGCTGCTGCTCAGCCAAGGCGTCCCCATGCTGCTGGCCGGCGACGAGTTCGCGCGCGGCCAGCGGGGCAACAACAATGCCTGGTGCCAGGACAATCCGCTCGGCTGGATCGACTGGTCGCTCACCGAGGACAACGCGGACCTGCTCAGATTCACCCGCGAGATGATCGCCTTGCGGCGGCGTCATCCGACCCTTCGGCGGCGACGCTTTCTCACGGGCGACCCCGGCACCGCCATGGATGGGCTGCCCGACATCACCTGGTTCGGCGCCGACGGGGCACCGCCGGACTGGGACGATGCGGGAGCCAAATGCCTGGGATGGCTGCTGGGGGCCCGAAGTGACACTGAGCCGGTGCTTGCGGTGCTGGTGAATACGGCAGATCAGGACATCGATGTCCAGCTGCCGGTAGCCCCACGCCAGCGCTGGCAGCGCGCCCTCGACACCAGTCTCGCCGCACCGCACGACATCCTGCCGCCGCGCGCGCAACCCACGGTCGAGACGCTGAGTTATCGGCTGGCCTCACGCAGTGTCGTTGTCCTGGAGTCGCGCTAGGGCGCAAACGACGGGCGTCGAGCCGGTTTACAGTCTTCAGCATCAGGCCCGCCAAGGGCGCCATAACCCTATGCTTTGCATGGTGTTCCGGTTATGGCATGAATCCTGCTTTGTGACTCCCAGGCAAGGAACACCTCTGGAGAACCCTCACCATGTCGATTCGTCTGCGCAGTTTGGCCATCGTCAGCGCCGTGGCTCTTTTGTCGGGGACCGCAGCGGCCGCCCCGATCGAGCTGACTTACACCAACAACCTCGGTAATCCCACTGGCCGGATCACCAACGACAGCACCCGAAGCCCCACCATCCGGGCCGGTGAGTTCCAGTTCAATACCGCTGGCGACACGCTTTACTGGGACGACGGGCTGTCGGCCTTCTGTATCGAGATCGACATGACTCTGGCGGGCACCGCCGAATATGAAATCGTCAGCGGCCTGGGCAGCTTCACGGCCTCTCAGCAAATGCACATCGCTGCGCTGTTTTCCAATTACTACGCGGCATCAAAGGACAGCGACATCGCCTCTGCGGCGTTCCAGCTCGCCCTGTGGGAGATCCTCAACGAGGACGGCGACCCCCTCGATCTGACCCATGGCAGCTTCCACGCCACCACCTTCGGCGGTGCGGCCAGCCTGGCGAATTCCTGGCTCGCAGACCTCGGCGAGGTCAGCGGCGAATACGAGTTCTATGTGTTCATTTCGCCGAACTCACAGAACCTGCTGGCAGTACGGGCTGTCCCCGAACCGGCCGCGCTGGCCCTGCTGGGTGCAGGGCTGCTCGGCGCGGCGCTGGTCCGGCGGCGGCGTCGGGTGGCGTGACCCGGCGCGCGATCAGGGTGTGGACGCGAGGTCTGCAGCAGCAGACCTCGCACCACTGATCCGCAAGACCACCGCCGCCAGCGGCGGCAGGGTCAATCGAATCGACTGCTCACACCCGTGTGCCGGAACAGGCTCGCTGATCAGCGGCAAGGGATTCCCCAGATCGCTGCCCCCATAAAACCGCGAGTCTGAATTCAGACACTCGTGCCAGCTGCCCGGATGGGGGACGCCCAGGCGCCAGCCATGGCGCGGCACCGGCGTGAAATTCAGCGCCACCACGACGCGTGCCTGACCGCTGATCCGCTGAAATGCAAGCGTCGAGTGCAGCGCGTCATCACAACACAGCCAGGCGAAGCCGTGCGGATCGAAGTCGTTGCGATGCAGCGCCTCGAGCTCCCGGTAAAGATGATTGAGATCGCGCACCAGGCGCTGAATCCCGGCGTGTGCCGGATCGTCCAGCAGCGACCATGGCAGCCCCACGCGATGATCCCATTCCCCCGGCTGACCGAGCTCGCCGCCCATGAACAGCAGCTTCTTGCCAGGAAAGGTCCATTGCAGGGTGTAGAGCAGGCGCAGATTCGCGCAGCGTTGCCAGTGATCGCCAGCCATCTTGCCGAGCAGCGAGCCCTTGCCGTGGACGACTTCGTCGTGTGACAGCGGCAGTACGAAGTTCTCGGAAAAGGCATACAGGGCGGCGAAGTTGATCAGCTGCTGATGATGGCGGCGATGCACCGGGTCCAGGCCGAAGTACTTCAACGTGTCGTGCATCCAGCCCATGTTCCACTTCATGGAAAACCCCAGCCCCCCGTCCCACACCGGTCGGGAGACCTTGGGCCAGGCCGTCGACTCCTCGGCAATGGTCAGGCTGCCCGGCACCTCGCGATGGGTGAGTTCATTGAGCCGTTGCAGAAAGCGCACGGCCTCCAGGTTTTCGTTGCCGCCGTGAACATTCGGGGCCCACTCGCCGGGGCCGCGGGAATAGTCGAGATAGAGCATCGAGGCGACGGCATCCACCCGGAGTCCGTCGAAGTGGAATTCCTGCAGCCAGTACAGCGCACTGGAGAGCAGGAAACTCATCACTTCCCGGCGGTCGTAGTTGAACACCAGTGTGCCCCAATCCGGGTGCTCGCCCTTGCGGGGGTCATCGTATTCATAGAGCGCGCTGCCGTCGAAGCGGGCCAGGCCATGGGCGTCGCGGGGGAAATGTCCAGGCACCCAGTCGAGCAGCACGCCGATGCCGGCGGCGTGGCAGCGATCGACGAAATACCGAAGGTCGTCCGGACAGCCGTAGCGACAGGTGGGCGCGAACAGACCGGTAGGCTGATAGCCCCAGGAGTCATCGAAGGGATACTCGGTGATCGGGAGCAGTTCCACGTGAGTGAAGCCGAGGTCGCGCAAATACGGGACCAGCGTCTCGGCCAGCTGCCGGTAACCCAGGGGGCGGCCATCGGGTTCGCGTCGCCAGGCCCCGGCGTGCAGCTCGTAAATGGTCATGGGCGCATGCAGCCAGTTCCACTGCGCACGCGCCGCCATCCAGTCGCCATCCTGCCAGGCGTAGGTTGACGCCGCGATGGCCACGGACGCGGTTGCGGGCCGGTGTTCGGCAGCGCGCGCATAGGGGTCGGCCTTGAGCAGCAGCGCATGGCTGCGCGCGTTGCTGATCTCGAACTTGTAAAGCACGCCCGGCGGAAGTCCCGGAATGAAAAGCTCCCACACGCCGCTGGCCCCGCGCACGCGCATGGGATGGCGGCGGCCGTCCCAGCGATTGAAGTCGCCGACCACACTGACCCGCGCCGCCTCCGGTGCCCAGGTGGCAAACAGCCAGCCGTCGACCCCGTCGACAGACACCTCGCGAGCGCCCAGCAGTCGCCACGCCTGCGTATGCTCACCGGCATTGAAGCGCGCGAGCTCGGCCTCGTCGAGCACCGGTGGGAAGCCATACGGATCCCAGTGCGTGTGCCAGGCGCCTGCGCCGTCCTGCCAGGCCAAGCGGTAACGCAACGGTACGGCATTGGCGGGCGCATGCAGGGAGAACAGATCGGTGCCGCCAAGACGGATGAACTCGTACTCGCCCGCCATGGCGGGAGTGTCGGCGGGCGCCGCGGCGTCGCCGGCGGCCGCGGTGGACCCCTGCTGATGCAGGCGCACCCGCAAGGCCCCTGGCAGCCAGGCGCGGACCACCACGCCACCGCCACCGGACGGATGACGGCCCAGCACACTGAACGGATCGTGATGCCTGCCCGCAAGCAGCTGCGCGAGCTCTGGATGATCGGGGGAGTCCGTCATGCGCGTGTCATCCATGAACGGCCATACTCTCCTGTCGGGCACACGGAACGCGTGCTCAACGCTAAGCGAAATTCGCGTATGCTTGCCGCGAGAGCCACGCCGAGGGCGCCTGCGTATGAAACCCGTCAAATCCGGCCGCTACGTCAGCCAGCTCACCAAGAGTACCATGGCCGTGGTGATGGCCGGCGGGCGCGGCGAGCGTCTCAAGCACCTCACCCGCCATCGTGCCAAGCCGGCGGTGACTTTCGGCGGCAAGTACCGCATCATCGATTTCACCCTCTCGAACTGCGTGAATTCCGGGATCCGCCAGATCCTGGTCCTCACCCAGTACAAGGCCCACACGCTCATCCAGCACCTGCAGCGCGGTTGGGGTTTCCTGCGCGGCGAGCTTGGTGAATTCGTGCAGCTGGTGCCGGCACAGCAGCAGCTCGGCGGCCACTGGTATCTGGGCACCGCCGACGCCGTCTATCAGAACCTCGACATCATCGAGGCCTACAACCCGGACATGGTCCTGGTGCTCGCCGGCGATCATGTCTACAAGATGGACTACGGTCCGATGATCGCCTTCCATGCCCAGAACCAGGCCGACATCACCGTCGGCGTGGTGCAGGTGCCGGTGGCCCAGGCCTCGCAGTACGGCGTGATGACGGTGGATGAGGAACAGCGGGTCATCGCCTTCGACGAGAAACCCGCCCAACCCCAGCCGATGCCTGGCAGCGACGACATCGCGCTGGCCTCGATGGGCATTTACGTGTTCAACCGGGAATACCTCTTCGAGCGACTGGCCAGCGATGCCGAAGATGGCGACTCCCAGCATGACTTCGGACGCAACATCATTCCGGGCGCCATCCATGAAGACAAGGTGTTCGCGTATGCCTTCCAGGATGTCGCCACCAGCGCCCAGGCGTACTGGCGCGATGTCGGCACGGTGGATGCGTTCTACGATGCCAACATGGAGCTCACGCACGTCACGCCCGAGCTCAATCTCTACGATGACAGCTGGCCGGTGTGGACCTACCAGGACCAGACGCCGGCGGCGAAATTCGTGCTGGACGAGACCGGGCGCCGCGGTACGGCGATCAACTCGCTGGTCAGCGGTGGCTGCATCATCTCGGGGGCCAGTGTGCGCGAGTCGCTGCTCTCCTCTTTCGTGCGCGTCGACGAGGGCACGGAGCTTTTTCGCACGGTGGTGCTGCCGCAGGTGCACATCGGGCGTAACTGCCGCATCCGCAACGCCATCATCGACAGCGAATGCGATGTCCCGGACGACATGATCATCGGCTACGACGCGGAAGCCGATCGGCGACGCTTTCATGTCACCGAACGCGGGGTGGTGCTGGTAACCCCGGACCTGCTGGCACGGGAAGTCGAGGGGGAGCCAGAGTCCGAAGAGGTCTCCGTCGAGACGGGCACCTACCGCGGCCTTCGGCGGGGGCTGCAGATCTGAGGATCCATGACCATGAGCTCCCCGCTCGATCGCCGGCGCGCCGGTGTGCTGCTGCATCCCACCTCGCTGCCGCCGGGGCCGGCGGGCGGCGTGCTGGGGGACAGCGCGCTGCGGTTTATCGACCTGATCGCCGAGGCCGGGTTCAGCGTCTGGCAGATGCTGCCGGTGGGCCCCGTCGATGCCTCGCGCTCGCCCTATAGCAGCAAGTCGTCTTTTGCCGGCAACCCGGCGCTGATCGATGTGAATGACGCGGCGACCGAGCTGTCGGTGGAGACGGCGATGCTGGCCGCCGCGCTGCGCGCCGGCGAGGGCTCGAGCGGGCTCGGGGCGGCGCCCGGCACGGCCGGGACGCTGTTCGCCGCCGCCGCGCGACATGAGGTCTTCGAGTCTTTTCTGACGTCAGCCGCGCCCTGGCTGCTGCCCTGGGCGGAGTACGCATGGCGCCGCGAGCGCTATGGGCAACGGCCCTGGTGGCAGTGGCCGGCCGGGGCGGAGGGGACCCGCGAGCCTGGCACAGCCGGGGCCGCGATCCTCCGCTCACGAGCGAGGGCTGAACCACGGCTCGGCGATCTCGTCGCCGTGCAGTTTCTCTTCGAACTGCAATGGCGGCGGCTGCGGGCGCAGGCGCAGGCGCGCGGCGTGCAGCTGTTCGGTGACCTGCCGTTCTACACGGACCATGACAGTGCCGACACCTGGGCGGAGCGGCGCGTTTTCGCACTGGACGCCAGCGGCCAGCCCGAAGCCGTGGCCGGGGTGCCCCCCGATTATTTCAGTGCCGAGGGCCAGTTGTGGGGCAACCCGCTGTTCGACTGGCAGGGCGCGCGCGAGCAGGTGTTCGACTGGTGGCAACGCCGGCTGGCCGCACAGCTCGCCCGCTTCGATCTGCTGCGCCTGGATCACTTCCGCGCGCTGGAGGCCCATTGGGCCGTGCCGGCAGGGGCTGAGACCGCACGCGATGGTCACTGGCGTCCCACGCCGGGCCACGCGCTGCTCGCACACCTGCGCGAGACGCTCGGTGCCCTGCCGCTGGTGGCCGAGGACCTCGGCACCATCACGCCAGAGGTGCTGGCGCTGCGGGATGCCTTCGAGCTGCCGGGCATGCTGGTGCTGCAGTTCGCCTTCGACGGTTCTCCGGACAATCCCTACCTGCCCGCACGACATCCCGATAACGCCGTGGTCTATACCGGCACGCACGACAACAACACCACGCTCGGCTGGTTCGACGCCCTGGATGAGCACACCCGGGGGCTGGTGCACTCGGCGCTCGAGCCCTACCGCCCGCCCGGCGAGGCGCACGGCGTGTCGATGCCTGATGCGCTGATCCGCTGCGCCTACGCCTCGCCGGCACGGCTGACCGTCATCCCGATGCAGGACCTGCTGGGACTCGGACAAGCGGCGCGCATGAACATCCCCGGGGTGGCCGAGGGCAACTGGCAGTGGGGCTTCGAGTGGGCGCAGGTCGACGCCGCCTTTGGCCCACACTGGCGGGAGGTGGCCGAGGCGTTCGGTCGGATCGAGCCGCTGACGGTGACCGGCTGACAGGGGACAGATCGCGTGTCCCGTGGGAGAATGGCGGCCGCGGCGTTCAGCCGCCCCCCCTGCAGCGGAGATCCTCGATGCGAACGCTCGTTATGATGGCCTGCCTGTCCCTCACCGCCTTCGTCAACACGGCGACGGCCAACGAACCCGACGTGGTGCTGCTGGAGGTCATCGCCGGCGAGTGGCGCAGTGAGGCCAACCGGGCGCGCGATGGTGACCGTCGGCCGGCCGAGGCCCTCACTTTCTGGGGTCTTGCGCCCGGGATGAGCATTCTCGAGCTGCAACCCGGCGGTGGCTGGTGGACGGAGATCCTGGCCCCCTACGCCGCGCGCACCGGTGGGCAGTACCACACCACGGGCGCCGACCTGGCCAACCCGGAGTTATCGGACCGGATGCGTGCCGGCCGGGCCCGTTTCGAGGAGAGGTTTGGCGACAGCGAGCGCTACGGTGATCTCACGGTACTGAGTTTCGGCGCCCGCTCAGCCCCGTTGCCCGAGGCGAGTTTCGATTTCATCCTGAGCGCCCGCGCGGTCCACGGCTGGTTGCGCTTCGGACTGCTCGACAAGGTGATGCCAGAGATCGCCGCGGCCCTGAAGCCCGGCGGGATCTTCGCCATCGAGCAGCACCGGGCACCGGACGACTGGGACGACGTGCAGCAGTTCATCGACACCGGCTACGTGAGCGAGGCCTTCGTGATCGCCGCCGCCGAGGCGGTGGGCCTGGAATTGATCGGGCGGTCGGAACTCAACGCCAATCCCCTGGATACCCGTGATCACCCGTTTGGCGTGTGGACCCTGCCGCCCACGCGCATTTCGGTGCCCTACGGTTCCGGGCAGCCGGCCAACGCGGCGTTCGATCACGCGCCCTTCGACGCCATCGGTGAATCCGACCGCATGATGCTGAAGTTCCGCCGGCCTGAGTGACGGATCAGTCCTGTTTCGCGCCTGACACGGCGCCGGATAACGCGCTGTACACCGCCAGGTACGCCGGCCCCTGCTTCTCCCAGGAGAAGTCGCTGCGCATCGCGTTGGTCATCAGTTGCCGCCACAACGCAGGCTCGGCGTGCCAGGCCAGCGCCTGGGTCAGGCCCCAGTGGATGCCGCCCACGTCGTAGTCGCGGAACACCACACCCGTGCCCTCGCCCGTGAGCGGGTCGAAGTGCTGCACACTGTCGGCGAGGCCGCCGGTGGCGCGCACCACCGGGATGGTGCCGTAGCGCATGGCGTAGAGCTGGGTCAGCCCGCAGGGTTCATACCGCGAGGGCATGAGCAGCAGATCGCTGCCAGCCAGGAGCCGGTGGGCCAACGTCTCGTCGTGGGCTTCCAGCAGGGTGATCGCGCCGGGGTGGGCATCGGCCAGCGCGCGAAGGGCATCGACATAGCGTGCTTCGCCCATGCCCAGGATGACCAGTGAGCATTCCTGCGCTGCGACCAGACCGGGCAAGGCGTCGATCAGCAGGTCTAGGCCTTTTTGCGCCGTGAGCCGCGTGATCATGCCGACGATCGCGACGTCATCATCGACGACCAGGCCGAGCGCTTCGAGCAGGGCCGCCCGGTTGTCCGCCTTGCCCCCGGGGTTCTCGGCACTGTAGGGATGTTCGATCAGGGGATCGTGTGCCGGGCTCCAGAGGTCGTAGTCGACGCCGTTCAGAATGCCATGCAGGCGATCGGCGCGCTCGCGGAGCAGCCCATCGAGACCGGCGCCGTACTCCGAGGTAAGTATCTCGCTGGCATGGGTCGGGCTGACCGTGGTCAGCGTGGTGGCGCGGGCGATGCCAGCGGCGAGGAAGTTCAGGCGGGGCTCGACGACCGTAGGGTCGCGCAGGGCCTCGCGCAGCGGTCCGTCGGGCAGCGCATCGAGCCCGAAAATACCCTGGTAGCCGATGTTGTGGAGTGTCAGCACTGTGGGCGGCGTCGGGTGCCAGGGGGCTGGCAGGGCCACGGCGGCGGCCGCGTGCCAGTCGTGGGCGTGGATGATGTCCGGGTGAAAGCCGTCGGCGTGGGCATGCGCGAGCGCCGCCTCGCCGAGCAGGGCGAAGCGCACGGCATCGCGATCGTCGCCCAGATACACGGGCGGCGTACCGAAATGTTCGGGGGCGATCAGCTCGAAGACCTCCAGGCCCGCCGGCGCCTCCGCCAGTGTGACGGGCCGCAGCTGCGGCGGCTCGGTCACTCCATACGCGGGCATGATCACGCGCACCTCATGACCCGCGGCGGCGAGCCAGGCCGCGAGACCCGCCGCCATGTCGGCCAGGCCACCGACCTTGGCCAGCGGCGCGAACTCGGCGGTCACCATCAGAATGCGCATGGCTGGCGCCTGCAGGGTCAGGGCTTGCCCGAAGTGCTGTCGGTACGTGCGCTGTCGTCAGCGTCGTTACCGTCAAGGAGCGCGAGCAGCTCGGCGGTCCTGGCCTGCATCAGGGCCGCATCGCCACGCGACTCGACATTCAGGCGGACCAACGGCTCGGTGTTCGACGAGCGCAGGTTGAAGCGCCAGTCGGCGAATTCCATCGAGAGCCCGTCGATGTGGTCGACGTGAGTGGCCTTGTCGGCGAAGCGTGCCTTGACGGTGGCGAGCATCGCGGCGGGATCGGCGATCCGGCGGTTGATCTCACCGCTGGCCGGATAGCGGGCCTGGCGCTCGGTCACCAGGGTCTTCAGCGGCTTGCCGGTGGCCGAGATCATGGCGGCGACCAGCAGCCAGGGAATCATGCCGGAGTCGCAGTAGGCGAAATCGCGGAAGTAATGGTGCGCGCTCATCTCGCCGCCGTAGATGGCGTTTTCCTTGCGCATGCGTTCCTTCATGAACGCATGACCGGTCTTGGAGACCACGGGGATGCCGCCGTAGGACTCGACGATCTCGCGGGTGTTCCAGGTCATGCGCGGGTCATGGACGACTCGCTCGCCTTTGGTGGTGCTGTGTTCGAGGAAATACTGCGCCAGCAGACCGACGATGTAGTACCCCTCGATGAAGTGGCCTTCGTGATCAAAGAAGAAACAGCGGTCGAAGTCGCCGTCCCAGGCCACGCCGAAATCCGCGCCGCTGGCGAGAATCGCGTCGATGGTGGGTTTGCGGTTTTCCGGAAGCAGCGGGTTGGGCACGCCGTTCGGGAAGCTGCCGTCGGGCTCGTGGTGGACCTTCACGAATTCGAACGGCAGG
>PWZL01000068.1 GCA_003567475.1 Gammaproteobacteria bacterium | reverse complement strand
GTCGCCGTGGCGCTGGCCGCGCGACCCGACGAAGTGGTGCATACCACCTCGGCATTTCTCGGTGAGCCGCCCCCGCCGCTGCTGATCTCGCCCTGGGTCCGAGATGCCGTGTTCGAAGGCGACGACCCGGCCGATGGCAGCGCCGTTCAGTGAGTGAGCGCGGATTCACCCTGCTGGAAGTGCTGGTCGCGATGGCCATCTTTGCCGTCATCAGTGTGCTGGCGTATGGGGGGTTGATGGTCGTGCTCGATCAGCGCGCGCTGGCCGACGAGCAGGCCGACGCCTGGCGTGAGCTGCAGTTTGCCGTGCAGCTGCTCGGTCGTGATCTCCAGCAACTGCAACCGCGTCCGGTACGCGATGAGATCGGCGACCGCTACGTGCCGGCTTTTCAAAGTCGTCCCGGCAGTGCCTATGCCCTGGAGTTGACGCGCGGCGGCTGGACCAATCCTGCCGGTCTGCCCCGCGCGACCCTGCAACGGGTGGCCTACCGGGTGGAGGACGGCGCGCTGCAGCGGATCTACTGGCCGGTGTTGGACCGGACGCTGAATACCGAGCCGGTGGTCACCCGGCTGATCGAGGAGCTAGAGGGACTCGAGCTGCGGATGCTCGATGGCCAGGGGGGATGGCATACCCAGTGGCCGCCGCCGGGGCTGGCGGGTGACGGGGCTTTGTATACCCTGCCGCGGGCCGTGGAGGTGGCGGTCGAGTCGCCACGGTTCGGGCGGGTGTGGCGCCTGCTGGAGACCAGCCCGTGAGGCGTCCGGGGCGGCAACGTGGCGTGGCGGTCATCACGGCCATTCTCATCGTGGCCATCGCCACGACCATTGCAGTGAACATGCTGTGGCGGTCCCAGCTCGACCAGCGGCGCACCGCCGCGCAGCTCCAGGCCGACCAGGCCTGGCTCTATCTCAGGGGGGCGGAGGCACTGGCCGCCGACATCCTGCGCCAGGACCTGCTCGAGTTCGGTCCCGACTCCGACCACCTGGGAGAAATCTGGGCCCAGCGCATCGATCCGCTGCCTGTCGAGGGGGGCTTTGTGACCGGAGAAATCGAAGACCTGCAGGGCCGGTTCAACCTCAACAACCTGCTCGATCCCATTGGCCGAGCCGATCCGGTGGCGGTGGAGTGGTTCCAGCGCCTGCTCCGCGTCCTCGAACTTGACCCGGAGCTGGCGTGGTATGTGGTTGACTGGCTGGATGTCGATACCCAGCCGAGTTTTCCTGTCGGCGCCGAGGACGGGGCCTACACCGGCCGTGACCCCCCCTATCGCCCCCCCAACCTGCCAGTGACCAGCACCAGCGAACTGCTGGCTGTCGAGGGGTTCGATGCGGACATCTACGCGCAGCTGCGGCCCTTCGTCGCGGCCTTGCCGCAGGGGACGACGCTGAACGTGAATACCGCGCCTGCGGAAGTCCTCGCGTCGCTCGATGACGGATTGGGCGTCGCCAGCGCCCTGCAGCTCATCGAGCAACGAGGCGACCAGGATTTCCCGGATTACCTGACGCTGTTCGCACCCCTGGTCGGTGAGACTATCCTGCCACGGCTGGGCGAACGCAGCAGTCACTTCCGGCTCAGCGCCAGGGCGGCTATTGGCTCGACCCAACTCACCATGTACTCTCTTCTTTTCCGGGAAGCCAATGGTGTGGTGCGGCCACTGCTGCGCAGCCTGGGCACTGAATGAACCTCTCGACCCTGCTGGTCCCCACCTGCCCGCCCGCGAACCGCGATGTCTGAACACCTGGTCATCCGCCTGCAGCCCGGTATCGAGGATGCCGCGAGCTGGCTGGTCGTCACCTCCCAGGGCCGCCGACTCGGCGAGCCTGGCCGGGGAACGCTCGCAGACGCCGCCGCGCTGGCAGGCGGTCGACGCGTGAGCATCCTGCTGCCCGGCACGGACATCCTCCTGTGTGACACCCGCTTGCCGGTGAGAAATCCCGCCAAGCTGCTGCGTGCCCTGCCCTTCACGCTGGAAGAACAGCTGGCCGAGGAGATCGACCGCCTGCACTTCGCCGCCTCCCGCCCGGATCGTGAGGGCCACCTGCGCGCGGCGGTGATCACCCGGCAGCAGATGACCGACACCCTGGCCCGGCTGCAACGCGCAGGCCTCCAGGCCGACGCGCTGTATGCCGACAGCGAGGCGGTGCCCCGCAACCCGGGCAGCCTTACCCTGCTGCTCGACGGCTCGCGCGTGTATCTGGCCCCAGCCGAAGGTCTGCCGCGTGTGCTCGACGGGCCGGACCTGCATGCGGCGCTTGAACTCTCCGGCGAGCTCCTCCCCGGTCGACACCTGCTGGTCTATGGCGACGCCGAGCAGGCCGCGGCGCTGCAGGCGGCATGCGCCGCACTGCGTGACGCCGGTTTCGAGGTGGACCTGCACCTGCATGAGGACGGTGGCCTGTCGCGGATGGCCCTCGGCGTCGTGGCCGCACCCCCGATCAATCTGCTGCAGGGGCCCTTCGCCCGCCGGCGCTCGCACGCGGCGCTCTGGGGGCCGTGGCGCGTCGCCGCGTCGTTGTTGCTGGCGTTTGCGGCAGTCTCGATCATCGGCAAGGCCGTCGAATATCAGCGACTGGCCAGTGAGTTGCGTACCCTGGACACGGCCATCGACGAGAGTTTCCGGCGCAGTTTTGGAGATATTCCGATCGCCGACTACCAGATCCAGGCCCGCCAGCAACTCGCGCGGCTGCGCGGTGGCGGCGGGGGCGAAGAACTGCTGCTGGGACTGGATGCCTTGAGCCAGGGTCTGCAGCGCACCGAGGGGAGCACGCGGATCCTGGCCCTGAGTTATCGACGAGGCACTCTGGACCTGCGCCTGCGCTCCCCTGATGTGGCCACCCTGGACCGGCTTCAGCGCGAGCTGGTGGAAGCGGGGGCCGGCCGGGCCGAGATCCAGGCCGCCAACCCGGTCGACGGCGGTGTCGAGGGTCGGCTGCAGCTGCGGATGGGAGGCGGCGCATGAAGCAGTGGTTCGCCGGTCTCAGCGAACGCGAGCGCTACCTCGTACTGGCCGGCGCCCTGCTCGGCGCCTACGCGGTGCTGCACCTCGCGATCCTGGCGCCGCTGTGGGGCGGCACGGCCCGGATGGCGACCCAGCTGCCCGAGCGGCAAGCCTTGCTCGGCGAGCTTCGTGCCGCCGAGGCTGAGGTCAGCGCACTGCGCGGGCGCGACCCGGCGGTGGCACGGGAGGGGGCGGGTCAGGCACTGGTGGTGATCATCGACCGCACCAGCCGCGAAGCGGGCCTCGGTGGCGCCCTGCGCCGCAATCAACCGACGCCCGATCAGGGGCTGCGGGTCAGCTTCGAGGGCGCTGCCTTCGACACCCTGGTGGTCTGGCTGGCGGAGCTGGAACGGCGCTTCGGCATCGGCGTCGAGTCAGCCAGCTTCGACGCCGCCGGCGACCCGGGGCGGGTCAACGCCACGCTGGTGCTGGAACGCCGCACGTGAGCGGACGTGCCTGGCAGCTGCTGGCGGCCGGCGTCGTCGTCTATCTTGTCGTGCTGGTGTTGACGTTACCTGCCGCGATGGTTCTCCCCCGCCTGCTCGCCGGCACGCCAGCGGCCGTCGGCGGGGTGGAAGGCACGCTCTGGCGGGGCAGCGCGGCCACCCTGGTGGTGGCGGATATCCCCAGCTCCGGCCTGCGCTGGCGCATCGAGCCGCTGGCGCTCCTGCGCGGGCGTCTGCAGGCTCGCGCCGAGGCCCGGCTGGATGAGGGTTTCGTCCGCGCCCGCATCGGCTATGCGCCGATCACCCGACGACTGCATGCGCAAGAGGTCCAGGGCGCCACACGCCTCGGACGGCTGACAGCGTCGGCGGGTTTTCGCGGGACCGATGGCAACCTGAGTCTGCAACTCGAGGAGCTCGTCATGGACGCCGGATGGCCCGTGCGGCTGACCGGCCGCCTCGGTGTCGGCGCCTTGTCGATTCAGGATCTGGGACGCCAGCCGCTTGGCGACTTCGAGGCAGTCTTCAGGCTCGAGGCGCAGGACGTGGTCGCCGAATTTCGTGACGTCGCCGGTCTGCTCGACCTCGAGGCGAACCTGCGGATAGACCGCGAGCTTCGCTGGGCCCTTGAAGGTGAGATCGCGCCGCGGGCCAGCGCACCCGCGAATCTGCACGATGCGTTGAGCCTGCTCGGTCCTCCGGACGAGCGCGGCCGGCGGCCGTTCGGGCTGGGCGGCCGGCTGTAAGCGGCCGCCGGCGGCTCAGCTCCGGGCGTAGCCGGCGAGCACCTCCTGGATGCGTGCGAACACCTCCTCCAGCACCGCACGGCTGGGCAGCGTCGTGATGCGGAAGTGATCGTGATAGGGCACGTTGAAGCTGGTCCCTGGGGCGACCAGCACGTGCCGTGATTCCAGCAGATCCATGGCGAAGCGGTGGTCATCGAACTCCGGCAGACGTTGCGTGTTCACGCGGATGAACGCATACATCGCCCCCATTGGCGTGACCATCTCCAGATAAGGGTTCGCTGCCACGCAGTCGATCACCGTCGCGCGGGAGTCGTGGAGCCGTCCGCCCGGCAGAATGAGTTCGCGGATACTCTGGTAGCCCCCCAGCGCGGTCTGCACCGCCCACTGTCCCGGTACGTTGCTGCACAGGCGCAACGAGGCGAGTAATTCAAGCGCGTTCAGATAGGCGCGGGCACGTTCAAGATCGCCGCTGAACGAGGCCCAACCAACCCGATAGCCGCAGGCGCGATAGACCTTGGACAAACCACTCAGGGTTGCGCACAGCGTATCCTGCACCAACGTCGCCATGGGGACGAACTCGGTCCCGTCGTAGGTCATCTGGTCATAGATCTCGTCCGACAGCACCACCAGCCGATGTCGTTCGGCCAGCGCGGCAATGGCCTCGAGGGTCTGGCGGGTGTACACCGCCCCCGTAGGATTGTTCGGGTTGATCACCACCACGGCGCGGGTGCGCGGGGTGATCAACGCCTCCATCGCCGCGACATCCGGCTGGAAGCCCT
Source organism: Gammaproteobacteria bacterium (assembly GCA_003567475.1). Taxonomy (GTDB): domain Bacteria; phylum Pseudomonadota; class Gammaproteobacteria; order Steroidobacterales; family PWYM01; genus PWYM01. Next base: position 48,575 of record PWZL01000068.1, on the reverse strand, counting down.
GCTCCGGCGGACAGGGATAGTGCAGTGCGCGCCCGCCATTGAGTACGGTGGCCGCGGTCCAGAGCGGATAGTCCGGGCTTGGGATCAGCACCTCGTCGCCGGGGTCGAGCAATGCCCGCAAACACAGATCGATCAGCTCCGAGACGCCGTTGCCGATGAACACCGTCTCCGCCGATGCAGTCATCACGCCGCGCGTCTGCTGCTGCATGACCACCGCTTCACGCGCCGGAAAGACGCCCTTCTGGTGGCAGTAGCCCTCGCTCTGCTGCATATTTTCGATCATCGCCAGTCGCATGGTCTCTGGCGTGCGAAAGCCGTAGACCCCCGGATTGCCAATGTTCAGCGAGGTGATCTCGTAGCCCATCTTCTCGAGTTCGAGGGCCCGTCTGGCCAGCACGCCGCGAATTTCATAGCGGACATGCCGCAGTCCGGCGGCGGTCTTGACCGGCGCGGCGTTCATCAGGGGGTCGGGGCTGTCCGACCCGTGAGCCTCGAGTGTCATGAGACGGGTATCCTTGGCGGGAGAGCTGGCGCGGCCAGACTCTACGCAAGCGCGGCGGCAAAGAAAAGTGGACCGCTTCGCACCTAGCAACAGACAGGAGGGCCAACGTGTCCGATATCAAACAGGCGATGCCGTTGATGGCCAGTAACGAAGGCGTGTGGGACGGCTATTACCGCTACACCGACCCCCAGGGCAACAAGATCGACGAACACAAGTCACGACTCGTGTGCCGGTTTCCCAATGACGGTCCGTACCCCTATCACCAGACCAACCACTACACCTGGGCGGATGGCCGCACCGATATTCGCGATTTTCCGGCGAGTTATCGCGACGGGCGCGTGTGGTTCGATAACGAGCTGATTTACGGTTGGGCCGCAGAGGTTCCGCTGGATGATTTCAACCGAACACTGATGCTCAACTGGACCCGCAAGGGAGAGCCCGATCTCTATCTCTACGAGATGATCCAGCTCAGCGACTGTGGCCGCTATCGCTCCCGGATCTGGCAGTGGATCAAGGCCGGGCGCATCCATATGCGCACGCTCATCGACGAAGAAAAGGTCTCAGACACCTGGGAAGGCTACTGAACTAGGCCGTCGGGCCGGCCTGCACGGTGTCCACTGGCCCTGCAGGCGGGCCCGGCGCCGGCTCCCGCTCGCCGGGCGGGCGCATCTTGTCCACCACGTCGGTGCGCAACAGCACACCGCAGAGAATCGCCACCGCCAGCAGAATCGTGATCACGACGAAGGGCAGGAAATAGCTGCCGGAGCTGTCGTAGAGGAGGCCCGTCACGAATGGGCCCAGCCCGCCACCGAAGGTGTCCAGGACGGTGATCGCCCCGACGATCTTGCCCAAGGACTTCAAGCCGAACAGGTCCGCGCACAGCAGCTGGATGAGGGTGTAGATCCCGCCCCAGCCGAAGCCGAACAGGCCAAGACCGATCCAGAGCAGCTGGGGACTGTGTACTGCGCTGGTCAGCACGATACACAACACCCCCGAGAACATCAGTCCCAGCCCGACCAGCAAGACCCGCTGGCGCCCGAGCGTCTCCGCGAGGTGACCGCTGATGAGCTTGCCCACCAGACCACCGACGAACAGGATGCTTGAGCCACTCGAGGCGACCATCACGGAATAGCCTTCCTCGCGCATGAACAGGAAGGTATGCGTACCCATCGCCAGGATCGAGTAGAACGTACACATGGCCAGTCCGGCCAGCATCCAGAAATTACGACTGCGAAGGGCCTCACCCAGTGTCATGCCGTACTGAGTGGCGGCCGCCGCAGCCTTGGCCGCGGCGCCAGTGGAATTCGCCGGCGGCTGGTTGCGCACCAGCAGGATAATCAGCGGAATCATCACCAGCGGCAACACGGCGACCCACGTGAATACCTCGCGCCAGTCGCCGAAATTGAGCAGCCAGGCGTTCAGCGGCGGCAGGACCGCATTACCGATACTGGTGCCGGCCAGGGCGATGCCGATCGCCAGCCCGCGTTTTCGAACAAACCAGCGCGACACCAGGATGACGTTGACGATGAGCCCTGCCAGCGTCAGCAACACACCGAACAGGAAGTGCACGATGTACACATCGCGCAGGCTCTGCACCTGGCCGTAGTACCAGTACGCGACCGTGAGCAGCAGCATCCCCGCGACCATCAGCGGCTTCACACCGACGCGATCAGCCAGCGCACCGGCAAAAAAACCGAGCAATCCGGCGCTGAACAGGGTAATGAGGTCGCGCAGCTTCAGCGCACCCACGGTGACCACGCCCCTGTCGATCAGGGCACGGAGCTCGGCCTCCTCCAGCACTACGCCCTCGGCGGCCAGCAGCTCGCGCAACGCGGGCACGCCGGCGCGGATCCGGCCGTCCTCGGCCAGCGCCCGCAAGGCCTGCGGATCCACCTCGATGCCATGGGCTTCATTCAACTCGTTGACGATGCCGATCGCGGAGAGCTCGTCGATGATCAGTTCGTCGAAAACCGTCGGTCCGGTCAAGGTCATGCCGTTGGACACGGTGAGAATCATGAAAGCCGTAAAGGCGATGACCCAACCGTAGTAGAAGCGGGATCCGGCGGTTTCCGACATCGTGATTTCCCCTGCGACCAGGCGCGTGACAACTCGGGCTGACGGGTCAGACGGCCATGCCGGCCTGGTAGCCCTCGCGAGTGGCGGCCAGCACCGTACGTGGCGCGAAGCAGTCACCGACGAGGCGCGGCGCCAGACCGTGCTCGCGCAGGGCACGCTCAAGGCTGGCATCCGGGGCCCGCGGCGTCGAGTAGGTGAACAGGGCCACCTCCTCGATCACGGCCGGTGCGCCGGTGTAGACGTTGTGCACCACCAGATTGCCATCCGCAAAATCCGTTCCCGGCGCCAGATCGCTGCACAGCACCAGCTCCACGCCGGCCCGATACAGGCGTTCGTAGAGGTTCTGCCGGGTCACAAGGGGTTCGTCCTGGGCCACGCGCTCGCGGGGCGTGACAATCACCACCCGCTCGAAGATGCGCTTCAAGTGCAACGCCGAGGCATAGGTGCCTGCAGTGTGATCATGGTCATAGATCACCGCCGTGCCCGCCTCCGTGCCACCATAATCCAGCAACCCGGGCATCAGGGCCCGCAAATCCGGGATCATGTCGTCCTCCCGCAGCGCCGGATCGAGCTGATGCGGCCAGATCATGGTCGAGCCGGTGGCGAGGATCACGCTGTCCGGTGACAGCGCAAGAATATCCTCGACGCCGGCGCGTAGCCCCAGCTCGAGCTTCAGCCCTGCACGCTTGCCGGCCAGCGTCTGGTAGTCATAGATGGAGGAAAGGTTTTCGCCGCCAGGCAGGGCTGCATGCAGCCGTGTTTTGCCGCCGGGTTCGCTACCTGCACCGAGCACCGTGACCTCATGCCCGCGCGCCGCTGCCAACCAGGCCGCCTCCATGCCAGCGACGCCGCTGCCGACCACGACCACGCGGTGGCGCGTCTTCGCCGGCGACGGCCACCAGTCGGCTTCATCGGGTTCGCCCACCCGTGGGTTGTTGTCGCAGGCGATCGGCGCGCCATCTTCGATGATCACCGACCAGCAGGTGTTGCAGCCCACGCAATAGCGGATGTCCGGCTCGCGGCCCTCCAGCGCCTTTTTCGCCCAGGCGGCATCGGTCACCAGCGGCCGCCCGAGCCCGATCAGCTCCGCCGACTCGCTCTCGAGAATGCCCTCACCCTCTGCCGGGTCGGTGATCACCCCGAGCGCCATCACCGGGATGCCGTTGGCCGACGCCCGCAACTGGCGCGTCAGCGCCGTGTAGGGTGCACGCGGACCGAACAGATCAGGGATATGTTTGTGCAGCGCGCGCGAGTGACTGCCCTGCGCGAAGCAGAAGTAGCTGACCTGCGCCGGGTCGGCCAGCATCGCCGTGATCCGCCCCGCCTCCTCAGGATCGATACTGCCGGGAACGCTGTCATCGCCGGGCAGCTTGAGCCCGATGATGAAGTCCGTTCCGCAACGCTGGCGGATGCCTTCGACCAGTTCGGCGAGCAGGCGGGTGCGACCCTTGAGATCCCCCCCATACCGGTCCTCGCGCCGGTTCGACCATGGCGACAGAAACTGGTGGAACAGGTGGCCGTGGCCCGCGGAAATCTCCACCCCGCTGAATCCTGCGCGGTGCAGCCGCTCGGCGCCGGCGACGAATTCCGCGATCATCAACTCGACCTCGTCGGTCTCCAGCACGTGCGGCACCGTCCAGCTGAGGTCGTCGGCGAGCGCCGAGGCGCCAAACGCATAGGGGTTTCGCCCACGTTCATGGCGGCCACGACCCGGGTCCTGGAGCTGGCCGAGCAGGCGGCAGTCTTCGGCTTCCACGGCCGCCGCCCAGCGCTGCAACCCCGGCAGCGCCTCGTCGACGTCGATGCGCACCTTGTACGGGCGATTCTGCCAGTGCAATGCCGTCAACGGCTCGGTGACGATGAGCGCGGCACCGCCGCGGGCGCGGTTGGCATGATAGTCGACCAGGCGGTCGGTGACAGCGAAGCCCGCCCCATACTTGGTGGTCATGGAGGCGTGGCAGACGCGATTTCTCAGCCGGCGGCCAGAGAGCTCCAGCGGCGAGAACAGTAACGGATATTTTGGCGCGGTATCCTCCGCGAGCTTGGCGCTCATGCCGACTCCTTTCAGCGGTGTATTCAGCAGGGTGTTCAGCGTGCCCGCCAGGCGTCGCGCCCGGCAAGCGCCGCCGCATAGATCTCGCGGCTCTGCCCGCCAGCCTGCTGCAGCAGCATGTCGTGTGCCGGCGCGGTGACTTCGCGCCAGCGGGCGAGCGTCATCTCGTTTGGCGCATGGACGCTGAAGCCGATATCCGCCGCGGCCGCGAGTTCAGCGGCGTTGGCTGCACGCACCTGGCGGCGGATCGCCTCGCGATCGGGAAACGCCGTGGACAGCAGCTCACGCACTTCCGGCGACTGCGCCTGCCACCAGTCGGCGTTCGCCAGCACCAGGTTCATGCCGAGCGCATGTCCGGTCAACACGTAATGCGGCGCCTGCTCGGCGATCCCCGTACGCGCATAGTACGGAACCGCATTCTCGCCGGCATCGATCATCCGGGTCTGCAGCGCAGGCACCACGTCGGCGAAGCCCATGGAGATGACATCGGAACCCAGCGACTGGGCAAACACCTGGGCGGCGATGCTGTTGGAGACGCGGAAACGGCGGTTGCGGTAGTCGTCCGGCTCGAGCAGCGGCTCACGCGCGTAGACATGATGGAAGCCGATCTCGTGCCACTGCACCACATGCAGCCCCTGTGCGGCCAGCAGCGCCGCCAGTGGCTCGGCAAGGTGATGGTCGAGGACGTAATCGGCTTCGGCCTCATCGGCAAACAGGAAGGGGGCGTACAGCACGGTCAGCTCCGGCACCAGCGCGGAGGCCGCGAGCGCGGACATGCTGGCGATCTGCACTCGGCCCCGTCGCAGCGCTGAGAGCAACTGCTCCTCCGAGCCCAGCTGTCCGCGGATCAGCATCCGCAGCTCGATCGGCACGGCTGAGGTTTCGACCACGGCCTGGAACTGCTGCCAGTTCTCCGAGCCCGGTGAGCCGGCCACCTCCGTGCCGCCAACAGCCAGTGGGATACGGCCGTCCGTCGCATCGTCCGACGGCGCGCAGCCCCACAGCAGCGCGGCGCTCAGCAGTGCCAGCAGTAAGATCAGGCGCATCAGAACTCCTCCTGGCGACGGGAACCGACCCGCCGATGCCGACCCGGGAGTTTACCGCAGCCTCAGGCTTGCTGCGTCGAACCGCCTCTGCCGGTCAACGCCAGCCACAGCAACCGGGGTCGCAGCACCTTCAGCAGCAGGGAACGCACCTCGCCTGGCGTGAGTTCCGTCTGGCACGGGAGCATGCCGGCGACGCCTTCGAGCACGATCAGGCCATCGCGGGCGACGACCTGGTCGACCCGCACATCAAGTTTCATCGCCGGTGTCTTGACCTTCATCGCGTCATCTCCCCTGTCGTCCCCGCTCGCCGATCACGCCAGCGCATGCCGAGCCGCGGCCCGACCGCTGATCATCGCCTCGGTCAGGTAGGTGCCGTTCTGGTAGAGATCGGACACCATCGAGCCAAGCTCACCGGCCTCATAGAGCCCGGGAATCGGGGCCTGCTGGTGATCGAGCACCTGCGAGTGCCGATTTCGGCGTGCCCCACCCCCCGTACAGACGATCGCGGGGACGATCCGCACCGCATGGTAAGGCGGGGTGGCAAGCGGCATGAGTGTGGCGGGGTCGCGGCCGTACTCGGGATCCGCGCCCTCGGCACAGGCGGCGTTGTAGCGTTCTACGGTCGCGCGGACGGCGGCCGGGTCACGCCCCATGGCCTCGGCGAGGGCCTCGAGGCTGTCGGCGCGCAGGATCCAGCCCCGGTCGATTTCGACCCTGTTGTCCTCGCTCCAGTCGTAGCCCCGGACCACGGGATTCCAGCTCATCACCGGGGTGATCAGCCGGTTGTGCACCCGCGTGGTCTCGTCGAACAGCATGTGCACGGGGCCTGCGCGATGATGCGGCGTATCCACCCAATGTCCATGACGCTTCTCCTTGTAATGTGTGAGCTGGAGCTCGGCGGTCTCGTTGTAGAAGCGCCGATGATCGGCGGCGATCTCCAGCCAGCTGAAGCTCTGCCAGAAAAAAGTGCGCAGGAAGGCGACGTCATAGTCAGGCACCGCGATGCCCGGCCAGATGCCGCTGGACTGACCCTGGTTGCGCAAGTGCCAGAGCGATGCGCCGGCGGTCTGTAGCAGGCGGAGACCATCACCGGTGTTGTGCGGGGTCCCCAGCGGCCACGCCTCGCTCAGTCCGTAGTAGTTGCGCTGCATGTCCAGGTTGGCTTCATAGCCGCCCATCGCCAGCACCACGCCCCGATGGGCGCGTACGGCAAGGCGCCGGTCGCCGTGCGCGACGATGGCCCCCAGCACCTCCAGGGTGTCAGGGTCCTGTACCAGATCCACCACGGCGGTGTCGTAGCGCCGCTCGATCCGCGCGCGCAGGCGCACGTTGGCATCGAATGCCAGCCACACACCGCTGGGAATCGGCAGGATGGTCGCCGTGTAGGCCACCGCCGCCCGGGCGCCGAACTCGGGAAACTCCAGGACCGCATCGCGCTCGCTGAAGCCCGTGCCGCGGATGAACTCCGCGCCCGCCTGCCGGGCCCGTGCCTGGATCCAGGGCTCGAGCGCGACCATTTCCTCCGCCCACCACTGAAGCATCTCCTCGGGCACCGGGTTGGCCCGGCTCATGGCCCGTTGGTAGTCGGCCAGTGCCGTGGCGTCATGCGAGATCAACAGCGACTGGCCGGCGACTCGACTGTTGCCGCCCGCTTCGGCCTCCGGCGCCTTTTCGCAGATGAGTATGCGGGCGTCGGGCGAGAGGTCATGGGCCTCGATGGCCGCACAGGCGCCCGCGAGGCCATAGCCGGCGATCAGCAGATCGGTCTCGATGTCCCAGGTGTCGACGGCGGCGGGGCTGGCCATGGTGGAGCCTCTCAGACTGAACAGTCTGGTCAGCCTAGGGCGTGCGAACCGACCGACGCCAACGAAAAAAGGGACGGCCTACAACGTTTCGTTGTATTTTGTTGACTTCGGATGTGTACCGGGGAATCGGTCATGCAGCTGCAACAGCTCCGCTACTTTCTGGCGGTGGTCGAGCATGGGGGTTTCTCGCGGGCCGCCGAGGCCCTCGGGCGGACGCAGCAGGCGCTCTCCAAAGGCATCCAGTCGTTGGAGCACGCCCTGGGCGTGCGACTGCTGGACCGCGGCAGCCGGATGGCGCGGCCGACCGTCTTCGGCCAGCTGCTGCTCGAACCTGCCCGCGCCATCGACCACGAACTTTCGGTCTTCCGCAGCCGCCTGGCCGACGCGCTCGAGGCCGCTTCGGGGCGGGTGCGCATTGGCGCCAGCCCGACGGCGGCAGCGCGGCTGGTCGGCGAGGCGGTGACGGCGGTGAGACGCCGGCTGCCGGACTTGCGTATCGAGGTGGTGACCGGCCTGCAACCGCAGCTGCTCTCGCGCCTGCTGCAGGGCGAACTGGACCTGTGCGTCGGCGTGGATACGCGCGACGCCGAACCCCAGGGGGTGATTCGCGAGGTGCTCGGGCATGAGGACTATCGGGTGATTGCGGCCGCCGACCATCCCCTGGCGAGCGAGCCGGACCCCGGCCATGCCGCCTTGAGCGCCTGGCCCTGGCTGCGTGGCAGCAATCTCGGGGTGGTCGAGGCGCTCTTCCGGGAAAGCTTCGACACGCGCGGACTGACGCCGCCCGAACCGGTGCTGGAAACCGATTCCCTCGAGCTGGTGCGCACCGTGCTGGCGACCGACCACTACCTGTGCCTGCTGCCGCAAGGCCTGGTCCGACGTGAGCTCACCGAGGGACGGCTGGTGGCTCTGGGCGGACGCGAACTGTCCTGGACGCGGCCGATCTCGATGGCATACCGGGCCGACGCCTCACCACCCCCGCCGGCACTGACCCTCGCACGAGCCCTGCATGCGGCCGCCGACGCGGTCCGCGATCGCCGCTAACCCAGACGCAGCGATCCGCCCGAGTCGCGTGCTGCGACCGGCATCCGGGGCGCCTTACCGTGGGACCGACCCGTGCGCAGCGCCGGTCAGTGCGGTGACATCGATTTCCATCGCCATGCCAGGGACAGCCAGCGCCGAGACCCCGACCACGCTAGAGGCCGGGCGGCCCTCCGGCGGGAAGAATGCCCGCACCGCAGCATAGATCGGCGAGGGATCGATGTGCTCGAGGTCGACGATATAGAGCACGATACGCACGACATCCGCCGGTGAGGCCTCCGCCGCCGCCAGCGCGATGGCCACTTTCGCGAACATGATGCGGGCCTGTTCGCCGAGATCCTCGGGCACACGCCCGTCGGCCGCGATCCCCCCCTGCCCGGCCACGAATACCCAGCGTCCTGGCCCCTCGGCGGTGACGACCTGGGCATAGCCCTGGGGCAGGCTCAAGCCGGGCGGGTTGAGCCGTTCGAGATGTGGCCCCTCGGCGGCGACCACGCCAACACCACTCAGCGGCCCGAGCAGGCCTGTGGCCAGTACGATAAAAGGACGTCGAATCTTCGAACACACCATGTGCGCTGTCTCCAAAAGTGCCGATGATGGTCATGGCTGAACCCGCCGCGCGGTGTGCGTGGCGGTCGCGGCTGACGCGACCGGGCACACCGCGGTGGCTCAGCCGTTGAACTCAGTCCTCACGAGTTCCGCGAACAGATCGATGAGCCTGCGCTGCGACGGCAGCATCACCATCCGCGAGCGGTAACACAGACTGAAGACACGCTGCTGGCGCAGTTCCGGCACATCGAAGAACCGATACGCCCGCGTACTGGCGGCGCACACCAGCTTGGGCGATGCGAGCCCCACAGCCGTTCCGCCGCCGATCAATTCCATCGCCAGCGTGACCGAGTTGGTCTGGATCACCCGCTCCGGGGGCGAGAGGTCGGCGGCGGCAAAAATCCGCGCGAGAAACTCCGGCCATTCCGGGTCGACCGAGACGGCCGCCCACTCATACTTCGCGAGGTCGCCGAGCGAAGGCGACGCGGCCGAATACAAGGGATGACCCTCGCCAACGACCACATGGACCTGATCGTTGAACAACGGTTCACGGCGCACCTCCGGTACCGGGGCGGCCATGAAGTGATCGGAAATGAACGCGAAGTCGATGATGCCGCGTTCCACCAGTGGGATGAGGTTGGTCGACCAGTCCTTCACCAGCTTGATGCTGTGCCCCTGGTAGCGCTCGCGGATCTGGCCCAGCAGACGCATGAGCACACTGTCTGGCAGGCTGGGCACCACCCCGAGCGAGAGCTCCGTGCGCTGGCGTCCGGAGCGCACCAGCAGTTCGGTGCGTGCAGCCTGAACCTGGGCGGAGATGGCCTGCGCATGCTCGTAGAGCCGCTGACCGTGGTCGGTCAGAACGGTGCCGGTCTTGCTGCGCACGAACAGGGTGACCCCGAGATCGCGCTCGAGCTTGGCGATGGACTGGGTCAATGCCGACTGCGTCAGGCCGACGGCCCCGGCGGCGCGGTAGAAATTTTTCTCGTCGGCAAGGGCCACGAAATAGCGAAGCTGACGGAGTTCCATGAGGTCAAGTATCCGCCGGGCAACGATCAGCCGCAATAATCAGTGCACGCTCGGTTTTAATTGGTGGCTGCACGTCGGGGTCGGTATCGTCCGGAAGCTCTGGGCTGAGCGCTGAGCGCATCCACAAGGATCGGACCGATGACCGTGGGACTCTACGACGTACTGCTGCTGGCCCATGTGCTGTTGTTCGTCTACTGGCTGGGCGCCGACCTGGCCGTGCTGTATTCGGCGCGTTACGTGGCCGATCCGGGTTTATCTCTGGAGACCCGCGCCACCATCTCCCAGATCATGGCTTTCGTCGACCTGTTCCCGCGCATGAGCGTCCCGCTGATTGGCGCCGTCGGCGCCACCCTGGGCGTCATGACTGCCGACTTCAACTTCGGGGTCCCGGTGCTGGCGCTCATCTGGACCCTCGCGCTGATCTGGGTCGCGCTCAACGGCTGGTTGTATGCCCACCGCGGGGATGCCCTGCGGACCGCGCCCTGGCGGCGCTTTGACGTCGCCTGGCGAAGTGTCATCGGTACGGCGGTGCTGGTGGCCGGGCTGGCGGCATTGGCCGGTTTCGGCATCACCGACAACCGCTCCCTGGCGTTGAAACTGCTGATTTTCGCCGCGGCGATTTTCCTGAGTCTGGTGCTCCGGCGAGTGTTCCTGCCGTTTCGGCCGGCGTTGCGTCGGCTGGCCGACGGCACCGGTGGCCACGCCGATGTGGTATTGATGCAACGCACGCTCTCACGCACGCGGCCGATTGTGCTGGGGATCTGGGCATTGACGGTGATGGCGGCCGCGTTGGGGCTGTGGCAGCCCTTCTGACCGGAGGTTGGTGATTAGGCGCCCTAATCACAGCCATCCCAGGATTAATTTTATCGGGGAAACAGGCAGTTCTAGAATTGATTTGCGGGGATCACCGTCCGTCGACCGTCAACCTGGCCGGCCGGGCGTCACAATGGAGAGGGAGCATGAATACAATGAGTCATAGAAGTGCCGTGGCGCTGGCCGTGTCCGCCGCGCTCGCCGGTGGAATGTTTGCGACGAGCGATGTGCACGCACAACAGCGTGCGGCGGGCCTCGAGGAAATCGTGGTCACCGCGCGCAAGCGCGAGGAGAGCCTGCAGGAAATCCCGCTCAGCATCACCGCCTTCAGCGGCGAGCAGATCCGCGAGCTGGGGGCACGCAACATCAGCGAGCTGAGCGACTTCACTCCGGGCTACAGCTTCGAGGCCTTTGGCGGCCGGCGGGGTGCCGAAGGCGACGTCAGCCGGCCGGTTATACGCGGCATGTCCAACATTCTCGGCGAGGGCAACGCGTCGATCTTCGTCGACGGCATCGTTTACTCCGAGTCCTTCCTCTCGTTCCCCTTTGATATTGTTGAGCGCATCGAGGTGATCAAGGGCCCGCAGGCCGCGCAGTTCGGCCGGGCCACCTTCTCCGGTGCCATCAACGTCGTCACCAAGCGTGGCACCAACGAGTTCGAGAATCGCGTGACCGGACGGATTGCCCAGGATAGCGACTACGAGATCAACCTGAGCTCACGGGGACCGTTGATCGAAGACCGCCTGTTCTACTTTATCCACGGGCGCTACTACGAGTACGGCGGCGAGTACCGGAACGAAATTGGTGACCAGCGGATCGTCGGCAGCGAGGAGTCCTGGGGCCTCAACAGCGGACTCGAGTGGCTCGTCAATGACGACGTCTCCCTGCGCTTCACCTTGGGCTACAACCGCGATGACGACGACGTACCGGCACAGCGTCTGCAGGACCGCTTCGCCAACAACTGCTTCCTCGACCAGGCCCGCCAGTACTTCTGTGGCGAGGTGCAGAAGTTCGATTCGGTCCGCCTGGCCACCGACCGTCTCGGCAGCGAAGCCGGGCTCGACCGCCGGGTGCTCCGCACCACCGGTGCGCTGGAGTGGGATCTTGCGGGCAGCGGATTTCTGTTGACGGCCAATACCGGCATCGTCTCCGCACGCACCAGCTTCGGTAACGACAACAGCTATCTTGGCGATCCGATTTTCTTCGCCGGCGGACAGTTCGTCCGCGTCGAAGACAGCGAGCGTGACGAGTGGTCTACCGAGTTGCGGCTGTCCTCCCCAGCGACCGAGGCGCTTCGCTACTCGGTGGGCGTCTACTACTACGACCGAACACTCGAACGCCTGCGCCGGGTCCCGGAGACGACCACGATCGTGACCGACTTCGGCCGCGACAGGATCAAGAACTCGGCCGTGTTCGGCTCGCTGGATTACGACATCACCGACCAGCTGACCGCCGGCCTTGAATTGCGTTATCAGAAGGACGAAATCAGCAACCGTACGGCGACCGGTGCAATCAATGCGGCGGACTTCACCGGCACGTTGCCACGCTTCACGCTGAACTACCAGTACAGCGATGATCTGCTGATTTACGGCAGCATTGCCCGCGGCAACAAGCCGGGCGCAATCAACCCCGATCCGCGGATTACGGAAAACTTCCGCACTGCTGAAGAAGAGAAATCCTGGAACTACGAGATCGGCGTCAAGAGTGATCTGCTGGATAGCCGGTTGCGCCTGAACGCCGCGGTCTACTGGATCGACTGGACCCAGCAGCAGCTCACCCAGTCCGCGGAGTTCGACGACATCCCGATCTCGCTCATCACCAATGCGGGCAAGACCCGCGTGCGCGGGTTTGAGCTGGAGGCCAGCTACCTGCTGAGCGAGCAGTGGTCCGTGGGCGCGAGTTACGCGCTGGCAGACGCCACTTTCCGGGAGTTCTGTGATCCGATCCAGGGCGCGGAACTGACCGGGTTCGACTGCGTATCCAGCGTGACCGGCGCGCCGGGCGGAGATGTGAGCGGCAATCAGACGCCGATCTCGCCGAAGCACCAGGCGACCGCGACGAGCACGTTCACTCAGCCTCTGAGCAGCGAACTCGACCTGTTCCTGCGCGCGGACTACTCCTTCCAGTCGAAGAAGTACTCGCAGGTTCACAACCTCGCTTACGTGGGCGACCGGCACCTGCTCAACCTGAAACTCGGTGTACGCGCCGATGCCTGGGATGTCACGCTGTTCGTGGACAACGTCCTGGATGACCGCACGCCGTCAACAGTCGTGCGGTTTGCCGATCTCGGGAACCTGAATATCGGACCCAACGAGAACCCGGCGCAGGACAACGTCCCGGGCACGACCGCCGTGGAACGCGGGTTCCTGGTCCCGCTGCCACGCTCAAGGCGTGCAGGCATCACGTTCAGCTACAACTTCTGAGTGGGTCGTTGCCGGCCGCCGCCCGGCGGTTCGGTGCGGGAGGCGTGCAGGACAGGGAGTCCTGCACGCCTTTTTTTCAGGTGTCGCGCTGCTTTTTCAGCACTTCGAGTTCCTGCTCGACGACCCGCAGCACACGGCTGACGAACGCCTCGTGCCAGCGCATGCGTTCGGCGACGACGTCCGGGTCAGGCTGATATCCGGTAAGCTCCTCGCGGCCAAGCAGCTGCTTTTCCTCCAGCACACGTTCGAGGGTATCCAGGCGCTCGGCCATCACGGCCACTTCTCCCGACACGGCCATCGTGATGGCCAGGACACGATCCACATCGGGGTCCTTGAAAAAGGCCGGTCGGGGTCCGGCACTCTCGGCAATGGAACGGCGTACGGCTTCGAGCTTGTCCATGGGAAACTCCATCGAGGATACGTCAATACCCGCCTGAGTCAGGGGGGGGAGATATACAGGCGCTCGTAGACGGGGACACGATTCGCCACAACGAGGTCTTCCACGTCCACCCGATGGGCGAACAAATCCATCTGTTCGACCAGAAACAGTGACGGCGCGAGCTCGTGCGTGCGCAGGGCGAGCGCCTGAAGCACCGCCTCGCGGCGTTTCGGATCGAGCTCACTCCCCGCAGCCTCGATCAGCGGCATGAGCTCCGGCGCGCAGAAAAACGGCCGGCGCTTGGCGCAGGAATAGTACTCGATCGGTCGCATCACGTCGTTATACGGGGCCGAGTTCCAAGGCAGCCCGAACATGTCCGCCGACATGGTGCCCGCGAGATAATCACGCAGCCAGGCCGGGAAAGGGCGCACCTGCAGCCGCGCCCTCACACCGATCCTGCTCAGATACTGCACCACAACCTGGTAGATCTGCGACGCACCGGGTACACCACCCTCGGCGACGTGGATCGTCATGTCGAAACCGTCGGGCCAGCCCGCCTCGGCGAGCAGGGCTCGCGCGCGTGCCGGATCGTAGGCATAGGGCTCGATGTGAGGGTGGTAGCCCGTGGTCACGAACGATGCGGGTTGCCCGGAAGGCCGCACCATCCCCTGTAGCAGGATATCGGCGATGGCCTGCTTGTCGACGGCGTGGTTGAGCGCCTGGCGCACGCGCACATCGGCCACCGGCGAAGGGGGATCGCGCTCCGCGTTGAAGGCCAGCGCCATGACCTGCATCGAGGGACTGTGGTTCACGCTGAAACCGCGGGCCTGCAGGAAATCGACGTCCTCGATATCGATCAGCGTCATGTCGACTTCCCGGGACCGCAGGGCCTGCACGCGCACCGCCTTGTCGGGCAACCCGCGCAACGTCAGCGCCGTAAGTCGCGGGGCACGCCAGGATTCCGGATTCGCCACCAACCGCACCGTACGCTCGCGCTCACTCCACTCGACAACACGGAACGGACCGGTCCCGTGAGGCTGGAGCGCGAAGCCGTCCGGGCCGAGTCGCGCCCAGGCCTCCCGCGGCACCATCAGCACCGCGGACATGCGGTTGGGCAGGATGGCGTCGGGTCGTGTGCTGACAAGCTCGACGGTGTGCTCATCGATGGCCACTGCCTCGGCGAGTGAACGGAGCTCGTTACCGATCACGGTACGTCTGCCCTCCTCGCTGCGCAGCCAGTCGACGACGGCGACTACCGTGTGCGCGTCGAAGGGCTCGCCGTTGGTGAAGCGCACCCCCTCGCGCAATTCGAAGCGCCAGCGGTTGTCGGCCAGTGGTGACCAGCGTGTCGCCAGGGCAGGTTGCAAGGTGCCGTCTGCGCCCACCCGGGTGAGCGCATCGAAGATCGCCGACCAGGTGTAGGTGGAGGGCGAACCGTTTTCCGTGTACGGATTCCCCTGGCTGCGAGGCAGGTTGGCCATGGCGAAGCGCAGCTCAGCCGCACCGGCAGCGCTGGCCGTGACCGTCCCCAGCAGCACTGCCAGCGCAGTGACCCCGGCCATCCAAGGGCCGGGAAAAAACCGAAATACAGCACTAATCATCATGTTGATATAATGATATGGGTTAAACGCCGAGCGGACCAGTGCCTCGCGGGCCAATCCGCATGCCCTGTCACCGGGAGAGATGCCATGCAGGCACCGGAATTGATTGACGAGAAATTGCGCTCACCCCGCTACATCCAGGCGTACTCCATGTTGCGGGACTGGATTTACCAGGGGGTCTACCCACCTGGCGCCAAGCTGCCGCCCGAGGGCGAACTCTGCAAGACCTTCGGGGTCTCCCGAATCACGATCCGCAAGGCCATCGACATGCTGGTGGACGAAAAGCTGGTGGTGCGGCAGCAGGGCCTGGGCACGTTTGTGGTCAAGGACCTTGCCGCGGCGCCGATCACCGGCGATATGCAGCAGCTGCTGCGCAAAGTCCAGCGACTCGACAAGAATACCCAGATCGTGGACACCGCGCTGGAAGACGTTGTCGCCGATGCCGCCATTGCCAAGGATCTGGCGCTGGCGGCCGACAGCCACGTGCTGCGCGCCACCCATCTGCGGCTGCTGGACGGACAGCCCATTGGTTATGTGGAAGCCTGTGTGCCAGCCGCCCTGGGGCTGAGCTTCACGACAAGCGAACTGCGTCAGCATCCGCTGCTGATCCTGCTGGAAAAAAAAGGCGTGAAGGTCAGTGCCGCCGATCAGTTGATCGGTGCCGCGCTGGCGGACACCCGCATGGCCCGGATGTTGGGCACGACCGTGGGTGCCGCGCTGGTCAAGATCCAGCTGATCGTGTTCGATGATAAACAACGCCCGGTCGAACGCATGCTGGCCTGGTATCGCGCCGATCACTACCAGCACCACGTCTACCTGACGCGCAAGCCCGGCGAGTCACTCTCCGCGTTCAACAGCGCCGAAGTGCGCTCACCGCGACGCAAGCCCTGAAGGACAACCTGAAAGACAGCCCTGTTGGCGCCGCTGACGAGAGTCTGGCGGCATCTCAAGTCCTGACAGGCGCTCAGGCCGGTTTCTGACCGAAAACCGCGTACCAGTGTCCCGGCCCGCTGATCTTCGGCAAGGCAAGCTGCCGCGCACTGTCCTGCGGAAACCCGGCAGCCCGCATTTCCGCCACGATGTCGGCATCCGCATAACATTCCCAGAACGGCTCGTTGTTGAACTCGACGTCCCACGAGCGTTCAACCTGTTCGAACAGCGTACGCGTGGCGTTCTGGATGGCAACGTCCTGGTGCAGGCACACGCCACCCGGCGCCAGCAGCCGCCAGCTCTCGGCCAGCATGCCCCGGCGCGTCTCGTCGGAGATCTCATGGAACAGGTTATGCGAGACCACCAGGTCGAAGAACCCGTCGGGAAAATCGGTTGCCGCGCAGTCGAGCTGATGGAAGAACACCCGGGCCCCCAGTGCCTCGGCGCGGGCATGCGCATAACGCAGCATCGCGGCGCCGATATCGAGCGCATGGACCTCCGCGTCGGGATAAGCCTGGGCATAGGGCACGGACGAGGCGCCAGCCGAGCAGCCCATATCGAGTACCCGGCGTGGGCGGAACGTCGGGTGTTCCCGCGCCAGCCAGGCGATGACCGCACCGGCCTTGGAGTCCCGTCCGCCCATACCGCGCCCCATCGAGTACAGGTTGCCACCAGACTCATAGAAGGCACCGGCCAGGACGTCGTGCTCATCGAGCGTGCGCGCGTAGCCACCTGGCTGAAGGTGAATGTTCACCCGCTGCAACACCTCGGGCGGCTCGAATGCCGGATCGAGTCTCAGCCCCCCAAGCGTTTCTCGGGCTTCGCACAGCGCCGCGGCCTCGGTGCGCATACGCTCACTCTCACGCATGACCGTCTCGCCCACCGCCTGCCACATCATTTCCTGCGAGCTGCGGTTGAGCGAACACCAGGTCTGGTAGTGAGGGTTGGCCAGGAGCGCCTCACGCAGCTCGGCGCGCTCGTCCGGTGACCGACCCGCATGGCCGGACGTGAACGCCGGTTCGACCTCCTGTTCGTAGATCAACGCGTTTCCTGGCCGGATACGACCCGTGAGATAGCGTTTCATCGCCAGGACATAGCGCTGGCGGCTGGCCTCTTCCGCATCCGGTTTCGCCAGCATCCGGTGCTGCAGGTCATGAACCATGGTGACGCCTCTTGCCTGACTACGGTTGTTATAATAACATGACAACAATACGGGGGCCACCGTCTCGCGCGGCACCCGGAGCGGCCGGCGACGACGCCGGCGGAGCCCAAGGAGACCTTCGAATGAGTTCCACCATCAAACAGGATATGCCCCTTCTGGCCTCACGTGAAGGCGTGTGGGACGGTGTCTATCGGCATCTTGATGCCGACTGCAACATCATCGATCAGCACCGCTCACGGCTGTTCATTCGCTTCAAACCCGAAGAGGCCCGCCCGTACCACCAGACCAACTACTACACCTGGGACGACGGCCGCACCGAGGTGCATGACATGCCGTGCGGTTACGTCAACGGCTCCCGGGAGGTCGTCTTCGACTCGCCGCGCATCAAGGGGCTGGTCCGCGAGCTCTCCGACGACCCCAAGCGCCGCTCGACTTTCCTGTACTGGGAGCGGCCAGAGCTGCCCGGCGTCTACTTCTACGAGATGATTAACGTCACCGACTGCGGTCGGTTCCGCAGCCGTGTCTGGCAGTGGATCCGTGAGGGCGAGGGCCTGATCCGGCGAACGCTGATCCAGGAAGAGAAAATCACCAGCGACTGGCGGTCACTGGAACCCAAGGACTGAAGCGACATCCCGGCACCGCCATGGCGGTGCCGGGATCAGGCCTCAGCCATCAGCTGGGCGGCGCGATGGATGGCGCGGCGCACCCGAGGATAGGTGCCGCAACGACACAGGTTGGTCATCGCCGCATCGATGTCCCCATCCGAGGGCGAGGGATTCTGTTCAAGCAGCGCCACCGCGGCCATGATCATGCCCGACTGACAGTAGCCGCACTGAGGGACCTGTTCTTCGATCCAGGCACGCTGAACCGGATGGTCGATGTTCTCCGATAGGCCCTCAATGGTGCGGATATCTCGGCCAGCACAGGCGGACACAGGGAACACGCAGGAGCGCGTCACCGCACCATCCATCCGGACGGTGCAGGCACCGCACACGCCGATGCCGCAACCGAATTTAGAGCCAGTGAGCCCGAGCCGGTCGCGCAGCACCCAGAGCAGCGGCATCTGCGGGTCAGCCTCGACCTCATGCGCCCGCCCGTTGATCGTCAGTTTGAACTTGTTCACTTGCGTTCCTCTCGCGCGAGCTGCGCCTACAGCCTGTCCATGACCCGGAACACTTCCCGCTCCGCCGATTCCATGGCCCCTTCCATGCCTTGCTGGAACTCGGCCATATGTTCCCCGACAAAGTGTAGTCGCCCGACGGGCGTGCGCAAAATTTCACCGAATCGGCTCACCTGCGACGGGCCCCAGAAGTGATAGGCCCCGCGTGCCCAGGGATTGCGACCCCAGGACGTGACATCCAGTACCTCCAATTGGCCTCTCGCCGCCGGACGCAGCGCCTCCAGACTGGCCAGTACCCGGCTTCCCTGCTCGGCTTCATCGAAGCGATCCAGGGCGCGGGCTTCGAGCCCGTTGATCCAGACGTTGAGGGTGCGCAGCTCACCGTCATGATCGGGCACCGCCATCACCCGCTCAACCAGGCCGTCGCTGACAACCTGGATGGGCAGCCCATCCTGCTCCCAGAACCGTGAACGGAAAGCGAGCTTGATCTGGGTGATGCTGTTGTAGGGCAGCTGACGCACCGCTTCGGCGAAACGTGGCGGCAATGCAGGCTCCACCGCAATGTCGGCGAGCACGGGAAACGGTACCGAAACGATCGCGAAACGCGCCTGGAAACGCTCACCGTTGGCACACTCGACCCGCACCCCCGTGTCATCCTGCGCGATGGCCCGCACCGCCCGCCCGAGCAGGAGATCACCCGAGAGGCGCTCGGCCATGCGCTCGGGGAGGCGCTGGCTGCCACCGTCAATCCGCAACATGCTGCCGGCACCGAACTCTGCCACCAGCTGCTTGCGATAGGCGAACAGGGCCGACATATGGTCCATCCCGCCACCGTCGAAGTGCACATCCATCAATCTGAGCGCCTCCGGCGAGGCGCCGTGGGCCACCAGTTCAGCGGCGATGGAACGCCCGTCAAGGGCCGGATCCGGTGCGTCCCGCCAACTCAGCAATTCCTCGAGAGGATTGTTGCGGCGAACGTACCAGCCGTAGAGCTGATGCGGCAGACGTTCACGCTCCTCGCCTAGCAGGCGATTCTGCGGCGCCGAGGCCCAGTCATCAGAGTGCACCAGGGCGTCGCCGACATGAATGCTCTGGCCGGGAAACGGGAAACTGCGCTCGTAGACTTCGAGGCCCACCCGCTGACACATCTCGAGTGTACGGGCATACATGCCATCCAGCGTCTGCCCTCCCGCCTCGGGGCCGCCAGGGACCTGGTCGAGTGTCAACAGGCGCCCGCCAACCCGCGTGTCCGCCTCCAGCACGGTGACCCGCGCACCCAGCTCCTCGAGCAGCAGCGCAGCGTGCAGGCCCGATAGACCGGCACCGATCACGATCACATCGTCGCGGCCACGACCCAAGCCGCGTTGCGGCAGGGCCGCAAGCGCCGCACCGCCACCGAGGCCGGCCAGCAGCTGACGACGTGACCAGAACCTCACGGACGGGCTTCCAGCGGGGTCAGATCACGGGCCACACGGAAGCCGAAAAACGAAAACAGCGTCGGCTCCGGGTCTCGGCCACGCCAGCTCAGGCGATGACGATACATGCGGGTGATCCAACTGCCACCGCGCACGCTACGCCGGTCGCAGGGTCCCTCCACCTGCACGGCGCTGCCGTCCCGAGGCGCATCGTCGGGATAAGGCACCAGGTAGCAGTCCTCGACCCACTGCCAGACGTTACCGAGCATATCGTGCAGGCCGAATGCGTTGGCTGGAAAACTTCCGACGGGGGCAACGCCCGCATGGCCGTCGTCACAGTCGGCGGCGGCCCATGGGAAGCCGTGCTCGACCTCGCCGGCACGATCATAGACATTGGCCCAGCGACAGGCCTCGTCCTCGTCATCCCCCCAGAAGAACTCACCCTCGCCGCCGGCCCGCGCAGCGTATTCCCACTCCGCCTCCGTCGGCAGGCGGTAGGGCTGACCCGTCTGCGCGGCCAACCAGGCGACATAGGCCCGCGCGTCCAGCCAGCTGACGCAGGCGACCGGTTCTTCGTCCGCGGGGGGGCGGCCATAGCCGGGATCCGTCCAGTCAGCCCACTCCGGTTCCTGCCAGCTCTCGCCATCCCAGATCCGGCAGCCGCCAGAGCTCTGGTGACCGGTCGCCTCAACGAACTCCCGAAACTGTCCGTGCGTGACCTCGTAACGGCCCAGGGCGAAGGCGTGGACAATCTGCATCTCGCGCACCGGGCCCTCATAGCGGCCCGGTTCACCGCCATCGTAGCCCATGGTGAATTCACCTGGCGGGATCACCACCATTTCGGGACACCCCGCACAGTCAGTGAACACCGCCCCGGCAGACAAGGACACTGTGAAGCCCTGGTCGGCGCTCACCGGAGCGCACAGCACCAGGCCGGCTGCGAGTAAAGACAGGGGATTGGGCTTGCGGAACATGTTCACTCCAGGCGTTATCGAAAAGCTCAGGCCAGTCGCCAGCCCTGCCGCGCGAGCGGCAACGCGCGGATACGTTCGCCACAGGCCGCGAAAATGGCGTTGACGACGGCGGGTGCGGCCGGAGGCAATCCCGGTTCACCCACACCGCCCATCTGCGCACCACTGTTGATGATGACGGTCTCGATCCGCGAGGGCATATCGCGCAGCGTCAGCAGCGGGTAATCACTGAAGTTGCCCTGGCGAACACGGCCCTGTTCGATGTCGATGGCACCGTACATCATGGCCGTCAGTCCGAAGACAATGCCGCCCTCCATCTGCGCTTCGACGTTGTCGGGATGCACGGCCGTGCCGCAGTCGATCGCGCAGGTGATGCGCTCCAGCCTGATGCGACGGTCGCGCACCGACACCTCCGCCACCTGCGCGACGATCGAGCCATAACTTTCCATGAACGCGATACCGCGGCCATGCCCGTCAGGGAGCGGGCGCCCCCACTGACCTGCTTCCGCGGCCGTCACCAGCACATTCCTGCGTCGCGGGTCATCGATAAGCTCGCGCCGGAACTCGAATGGATCCCGCCCCGCCGCGTGGGCCAGTTCGTCGATGATCGACTCCAGGAAAAAACCGTTCTGGGAATTGCCGACGGCCCGCCAGACGCCGATGGGCACCGGCGTGCGCACCGGGCGCCAGTCGACATGCAGGTGCTCGATCCGGTAAGGATGGTCCCGGAACCCCGACATGACACTGGGATCGGGCTGCGGGGCAAAATGCCCTGGCCGATTCAGTTCGAACAGTCCGGCCCCTGCCAGCCGCACCTTCAGTGCGCGGATGCCCGACTCCGGCGACACACTGGCATCGAAGCTGCAAGCATACGCCGGGCGGTACCAGTCACGGCGGATGTCCTCTTCCCGCGACCAGATCAGCTTGACGGGCACCCCCGGCACACGGGTGGCGATATCCACGGCACGATCAACGAAGTCGCGTTGCCAGCGCCGGCCGAAACCACCACCGGAAAAGGTGCGGTGCACCGTCACCTGCTCAGGCGCGATCCCGGCGCGGGCCGCCGCCGTGTCACGCGCGTGCATCGGTCCCTGGGTGCCGGACCAGATCTCACAACGCCCCTCAGCGACCCGCGCGACACAGGACATCGGCTCCATCGTTGCATGGGCAAGATACGGCACCTCGTAATGACCCTCGATCCGGCCTGCCGCTGCGGCGAGGACCGCATCAGGCTCGCCCGTGGACACCGCAATGCGCGCCTCGGCGTCATCGCTGGCCAGCAGGGTGCGCAAGGCCTCGGCATGCTCGTCGCTGGCGAACGTCGCACCGTCGCCCTCGTCCCACTCGATCTCCACCTGACGCAAGGCCTGCAGCGCCTCCCAGTAGGAGTCGGCGACGACGGCCACCGCATCCTCCAGGGCATGGACGCTGTGTACCCCCGGCATCCGCTGTGCCGCGGTGGCCTCCAGGCGGCCCAGCCGACCACCGAACACCGGGCAGGCCTGCACCGTTGCCACTTTCATGCCCGGCAACTGGAGATCGACCGTGAACTCCGAGCGCCCCGAGGCGTGCAGCGGTATCTCCAGGCGGGGCGCGCTGCGACCGATGTAGCGATAGTCTTCCGCTCGACGCAGGGTGACGTCTGCCGGGGGCGGGATCCGTACGGCCTCCTGGATCAAGTCGGCAAACTCTGCCGTCCGGTTGCTGGCCGCATGCACCACCTGATGCTCCCGGGTATCGCATTCATCCGCCGGCACCTGCCAGCGCGCCGCCGCCGCGGCGCAGAGCTGTCCCCGGGCCATGGCGCCGATCTCGCGCAGCATCCGGAAGTAACCGGTCGTCCCCATGCTCCGTCCGGTGGCCTGGAGATTTTTCTGTGGATTGCGATAGAGCTCTCCGGCGCCCGAGAACTGCACCCGTACGCGGTCCCATGCGGCGCCGAGTTCCTCGGCGATCAACAGCGCATGGGTGGTGTAGATCCCCTGCCCGATCTCGGCATCCGGAGTGGTCACGACGACAGTGCCGTCCGGATCCAGACCGAGGTAGGCAATGAGCAGCTCCTGGTCGCCCGCGGCCGCGCCATAACCGCGCGCCGGCAGCGCCCACGCCAGCAAGGTACCGGCACCGGCGGCCTGCAGGATCGTGCGTCGCGTGACCAGCCAGGGTCTCGGGGTCGGGTCGCTCATGATGTGGGTTTGCTCCTTGGAAATCCCGTGATGACAGTCACTCACCACCGCCGGCGGAGTGCCAAAGATACCGCGCCAGCGGCACCCCTCACCACAGGCTCCGTAGACAGGTCGTCATAATAATATTACATTATGCTCACTGACAAGGATGCCTGTCCCGTGAAGCCAGCCGTCACGCCCAGAAAAGCCGTTACGATCCTGTTCCTGGTGGTGTTCATCGACCTGCTGGGCTTCGGCATCATGATCCCGCTGGTGCCGTTTTACGTGGAGCGGATGGGCGTCGGCCCCGAACTGATCACCGCAATCCTGGCGCTCTACTCGCTGGTGCAGTTCGTGGTCACGCCCTTCTGGGGACACGTGAGCGACCGGATCGGTCGGCGTCCGGTGCTGCTGCTGTGCATGGCGGGGCACATCGGCGCCTATGTGATGCTGGCGTTTGCCGACACGCTCGCCATGCTGATCCTCTCGCGGGTCCTCGGTGGCCTGACCGCCGGCAATCTGGCGGCGTCGTACGCCTACATCACCGACATCACGCCCCCACAGGATCGCGCGCGACATCTCGGCAAGATTTCCGCAGCGTTCGGGCTGGGTTTCGTGATGGGCCCGGCGCTGGGTGGCCTGCTTGCAGGCACCGGCGAGATCGCCGACGCGAACTTCATGCGCCCCGCGCTGGCCGCGGCTGGCCTGTCAGCCGTCGCGCTGATCGGTATCCTGCTGTTCCTGCCGGAGAGTCACCATCCCGTGCGAAGCGGCGGCGCGGGCGCGCCGAATGTCTCTGGCCCTGGCCTGCGCGAGGGTGTAGGGCTGATCCTGCGCCGACGCACCATTGCACTGATGATCATGCTCTGCCTGATCGTGATCACCTTCGCCGCGGTGCGCGAATCGATTTTTTCCCTGTGGGCCAACCACCAGTTCGGCTATAACGCAGCGACCATCGGACTGTTCTTCTCGTTCAACGGCATCATCATTACGCTGATCCAGTTTTTCGGCATGGGACCACTGACGACGCGTTTCGGAGAACATGCCCTGCTGATGACCGGTATGCTGATGTACACGCTGAGCTGGATAGGGCTGATCCTGGCGCAGGGTATGGTCGGGTTGTTCATCGCCATGGCGGCCAGCGGCGTCGGCACGGCGCTGTTCGCCACCAGTCTGCAGAGCCTGCTGTCGCGTCGCGCCGGGCCCCAGGAACGAGGGGCGGTGATGGGCGTCTACCAGTCCACCTCGAGTCTCGGGCGGTTCTGCGGCCAGACAATGTCTGGCACGCTGTATGGTCAGGTCGGTCCGAACGCGCCCTTCGCAATCGGCGCACTGGCGATGATCCCGGCCTTCGTGATCGCCTTGATGATCGGCCGGCGTCTGCGCGACGAGCGACGACGGACGGAACAGAATTCCGTAACAGACGCGGCATCCTCGTGCGATGCCAACACGCATGCCGCGCCCATGGCCGGCCAACGGTCCGGCCGACACTAGGGTCCCGGCACCGGGGGGGTTGAAATTTGTTCAGTTTCGTCTCGCGAAGACTCGCCGTGGCACTCCCCACCCTGCTGGTGGTGATTGCCGGGTCGTTTTTCCTCATGCGGGCCGCGCCCGGTGGACCGTTCGATGCCGATGCCCAGCTCGAACCTGAGGTCATCGAGAACCTCCGAGCGGCGTATGACCTCGACAAGCCGGTCACCGAGCAGTTCATGCTCTACATGGCGCGTCTGCTGCGTGGCGACTTCGGCCCCTCCATCACCTACGCCGACTACACCGTCACGGAACTGCTGGCGATCGGCCTGCCGGTGAGCGTAAAGCTCGGTCTCACCGCGATTGTCGTGGCGCTGCTGTTCGGCTGTCTGATGGGAATCATCTCGGCGTTGAACCGCAACCGGTGGATCGATTACGTCACCATGTCCATCGCCATGACCGGGTTCGCCGTGCCGGCCTTCGTCGTCGCACCCGTGCTGACGCTGGTCTTTGGGCTCTACCTGAAACTGCTGCCGATTTCCGGCTGGAACGATGGTGCCCTGCAGAACATGGTGCTGCCAGTCATTGCGCTGGCTCTGCCGCAGATCGCCATTCTCTCGCGCCTGACGCGAGGGTCGATGCTGGAGGTCATGCGTCAGAATTACATCCGCACGGCGCGCGCCAAGGGACTGCCGGAGTACAAGGTGGTTGCCGGGCATGCCTTAAAGGCGGTTTCGCTGCCACTGGTGAGTTATCTCGGCCCGGCCATCGCCGGCATCATGACCGGCTCTGTCATCATCGAGCAGATCTTCGGACTGCCCGGCATGGGCCGGTACTTCATCCAGGGGGCGCTGAACCGCGACTACCCGCTGGTCATGGGTACCGTCATTGTCTATGCCACCGCAATCATCCTCCTGAATCTACTGGCCGACGTCATCTACGGCTATCTCGACCCCCGCGTGAGGCGTGAATAAATGGGCTTTCTGACACAACGCCGCGATCGACAACTTGCCGCCATGCAGGCCGCTGGCCGAACCGTGGGCCGTTCGCTATGGCAGGACGCAACGCGTCGGTTTCTGTCCAACAAGGTGGCGGTAGGCAGCGTCATCGTGTTGTTGCTCATCAGCGTGATGGCGGTTTTCGCGCCGCTGCTGAGCCCGCATACCATGGAAGACTTCTACTGGGAGTACATCCTGGTACCGCCAACGCTGGAAAACGGCCACTGGTTCGGCACCGACTCCAACGGTCGCGACATGTTCGTGCGGACGTTCTATGGCGCCCGCGTGTCGCTGACCATCGGTGTGATGACCACAGCCGTGGCTTTGGTGATCGGGGTCACCTGGGGCTCCGTGGCGGGGTTTTTCGGCGGCAAGATCGATAACTTCATGATGCGTATCGTCGATGTGCTCTACGCGCTGCCCCTGCTGTTTTTCATCATCATCCTGGTCACGGTGTTCGGTCGAAACATCTATCTGGTGTTCATCGGTATCGGCGCGGTCGAATGGCTGACGATGTCGCGCATCGTTCGCGGTCAGACACTCTCGGTGAAACAGAAGGAATACGTGGAAGCGGCGCGCGCGATCGGCCTGTCGAACCTCGTCATCGTCCGGCGCCATGTGGTGCCGAACATCGTAGGCCCGGTGATCGTGTTCGTCACCCTGCTGATCCCGACCACCATCCTGGTCGAGAGCTACCTTAGTTTCCTCGGCCTTGGCGTGCAGGAGCCCATGACCAGCTGGGGCACGCTGATTTCCCAGGGCGCGGCCAATATCGACACCGGCCCGTGGCTGTTGTTGATTCCCGGCACGTTCCTCGCGATCACCCTGTTCTGTTTCAACTTCATCGGCGACGGTCTACGCGACGCCCTCGACCCGGAGGGCCGCTGATGGCAGCCACCCACGCACGGCCCGGGCGACGCCCGGCCAGCGCCAGCGACCAGCGGACCGTCATGGAGTGCCGTGATCTCACCGTGCACTTCGACACGCCCAATGGCCGGATCAGCGCAGTCAACGGCATCTCTTTCGACCTCCAAAGGGGCGAATGTCTGGGCATCGTCGGTGAATCCGGTTCGGGCAAGAGCCAGACCTTCCTGGCGATCCTCGGCCTGCTGGCGAGCAACGGCCACGCCAGCGGTTCGGTCAAACTGCACGGCGAAGAGATTCTCAACGTATCCAGGCGCCGCCTGGACGCGATTCGTGGCGAGAAGCTCGCCATCGTCTTCCAGGACTCGATCACCGGACTGACGCCGCACAAGCGTATCGGCGAACAGCTCTCCGAAGTGTTGACGCAGCATCGCGGCCTGGGCCGCGGCGCGGCGCGTGCCAAGGTCCTGGAGATGCTCGAACTGGTCCGTATCCCCGAGGCGGAGAAACGCTATCGCATGTATCCGCATGAGTTTTCCGGCGGCATGCGCCAGCGCGTCATGGTCGCGCAGGCGCTGCTCTGCCAGCCCGATGTGTTGATTGCCGACGAACCGACCACGGCACTCGACGTCACCGTCCAGGCGCAGATCCTGAAACTGTTCAAGGGGCTGGCCGACCATACCAACACGGCGCTGGTGATGATCACGCATGATCTGGGCGTGGTCGCCGGGCTCTGCGACGAGGTAATGGTCATGTACGGCGGTCGGGTCGTCGAACATGCCCCCGTCGATGAGCTGTTCTATGCTCCCCGCCATCCCTATACCCGCGGGCTGCTGGCGTGCATGCCGCGGGCCGACCGCGACAGCGAGGAACTGACCGCCATTCCGGGCCAACCCCCTGATCTCGAGGCGCTCCCCCCCGGGTGCGCCTTCGCGCCACGCTGCCCCTATGCGTTCGGGCGGTGCGAACTCGAGCGCCCGATACTGGAGACTGCGCAACCCGGGCACCTCAAGGCCTGTCACCTAGAGGAGCTGCCATGACGCGCCGCCTGCTGCAGGTCGAGAACCTGCGCGTCCACTTTCCCGTTGGGGGCGGGCTGTTCTCCGGACCACGCATGCTCAAGGCAGTCGACGACGTCAGCTTCAGTCTGGGGCCGGCCGAGACCCTCGGAGTGGTCGGTGAGTCGGGTTGTGGCAAGTCTTCACTCGGGCGCGCCGTGCTCCAGCTGATCCCGCCGACCGCGGGGCGGGTGATCTGGCAGGGGGAGGATCTCTGCCGTCTCGACGCAGACGCCATGAACGTCAAGCGAAGCGAGCTGCAACTCGTGTTCCAGGACCCGCTCGCAAGTCTGAACCCGCGAATGAGTGTCGGGGCGATTCTTCGGGAGCCGTTGTATTCGTTCGAGCCTGGTATCGCTCGCAGCGAAGCGGAAGACCGCGCCGCCTCGATGATGCGCCGGGTCGGGCTGCGGCCCGAAATGATGAACCGTTATCCGAATGAGTTCAGCGGTGGTCAGTGCCAGCGAATCAGCATCGCCCGCGCCATGATCTCGAGACCGCGTCTGGTGGTCTGTGACGAGCCGGTCAGCGCACTGGATGTCTCTATCCAGGCCCAGATCATTGCGCTGCTGCGCGAGTTGCAGGCTGAGTACGAGGTGTCCTACATCTTCATCAGCCATGATCTCTCGGTGGTACGGCATCTCTGCCACCGCATCATGGTGCTCTACCTCGGGAAGCTGATGGAGATCGGTCCGAAGCGTGAGATCTTCGACACGCCGCGGCACCCGTATACCCAGAGCCTGCTGTCGGCCGTGCCGATCCCCGACCCGCGCCAGGCCAGACAGCGCGAACAGAAACTGATCGAGGGCGATCTGCCCTCGCCTCTCAATCCACCATCGGGCTGCGTATTCCGTACGCGCTGCCCCCACGCGACGCCACTGTGTCTCAAGGCGACGCCTGCGCTGGAGTCCACCGGCTCCGAGGCGCACCAGGTCGCCTGCCACTACTGGCAGGACATCACGCGCGACACCCACACCGAGAAACCCACGGGGGAGTGACATGAGTGACAGGGACGAAATTCCGCAGTTGGTCCGGGAGGACGGGAGCTATCCAACGGTTCCGCTGAGAAAACCGGTGACCGCCATTGCCGTCGTCCAGACGCGGGTACGCGGCGTGGACGGTGCGAATCCGGCAGCGGGAATCAGGGAGAACCTCGACTACACCCTGTCGTGCATTGACAAGGCACAGGGCTACGGCGGGCGCTCGGATCTGCTGTGTTTTCACGAATTCCCGCTACAGGGCTACCAGCCCGACTGGAAACGGGCGGAATATCTGCGCGTCGCGATCGACGTTCCCGGTCCGGAAGTCGAAGCGATCGCAGCGAAGGCCAAGGCATACAACTGCTACATCGCCTTCGGCTGTCTTGCCAGGGATCCTGACTGGAAGGATCACGTGATGAACTGGCAGGTCCTGGTCGGCCCGGAAGGCCGGGTTGTCGACGTGCACTGGAAGCAGCGCAATGTACGCGGCATGTTCCCGGGCAGCGAGAACATCACGACCACCATCTACGATGTCCTGGATCGCTATGTCGAAATGTATGGATGGGATCGGGTGATCCCTGTCGCCCGCACCGACATCGGTAATATCGCAATGTCGTCCGTGCAGTTCGAACAGGAACTGTTCCGCTGCATGGCCATGAAGGGTGCCGAGATCATCTGCCGAGTGGCCACCGGCGGGTGCGAATGGGAAGACATGCGCCTGACCTCCTACCACAACGACGTGTACACGACACTGGTGAACAACTCGGTCAGCACCGGCAGCAGCAATCCGCATTTCTTTGAAGAGAATGCCCCACGCAACAACTGGATTGGCCGGTCGGCCATTTTCGGCCCGCGCGGTGAAGTGCTGACCGAAGCCGGGGTATTCGAGACCAAGCGCCGTGCTGCCATCAACATGGAGGCGTACCGCAAGAAACACCGGATCCCGGATCTGCACATCTCCATCTATCGGCATATCTTCAATCAGTACCGCGAACGCTACGATCACAGCGCCTATCTCGACGCCTTGCCACAGGATAAAGTCGAGGGTGCACGCATGCTCAAGCACGCGGCCCGCTGGATGAATTACTGGTACTGAGCGGGGCACTCACATGACGCACCCCTCCCCCGTCGCGTTCGAAGCCGGTGACATCATCGTCGCCAGCAGCGATGTCGATGACAGCAATGTCGATCTGCGAAACCATGCCGGGCCTGGGCGACTGTTGCATCTGGATGCCGATTTCGGCACTCGGACAACGCTCGCCACGGGCACGGATGGCCTCGTGATAGGCGTTGCGGTCGAGCCGGACAGCGGCGTGCTCTACGCCGCCGACGCCCAGGCCTATTCAATCGTCGCCTTCGACCCTGGTGGCCAAGGCCCGATGGCGCAGGCCTGGCTCCCCCGCCGACGCTTTGGCGCCATTCTCCCCGACGGCCACGGTGGCCTGTTTCTCGGGGTGCATTCTCGCCTTGGCGACCCGCCTGACGACCAGTGGGGCGCGCACTGGCTGTTCCACGTCGAGCCGGCACGCCAGACGGTTCGTGCCCTGGAGGTCGAGATCGACGGCGGCATGCGCGGCTTCCACTGCGTCACGCATATGGCCTTCGAGCAGGACGGGCGCACGCTGCGCTATGTCTCCGAGGGTGGGCGCCGCGTGATGCGCTACGACACCGCTGCCGACCGGCAGCTCGACGACCTCCTCCGCCTGGATGTAGACGACCCGCGGGGCACCTGCGGTATCGCCACCCTGGCGGACGACGGCCTGCTAATGGCCACGGGAAAGGGCTGCTGCCGCTTCGATTCCTCCGGTCAGCGTGTCCTGGACTACGACGTCCCGGCGGCACCTGGCTGGTCACGGGTCACGCTGGCCCATGACGGTCGGCATTTTTTCCTGAACAATTTCTTTGCCGGTGTGGTCGAAGACAGGCGGCTCGAGGATGGCAAGGTCATCCGGAGTCATGATATCTCCAGGAAGTATTCGCTTTGCGGCCTGGTCGAATATCCGGCACGTACCTGAACACAGCGAGGAGGGGCACTGTGGCTGGTTCAACTGCTTCAAAACAAGTCAGAGGGGTCTGCGCGGGCGCAGCGGTGTTTGCGCTGCTGGGGTGGCTCATCCCGCTGGCGCCGGCGAACGCTGACAACAGCGTGTTTCATCGCGGACTGGGTAACGAACCTCGCACCCTGGATCCACATCGTGCGATCGGCACCTCCGCTTCGATCCTGATCTACGATCTCTTCGAGGGTTTAATGACCGTCGACCGTGAAGGTCAGTTGACCTACGGTGCCGCCGAGGCCTACGAGGTCAGCGAAGACGGCCGGACCTACGTCTTCCGTCTGCGTGAGAATCTGCGGTGGTCAGACGGCAAGCCCAAGACGGCAGAAGATTTCGTCTATTCGTTTCGCCGGCTGATGGATCCGCGCACCGCGGCCCGCTATGCCTCGTTTCTTTACCTGATCGAGAACGGGCGTGCGGTGAACACCGGGCAGGCTGAGATCGAGACCCTTGGGGTCAGCGCACTCGATGAGCGCCACCTGGAGATCCGCCTGAACAACCCGGCACCCTTCCTGCCCGATCTCATGGCCGCCGTTGCCGCGGTCGCCGTCCCGGCGCATGCCATCGAGGCGCACGGGCAGCAGTGGACCCGTCCGGCGAACTTTGTCGGGAGCGGCGCCTACCGGCTGATCGAGGCCGTGCCACAGACCTATCTTCTGGCCGAGCGGAATCCATACCACTACGCGACCGAGAGCGTGCGGATCGAGCGGGTCTTCTACTACCCGCTGGAGAACGACTCCGCCAGCCTGCAGCGCTATCGGGCCGGTGAACTCGACCTCACGCTGCGCTACCCCGCCGATCAGACCCGCTGGATCGAGCGAAATCTCCCGGGGCATCTGCGCTCGTCCCCCGGGCTTGGTACCGGCTTCATTCTGCTCAACATCTCCCGTCCGCCCTTCGATGATCCCCGCGTACGACGGGCGTTGTCGCTGGCCATCGATCGCGAGGGCATCGTCTCCCGCCTGCTCGATGGTCAGGTCGAACCCGCCTATTCGCTGGTACCCCCCACCATCGAAAACTACACCCCGCAGCAGGCCTCATTCCAGTCGATGAGCATGCAGGCGCGGATGACTGAAGCCCGCGCGCTGATGCAGGAGGCGGGGTTTTCACAGCGCAGTCCCCTGCGCGTGGCGATGCGCTATGACAGCCAGGATACCAACAACAACATCGTGATCGCCGTGCGCGCCATGTGGCGAGCGGTCGGGGCGGACATGGAAATGGTCAATTCGGATTTCGGCGCGGTGATCGCGGATGCCCGCTCCGGCAACTATGAAAGCGCCCTGTATGCGTGGTTCGCGGCCTTCAACGACGCCTCCACCTTCCTGGGCACCTTGGATTCGACCAACCGCAGCACCAATTTCGCCCGCTACGCCAATGAGCAGTTCGATACCCTGATGGCCGCCGCGTCAGCCAGCCCGGATCTCGAGGAACGACGGGAACTGATGCAGCAGGCCGAACGGGTGGCGATGGAAGATCATGCGTTGATTCCGGTGTTTTTCTATTCGGGTCAGCGTCTGGTCAGCCCAGTCGTGCAGGGTTGGGTGGACAACCCCCGCGCCGCCAACCTCACTCGCTACCTGCATATCGAGCGCTAGGCAGCGGCGGCGCTCACTCCCGGGGCCCGGCCTGTGGCCGGGCTTCAGGGACGACCCAATGACCCGGTGCGCGGCGCGCCGGCGATGGAATGGCCGTGATTTCGACCGCCGGATCTGGCGAGCGGATCGCCCCATGCGCTTCGCGCCACCGACGAACCTGGTGTCGGAAGGCCACCGGCAACGCATCGGTCTGCACCGACAGTTCAGCGTTCAACGCATGCGGGACCGCCACCGGGCGCAGAGCCTCGAGGATTTCCCGGTCCTCGGTGAAGATCTTTTCAAGATCGCCACGCATCGGCTCGTCGTGCTCAGCCTCCAGCAGAAAGTTTCTCGCCTGAATGTAATGGGCGACGGTGTGGTGCTCATCGATCGGGGTGAACGCCTGGAACACCACCTGGCGTAGCGTGTCGGTCATCCTGATGGCCAGGCGCACGCACAGCCCTCCCAGGTCGAACGCCAGTCGGGTGCGCACCGGCGGCCGGTGTTCGTCCACCAGCGCCCCCAATGCGCCGCGCTTCGGCCGGGGCTGATAGCTGTGCTCGGCCCAGGCCCCGAGGCCCTCTGCCTGGACCTTCGCCCGCGGCACCCGCGGGTCGTCAGGGTTGCCGAAATCGGGGTGGATGAAGTGGGTGTGTGCCGAGTCAATATGGTTCTCGAACACCCGCTCCCAGTTCGCAGCATAGGCGAATGTGCCGTGGATGCAGCGCCAGGGCGGGTCTGTGGCCGTAAACTCCGGCAGAAACTCAGCAATCGCGGGGCGCTCCTCCGGCGCCAGATCACCGAGGAACACCCACACCAACCCGAACCGGACACGACAGGGATACGCGTCGACCCGGGCACGCTCCGGCAGCCGGGCCTGCGGCTCCAAGGATGGGATTTCGACGCAGCGGCCATCCGTGGCGTACACCCATCCGTGGTAAGGGCACTGCACTCTGCCGTCGACACAGCGTCCGCGTGAGAGCGGCGCACCGCGGTGCACGCACGTATCGGCGAGACAGGCGGGCGTCCCTGAGGCATCCCTGAAGAGCACGAGATCGTGGCCCAGGATGCGCACGGCCTTCGGCCGATCACCGAGCGCTGCCGCCAGACAGGCGGCATACCAGAGGTTCTTCAGCATCGCATCGGCCGCGCGCGAGTGCCGTGTCAGCTTGCCATGGCGGCCTGGGACTCGGCCTCGATGTCGAGTTCCTCGTCGTCGTTTTCCGGCAGCGTTGTCGGCATGGGTTTGAAGGTCCAGCCGCTGGGATCCTCGCGCCGCGCCGGACACGCCACCACCCGAAGCTCCTTGCCCTGCGCCACGGCAGGGATGGCGTGGGGGTCAAGCTCCCAGCCTTTCTTGGCGAGGCGTTTACAGAAGATCCGGAAGGCCATGGGCATCTTGTCGGTGGACACCGAGAGCTCGTCCGCCAGCCCGGCCGGCACCTTGGGGGGGGCGATGTATTCCACGATATCAGCATCCTGCTGGAAGACCTCGAGCAGCCCCTTGCGCCGTTCTTCATCCTGATCCGGGTCCATGAGGTAGTTTCGTGCCTGGACGTAGAACGTCAGCGTGTTCTCTTCATCCAGCGGGGTCTTGCAGGAAAAAATGATCTGACTGACGACGGGCGACATGATCTGCTTCAGCTTGACCGTCAGGCCACACATGTGGAACTGGAGGTCTGTCGAGGCACCCTTGCGGCCACCCCGATCCTTGTCGAGGATCTCACCGAGTCCACCTTTCTTTTCCTTCGCCTGATAGAAGTGTCCGGTCCTCGCACCCCAGGCCAGGTGTTCGATCTCCGCATCTTCCACCCGCGGATCTTCCCGGTTGCCGAACGCCGGATGCACGAAATGGGTATGCGCCGAATCCAGGCCATTCTCGGTCACGCGTTGCCAGTTGGCCTTGTAGTGGAACGCCCCGCTGATGCAGCGCCAGTTCTCGGTGTCGTAGTACTCGGGGAAGATGTCCGGGATGGGCGGACGGCGCTCTGCCGGCAGATCCCCGAGAAACACCCACACGAAGCCATAGCGCTCTTCCGCCGGATAAGCATCGACGCGGGCGCGTTTGGGAATTCGCGCCTCCGGACCCAGTGATGGAATTCGGGTACAGCGGCCCTCGGCATTGAACTCCCAGCCATGATAGGGACACATCACTGATGCGCCGTGGAGCTCCCCGCGGGCCAGATTGCCCCCGCGGTGGACGCACACGTTGTGCAGACAGGCAAACCCGTCACCACTGCGGAAAATCACCAGGTCCTGACCCAGCACGCGAGCATGCTTGGGCCGGTCGGCGGGAACGTCTGCGGCATGCGTCGCGACATACCAGAGATTCTTGAGCATGCGAGCTTCTCCATCACAACCGTGGACACCTGCCAGGACCGGCCGGCACAGGTCCACGCTAGCACATGTACTAACTATATAACAACATGACAGGAGCTCAGCTGACGCGCTCGAGCACCTCGAATGCCGCGCGCTCTGCCGACTCCATGGCGCCTTCCAGGCCCATCGACAGTACCGAGGTGTGCTCACCGGCGAAATGCACACGGCCATGCGGCGTCGAGGCCGCTGCGCCGTAGCGGCGCACATCGCCCGGACCGCGATAGGCAAACGTGCCATGCAGCCACGGGTGCTTGCTCCAGCACATGATCGCGCCGGGCTCTACGCGGCCCTGCATGGACGGTCGGATCCGGTAGAGCTCGGCCATGACCTTCTCCAGAACCACGTCGTCGGGGTTGTTGCGGCAGAAGTCGTTGGCGATGCCCGACAGATAGACCCACAGGTACTCACCCGCCTGCGATTGCCACTTCATGACGCGCGGCAGCATGCCGTCGCTCCAGATTGAAGGCGGCAGGCCATCCTCTTCCCAATAGGGCTCGCGAACCGGCAGGAACACAGACGTTCCGTGACCGTAGGGAATATTCTCGACGGCTGCCCGTTGGCGCTCCGGCAGCCCCGGGTGCACCGCGATCCGGCGAAGGGCCGTCAGCGGCAGACTGCTCACAGCGAAATCCGCGCGCAGGCGTCGCCCGCCGCCACAGCGCACCTCAACCCCCTGCGCATCGCTGCCGATCGCCTCGACGGGACAGCCAAGTTCGAGATCACCGTGCAGTGAGCCCTGCATGGCGTCCACCAGGCGCGACATGCCGCCATCGATGAACTGCAGCCGGCCAGCATCCCGCGAGAACTCCCGGACCTTTTGCTGGCGCAGGATCCACAACAGCGACATCTGGTCGATCTCGTCGGCAGCCAGCCCGACAGACAGCAGTGCCAGCGCCGCCTCATCGGCGCCCTGCTCACGCAGGTAATCCCCGTAAGGTCGATCCCACCGGCTCGCGACCTCGGGTTCAAGCCAGCTTTCCAGCCCAGGGAGCGGGCTGCTCTCTGGCAGCAGCGCACTGGCCAGAGTAAACGGCGGACGCGCCCGGAATTCCCCGGCAAGGCGGTTTTCCTGCGCGGCACTCCATGCGCTGGCCGGCATGAGCCGGTCGCCAACGTGCAGCGCATAGCGAATGGATTCACCCAGCCAACCATGCAGGCCCAGACCGAAACGCTCCACCTGCGCCAGGACGCGGGCGTACATCGGTCCGACCTCGAAGCCCCCGGCCTCGGGCCGGCCGTCGACGGTGTCGAGTGTGAAGATCCGGCCACCGGTGCGCCGATCCGCTTCAACCACCAGCACCCGGAAGCCCGCCTCCTCCAGCAGCATCGCGCTGTAGAGTCCGGAAATACCCGCACCCAGAACAATGACGTCGGCGTCTTTGCCACCGCGGGCCGCGCAACCGGCCAGGCCACCGCCTGCCGACAGGGCTGCGGTGGCACCCAACATCCTGAGCAACTGCCGACGGTTCATCGCCGTTCGCATCGACTCCCTCCCCGCCCGCAGGCGTCCTGACACCCCTAGTTGACCATCCCGCAGGACCCGCCACAAGTCCGTGATGACCGCAGTGGCAGCAGGCAACAGTGCGCTTGATCTCTGCGATTATGTTGTCATATGCTTATGACAACACTATAACCATATTACAAGGCTATCGAGCTGGACAACCATGGGGAGCAGACTGTGCAACGAGATATCAGGAAATTGAGAACCGCTCTGGCCGTCTTCGGCGGCCTGTCCATCGCGGCCGTGCCAGCGGCAGCCCAGGATCGCGACCGGAGCCGCGGGCTCGTGGATGAAATTCTGGTCACCGCGAAACAGCGCGAAGAAAGCATCCAGGATGTCGCGCTCTCCATCCAGGCCTTCAGCGAGAACGAACTCGACGTCTTCCGTATCGACGACCTGCGGGGTCTCGCCGATTTCACCCCGGGGCTCAACTACAGTGCCGCCACGGGCCGCGGCATGCCGAGCATTCTCGCGATCCGCGGCATCGCCCCGAACACCGGCAACATCCAGCTCCAGGGGGTCAGCGTGTTCCTAGATGGGGTGTATGCCGGCGGCGGCTCGCATGCCCTCGACCTCACCCAGCTGCAACGCATCGAGGTGCTGCGTGGCCCCCAGGCCACGACGTTTGGTCGGCAGACCTACGCGGGCGCGATCGACTACATCACCGCCACCCCGCGGGTCGACTCGCTCACCGGCAACGTCAAGGCGGACTACTCCAGCAACGCCGGCGCCGAGAAGGACAACTACCAGGTCTCGGGCCTGGTGCAGTTCCCGCTGCTGCAGGATCGCGTCTGGATGGAGCTCTCCGCCATGAGCAAGGTCTATGGCGAACTTGCCCTGTCGGGCTCCCGGGGCCAGCCGATCGGCCGTGAGGAAACCGATTCCTGGGGGGCATCGCTGTACTTCGAGCCCACCGACGCACTGTCGATCCGGGTCCGAGGCATGTGGGGTAAGGAGCGTGACAGCATTCCGCTGATCGCCACCACCCACCCCCAGGAGTGGGAGGCGTTCGGTGTCCCGACCGAGCAGTTGTCCAGCGGGGTGATCTGGCCGGTCGGCCGGTTGTTCGCTCCCACGGCCGACATGGCCGATTGTGAATCCGACGCGGGGCGCCCGATCGACTGCGGTAATGACCGCGACCGCTTCTTCTTCTCGACCATCGCGGATTACGAACTGCCCAGCGGCATCATGGCCAGCTACCGGATGGGTTACGGCGCTGATGACCGCTGGACCAACCAGGATCTGTACTTCCGCGGCAACCCGGACCCGTTCTTCGGTGATGCACCCTACACGGCACCGCCGCCGGCGGCACCAGGTGCGAAATTTCCGTTTTTCTTCAATGCGACCTCCTCCGAGTATCGCAACCTCAGTCACGAACTGCGGCTGCTCTCGCCCGAGGATCAGGCGTTGCGCTGGCGTGCGGGCGTCTTTTTCTACTCGGAGAGCCTCAGCAATTTCTTCGTGAACAACGTCAACGACAACAACCCGGAAGGTCGCAGCCGCGGCGACGAGCGCGTACGCAATCTCGCCATGTTTGGCGGCATCGGGTATGACTTCACCGACGAGTGGTCCATCGAGGCCGAAGCGCGGCTCCAGCGCGAAGAAAACATCTTCGACGCCTGCACCGTCTGTGTGACCGCTGCCGGCACACCAGGCTCCGGGTTCAAGGAAAACGAGGACAAGGAGAGCAACACCGACATCCTGCCGCGAGTGACACTGAAGTACACGCCCAACGATACCCTGATGCTGTATGGACTGATTTCCCAGGGCACCAAGGCCGGGCGCTGGAACCAGACGGTGGCTACCGAGTTCCGCTACGTGGAACCGGAGAAACTGACCAATTACGAGCTTGGCTGGAAGAGCGAGATACTCGACGGTCGCATCCTGTTCAATGGGGCGGTGTTCTTCATGGATGTTCAGGATCAACAGTTCTCGGCAGTGTCGACCAACCAGGCTGGCAACCCGGTCACCCTGTTTGACAATGTTGGCGAATCGGAGAGCTATGGCTTCGAACTGGACACGCGGGCAGCACTCACCGAACAGTGGAGCATCGCGGCCGGACTGGCGATGGCCAAACACCAGTTCACGTCCGAGACCCTGCCTACGGATGGCAATCTGCAGCGCCTGTTCGATGGCGGCACCTTCAAGGGATTGACTTCGATTGGTCTGCCCCGCTGGACGGGTAATGTGCGGAGCACCTACTTCTTCCCGCTGAATGCCGACATGGATATCCAGCTGGATGGCAGTCTCACCTACCAGAGCAAGACCTATGCAGACGCGGCCAACCTGGCGGAGATCAAGCCCATCACCCGGGTGAACCTCCGCGCCGCCGTGGACGCCGGCTGGTGGGAAGTTGCGGTGTTCGTCCGTGACCTGTTCGACAGCGACAAGCCGGGATCACCAGCCATCTCTGCAACCAACTCCTGTCTGTATCGGGACCGCGGAGACGGGACGCTCTTCAGCCCGATCCAGCGCTGTCTGGCGGTGGGTGTGGACCGTGGTCGTGAGGTCGGTGCAAGCCTGCGCTTCCGCTTCTGACACGCCCGCGGCCTGACCGGGCCAGCACCAGGGCCGACACCTGCAGGGGTGTCGGCCTTTTTTGTCAGTGAGTGCCAGACGGGCTAGACATCGATACCCCGGCCACGCTTGCGGGCTGCCACCGCGATACCGTCACCCAGCAGATTGGCCGTGACGACTGCCAGGATGATCGCCCCGGCCGGGACGAACAGCATCCACGGCGCGCGAAACAGGAACTGCCGGCTCTCCGCCAGCATGTTGCCCCAGGTTGGATCGCCGAGCGGCGCCCCGATCCCGAGGAAGGACAGCGCACTTTCCGCAATCAGCATGTCGGCGAAGTGGAAGGCGAGCATGACCAGCAGCGTCGCCCGCAGGCCGGGCAGCACATGTCCCAAGAGGATCCGCGTGCGGCTCACGCCGACCAGCCGGGCTGCCAGCACGTAATCGCGTTCGAGCAACGACAGGGCCTCGGCATACACCACCCGCGCGAACACCGGCCAGGTCAGCAGGCCGAGGGTCAGCACCAGCGGCCAGAACCCCTGGCCGACCACCGCGATGACGCAGATCGCGGCGACCAGACCGGGAAATGCCAGCACGAGATCGACGGCCTGGCGGATCGCACCACGCAACCTGCCGTGATTCTCGGCGGCCAGCAGGCCCAGCACCGTGCCGATCACCGCGGCGATCAGCGTCGCCACCAGCGCGCAGGACAGTGACCAGGCCAGCCCCGCCACCACGCGCGACCACATGTCCCGGCCCAGATTGTCGGTCCCCAGCCAGTGACCGGGCGTCCCCGGCGAGGCAAAGCGGACCATCAGGTCGCCATACATGGGATCGTGCGACTGCACGAGCCCGGAAAACACGGTGAGCAGAAGCAGGCTCAGTCCAAGCACACCGCCAAGCCAGAGTTCCAGAGTGCCGCCCAGGCGAATCCTGCTGCGTTGCAGGCGTTTTTCGACACTGACGACCATCCTCAGGTGCTCCCCTGCCCGACCCGTGGGTCAAGGAACCGGAAAGCCAGATCGGTGAGCAGGTTGATCCCAAACACCAGCACGGCAACCACGATGGCAATCGCCTGTACGACCGGGAAATCCAGCGTCTGGGTCGACTCGATCAACAACCAGCCGATGCCGGGCCAGGAGAAAATGATCTCGATCACGACGGTGCCGCTGATCAGGAAGGCGAACTGCGTGCCGACCAGCGCCGTGGCCCCCAACAAGGCGTTGGGCAGGGCGTAGCGGGTGAGCAGCTCCCTGGAGCGGGCGCCGTTCGCGCGGGCGGTCCGGATGTAATCCTCGCGCATGGCCTCGGCGACGTTGGCGGCGAGGACGCGGGTCAGCTTGGGAATCAGGAACGCCCCCAGCGAGATGGTCGGCAGAATCCAGTGCTGGACGCTGCCATACCCAAGCGAGGGCAACCAGCCGAGATTCACCGCGAAGACCTGGATGGCCACCAGACCGACGACAAACCCCGGCACCCCCTGGCCGATGAATACCAGCCAGCCCGTCATCCTGCGTGAGGGCGCATCGGGTCGATAGCCCAGCCAGGCGCCCAACGGAATCGACACCACCAGAGTGAACCCCATCGCCAGGAAGGTCAGCAGCAGCGTGGCCGGCAGCATGGTCATGACCTTCTCCATGGCAGGGACACCGCTGGCCAGCGACTGCCCGAAGTCGAGCAGCAGCACGTTACGCAGATACACGAGGAACTGCTGCCACACCGGCAAATCCAGGCCATACTGGGCCCGCAGGGCCTCCACCTGTTCCAGCGTGGCATCGGGCCCGGCCATGACAATTGCGGGATCGCCCGCCAGACGGAGCATGAAAAACAGCACCAGTGTCAGGCCGAACAGCAGGATGGCGAGATCCCGGAGACGCTTCAGAACGGTGGCTGCCACGGCTCAGCGTTTCCCGAAATTGCCTGCCGGCACGGCCCCCATGGGAATGGTGGTCGTCTTCGGCTCGGTGAAGAACTGCAGACTGTCGTGCATGCCGTCGCGGCCGATGCCGGATTCCTTGTAGCCCCCGAAAGGCGCCCGCAGCTCCCGACTCATCGGTGTGTTGACCCAGATGGTGCCCGCACGAATCTCGCGGCTGCAGCGCATGACCGTGTTGAGCTCGTTGGACCAGACATAGGCGACCAGGCCGAAGCGCGAATCGTTGGCGATCCGGATCGCCTCCTCCATGTCATCGAAGATCAGGAAAGTGGCGAAGGGCCCGAAGATTTCTTCCTGGGCCACCCGCGTGGCATTGCTCGGCGCCAACACGGCGGTGGGCTCAACGTACAGACCACGCTCGAAGCCCGTCGCACGCTGCCCACCGGCGATCACCTCGGCGCCGTCCGCCCGGGCGATGTCCACGTACGACAACACCCGCTCCATGTGAGCGCGATAGCACAGGGGGCCGATCTCGGTGGTCGGGTCGAAGGGGTCGCCAATCCGGATGTGGCGCGCGCGCTCGGCAAAGCGTGCGATGAAGTCCTCGGCGATCGAACGCTGCACCAGGATGCGCGAGCCGGCCAGGCATTGCTGGCCGTTGTTGGCATAAATGCCCGTCAAGGCGCCGTCCAGCGCCCGGTCGAGATCCGCGCTCTCGAAAATGATGTTGGCCGACTTGCCGCCAAGCTCCAGGATGACCGGCTTGAGCGCCTTGCCAGCCGCCGACATGATGGCCTTGCCGGTCTCGGTGCCCCCGGTGAAGCCGACCATGTCGACTTCCTCGTGCCCCACCAGACGGGTGCCGGTGATGCCACCACGCCCATTGACCAGGTTCACCACGCCGGGCGGCAGGCCCGCCTCGTGCATCAGCTCCACCATCCGGTACATCGACAGCGGGGTGTACTCCGAAGGCTTGAGCACGCAGGTATTGCCGAAGGCGATGCAGGTGACCACCCGCATCGAGGCCAGCGCAAGGGGCGCGTTCCAGGGTGCGATCATCGCGCCGACACCCTTGGGTTCACGGGTGACGTAGGTCAGGTAGCGCGTGTCCTGCGTGTAGGTCTCGCCCGCCACCGTGCTGATGACCTCGGCGAAGAACTCGAAATTCTTCGCCATCCGCTCGACATGGCGCTCGATATTGGCCAGGGTCAGACCGGTATTGACGGTCTCGAGATAACCAAGCTCCTCACTGTTGGCACGGAGGACATCGCGGATCGCATAGAGAATATCCTTGCGACGATCGATGTCCATGCCGGGCCACGGGCCGTGCTCGAAAGCCTCACGGGCCGAGCGCACGGCAGCATCGACCTCGGCAGGATCCGCCTCACGCAGCGTGCTGATCTGTTCTTCCGTCGCAGGATCGATGACGGGGATGTCATCGCCCCCAGCCGAGAAACTGGGCTCACCGTGGATGAAACTGGGCACGCGCCCCGGGATATCGAAACGGGCCGCCGCCGCCGCGCGGGCATCGATGTCATTCACTGGGATGGGCTCTCCAAGGGTGGCGCGCGCGTCATCGGATCGCCGCACGCGAGGCGGGTGGCTCCGCTGGCCGGAAGCGGCTGCGGCACACGAGGTCAGCCGTGAATTCTGCGCACCGCACGCGCACAACGCAAGGCGCGCGACAGGGTGACGCAAACGCGCTCACACCCGCCTCCAAACCCCCTCACAGGCGCCGCCGCAGGCAGCGCCCCGGCTCGCCCGCACGGGGCGTAGCTGGCGGAGGCTACGCGCTTGACGGAGTGGCGGAGAGGGAGGGATTCGAACCCTCGAACGGGTCGCCCCGTTGCCGGTTTTCAAGACCGGTGCATTCAACCGCTCTGCCACCTCTCCGGCATCGGTCTGCTCCGGGAATTTTCCCGGTGGACACGGTCTAAAGCAAGCGGCCAACACTGGGGCGTGTTCCGCGACTGGCGGCACCTTGTCGCCCTGTTCGCGTGTGCTAACATCCGGACCGATTGACCAACCCTTTCATTAACTGGAGGAAAACAATGCAGCCACGTCGTTTCGGCCAGGAACAGGTCATTGCCCGGCGCCCGTCGGCAGCGGACGTCCTGTCGACGAACAGGGTGCTCCGCAATACCTACATGCTGCTCTCGGCGACGCTGCTGTTCAGCGCGTTGATGGCTATGGTGGCCATGGCGACGCAGATGCCCTACCTCGGTCCGTTCGTGACCCTGGGCGGCTACTTCGGACTGCTGTTCCTCACCCATATCACCCGTAATTCGGCGCTGGGGTTGGTGAGCGTGTTCGCACTGACCGGCTTCATGGGCCTGACGCTCGGCCCTCTGCTGTCGGCTTACCTCACGATGGTGCCCAATGGAGGTCAGGTCATCGTTTCGGCGCTCGGCACCACCGGCCTGGCGTTCGTCGGTCTGTCCGCCTATGCGTTGATGTCCGGCAAGGACTTCAGCTTTCTGCGCGGCTTCGTGATCGTCGGCGTATTCGCTTTGCTCGGCGTCATCCTGGCCAGTCTGTTCTTCGACCTCTCGGCCTATGCGTCGGTCATCTCCGCAGCGATCATTCTGCTGATGGGTGCGCTCATCCTGTTCCAGACCGGGCAGATCGTGCACGGTGGCGAGACCAACTACATCATGGCCACCGTCACCCTGTACGTGAGCATCTACAACATCTTCGTGAGCCTGCTGCAACTGTTCGGCATGGGCGGCGACGACTGAGTCCGGCGATGCCCGGCAGCGCAGGTCGTACAGCAGAAACCCCGCCCTGGTGCGGGGTTTCTTCTCTCTCGGGCCCTCGGCCGCTGCCCCACATCCTCAGGCGGCTGGCATGAACCCGCAGTTCTGGCATGAACGCTGGCGGGATAACCGGATCGGTTTTCACCTCGATGACGTCAATCCCAGGCTGGTCGAGCACTGGCCGGGGCTCGAGCTGCCCGTGCCCGCGCGCGTACTCGTGCCGCTGTGTGGCAAGAGTATCGACATGGCGTGGCTGAGAGCACGTGGCCATGACGTGGTCGGTGTGGAACTCAGTCCGATTGCGGTGCAGGCGTTTTTTGCCGAGCAGCACCTTCAGCCGCGCTGCGAGGTGACCGGTGACCTGGTCATCTGGCAGGCACCCGGGATCGAGATCTTCTGCGGCGATATCTTCGCCATTGACGGCGAGCGCTTGGGCCGGGTCGACGCACTCTACGACCGCGCGGCACTGATCGCGTTGCCGGCCGATGTCCGTCCTCACTATGTCGACCACCTCGCCAGCCTGCTGCCCACCGGCGCACCAGGGCTGCTGCTCACCCTCGATTACGACGCTGCGGCGATGGATGGGCCGCCGTTTGCGGTCCCGGATGCAGAGGTCACCGCGCTGGCAGGCTCGCAATGGCAGCTTACCCCGCTGGGCGCCCCCCGAGAGGCCCTCGGGGACAACCCCCGCTTTGCAGAGTCAGGCCTGACCTCAGCGCGTGAGCAGGTCTGGCGTCTGGACCGCTTACCCCGCCGGCGTCGAGACTGAGCAGGCGCGGGGGTGAGGCGGGCTCGTGTGCCCGCCCGGCCCGTCCTCAGCCCGGCACCCTGAGCTCATCCACGCCCCCCATGTACGACCGCAATACCCGCGGTATCTCGATACTGCCATCCTCGCGCTGGTAGTTTTCCATCACGGCGATCAAGGCCCGACCGGCAGCAACCCCCGAACCGTTCAGCGTGTGCAGCAGCTCCGGCTTGCCGGTGTCGGGGTGACGCCAGCGGGCCTGCATCCGGCGTGCCTGGAAGTCTCCACAGGTGCTGCAGGAAGAGATCTCGCGGTATTTCTGCTGGCCTGGCAGCCAGACCTCGAGATCGTAGGTCTTGCTCGCACTGAAGCCGATATCCCCCCCACACAACGCCATGACCCGATACGGCAACTCGAGCAGCTCCAGCACCTTGCAGGCATGCGAGGTGAGCGTCTCCAGCGCCGCCAGAGATTGCGCCGGCGGCACGAGGTGAACGAGCTCCACTTTCTCGAACTGATGCTGGCGCACCATGCCGCGGGTATCGCGCCCGTACGACCCGGCCTCCGAGCGAAAGCATGGCGTGTGCGCTGCGAGCCGCAGTGGCAGCTCGTCGGCCTCGAAGATCCGCTCACGCGCGAGATTGGTCAGTGGCACCTCCGCGGTGGGGATCAGGAAATACTCGTGCTCGC
Source organism: Gammaproteobacteria bacterium (assembly GCA_003567475.1). Taxonomy (GTDB): domain Bacteria; phylum Pseudomonadota; class Gammaproteobacteria; order Steroidobacterales; family PWYM01; genus PWYM01. The sequence goes on along the minus strand of PWZL01000068.1, from coordinate 4,033 downwards.
CGGCAAGCGCGAACAGGTCTTCTGCGAACTTCGGCAACTGGCCGGTGCCCTCGAGCGCACGCCGGTGGACGATGTAGGGCACATAGGCCTCGACATAACCATGCTCGCGGGTGTGCAGATCCAGCATGAACTGGATCAGCGCCCGGTGCAGCGAGGCAAGCCCGCCCTGCATGACCGCGAACCGCGCACCGGTGATCCGCCCCGCCGTCTCGAAATCCAGCGCCCCGAGCGTCTCGCCGAGAGCGACGTGATCCCTGGGCTCGAAGCCCAGGGGCCGCGGCTCGCCCCAGCGCCGGATCTCGACGTTCTCCGCCTCACCCGCGCCGTCCGGCACACTGTCCTCCAGGAGGTTCGGCAGTCCCAGCAGCAGCTCCTCCAGGGCCCGCTGCACCGCCTCGAGCTCGGCATCCGCGGCCTTCAGCGCTTCACCCAGTCGCCCGACATCCGCGAGCAGCGGGGCAATATCCTCACCGCGAGCCTTCGCCTGGCCGATCGCTTTTGAACGCGCATTGCGCTCGTTGCGCAATTCTTCGGTCTGCACCTGCACGGCCTTTCTGCGCGCCTCCAGCGCGGTGAAGGCGGTCGCGTCCAGCGTCACGCCGCGGCGAGCGAGGTTGGCGACGACGGCATCGATGTCGTGTCTCAGTCTTTTCGGGTCCAGCATATCGGCTCCGGTGTTCCGCAGAGGGCGGCGGGTGGCGTGCGCATCAGGTGCGGGGCGCAAGATATCGCGGATCGACGGCGTCGTCGAACTCCAACGTCCGGCTTGCGTGAGCCGCCGGGCGTGCTAGCTTACCCCTCTTGGATGGAGATACACGTGCAAGGCTGCGCGTGGCCTGCATGGAGGCCGGAACAATGCCCACCCCTTCAGACGTCGTCGCACCGCGCCGGCTGCCCAGACGCCGGGCACGCCCGCTGGCCGCGGCACTCGGCGCAGTCTTCGCTGCGCCACCGACGATCACCTTCGCCACGGCACCCGGCGATCTCGAACAGATTGAAGTCACGGCGCAGCGACTCACGCGGGCGCTGCTCGAGACTCCGGGCGCGCTCAGCGTGCTCGATGCGCTGGACGCCGGCCAAGGCCGGCAGCAGCTGCAGCTCGATGAATCGCTGAACCGCGTCCCCGGCGTCTATCTGCAGAACCGCTATAACTTCGCGCAGAATGTCCGTCTCTCGGTGCGCGGATTCGGCGCCCGAGCCCCGTTCGGCATCCGTGGGGTCCGTGTCCTCGTCGATGGGCTGCCCGAGACCACACCGGATGGGCAGTCCCAGGTGGACACGATCGACCTGCTCGCCGTGCAGCGGATCGAGGTGCTGCGCGGACCGAACTCGGCGCTGTATGGCAACGCCACCGGGGGTGTCGTGAGCATCGAGACGGCCTCGGGGGCCAGCGCACCCGGGCTGGCCCTGAGCGCGATCGCCGGCAGCTATGGTTTTGGCCGCGCGGCGATGCAGGCCGGCGGGGCCGAAGGCGCCTGGGACTGGCATGTCAGCGCCTGGCACATGGACTACGACGGCTATCGCGAGCAGAGCCGTGCCCGCAAAACCCTGCTGCGCTCCAAGCTCAGCTATGCCTTCAGCGAGCGTCACCGCCTGACGGCCCTGCTGACCTACCTCGACGGACCGACCTCACAGGACCCGGGGGGACTGACCGCCGAGCAGGTGGCGGCGGACCGTCGCCAGCCGAACCTGTTCTCGGCGCGCTTCGACGCCGGCCAGGATGTCGAGCAGTGGCGGCTGGGGCTGGTGTGGGACAGCACGCTCGCCCATGGCGGGCAGTTGCGCAGTCGCGCGTTCTACACCCAGCGCGACTTTCTCCAGCAGCTGCCGTTCCCGGGCGCCAGCATTGTGGGCTTCGATCGGGAGTTCTACGGCACCGGGGTGCAGTACACCCACGAAGTGCCTCTGGGCGGCCGAGCGCTGAACTACACCGCCGGCCTCGACGCCGAGCAACAGCGCGATGACCGGGACCGCTTCCGCCGGGAGTTTGACGCGAGTTTCGGCCCACGGGTGTTGGACCAGGTCGAGCGCGCCGGCTTCGTGGCCGCGTACGTGCAGGGTGATCTCGCGCTCACCGAGCGGTTCACCGCCACCGCCGGCGCACGCTTCGACCGCATCCGCTTCCGGATAGACGATCGCTTCCAGCCCGGAGAGCGCGATTTTTCAGGCCGACGGAACTTCAGCGAGACCAGCCTCACCGGCGGTCTGAGTTACGCACTGGCGCCCAGCCATCAGGTTTACGCGGTGGTGGGCAGCGCCTTCGAAACCCCGACCTTCACGGAGTTCGCGAACCCGGCGGGTACCGCGGGCTTCAACCCGGATCTCCAGCCGCAGGAGGCCACCAGCGTGGAGGTCGGCCTGCGTGGGCGCCAGAGCCGGCTGCAGTATGAAGCCGCGGTGCATTTCACACGCGTGCGTAACGAATTGACACCGTTTCAGCTCGAGGGCGTGGCAGACGAGCGGATCTTTTTCCGCAACGCCGGGCAGACCCGGCGCAACGGCGCTGAGCTGGGTGTGCGCTGGCAGGCCAGCGAGAGGCTGACCCTGGCGGGCAGCTACACCTGGTCGAAGTTCGATTACCGGCGCTTCGAGGACGCCGCGGGCAACCGGTTCGACGGCAATCGACTGCCTGGCATCCCGCGCCAGACCCTGTTCGCCGAACTCGCCTGGCGGGATGGCCAGGGACGATTCGCAATCGTCGATCTGTTCACGGCGGGCAGCCTGTATACCGAAAATGCCAACCTCACCGAAGTCGGGGGCTACGCGGTGGTGAATGTACGGGCCGGGCTGAGCACTGACTGGCACGGCTGGGCGGTGGAAACCTTCGTCGCCCTGAACAATGCGACGGATCGCGAGTATTTTTCCAATGTCCGCATCAATGATGCCAATCGACGCTTCTACGAGCCCGCCCCCGGGCGAAACTGGTTCGCGGGGGTGACGGTACGTCCGCCACTCGGGCGTCGTTAGTCGGGTCTGGCCTGACCGTTGCGGCGTCTGAGCGCCGTCAGTTTCTCACTGATCCGGGATTCCAGCCCGCGATCGGCCGGCTGGTAGTACTGCCGCTCGGGCATCTCCTCAGGAAAGTAGCACGCGCCGGCCGCGAAACCATCGGGCTCGTCGTGGGCATAGCGGTAGTCTTTGCCGTAATCCAGGGATTTCATCAGCCGGGTCGGTGCATTGCGCAATGCCAGCGGCACTTCCAGGGAGCCGAAGGCGGCAGCATCCCGTGCGGCGGCCCCTGCCGCCCGATACACCGCGTTGCTTTTGGCCGCGCAGGCCAGAAACACCACCGCCTGCGCAATGGCAAGCTCGCCTTCCGGGCTGCCGAGCCGCTCGTAGACCTCCGCCGCGTCCAGCGCAATGCGCAGCGCGCGGGGGTCGGCGTTCCCGATATCCTCGGAGGCCATACGCAGCACCCGGCGGGCGACATACCGCGGATCGCAACCGCCATCGAACAGGCGATACAGCCAGTACAGCGCCGCATCCGGGTCGGATCCCCGCACGGATTTGTGCAGAGCCGAGATCTGATCGTAGAACGCCTCACCCTGGCGATCGAAGCGCCGGAGCCCGGCGCCGAGCAGCTGCGGCAGGGCCGTCGCCGTCAGTCGACCGGCGGGCTCTGCGACCATGGCCAGCTCGGCGGCGAGTTCCAGCAACGCCAGCGCGCGACGGGCATCACCATCGGCGGCCACGGCAATCGCGGTAAGCACCTCGGCGTCGATGCTCAGCCTGTCCAGCGCCCCCAGCCCACGTTCAACATCCCCAAGGGCGCGTTGCAGCAGGACCAGCAGATCTTCGGCCGTCAGCGCCTTCAGCACGTGAGTGCGCGCCCGCGACAGCAGCGCGTTGTTCAATGCGAAGGACGGGTTCTCCGTCGTCGCGCCGATGAAGGTCAACGTACCGTCCTCGACATAGGGGAGGAAGGCGTCCTGCTGGGCCTTGTTGAACCGGTGGACCTCGTCCAGGAACAGCCCCGTCGGGCGGCCGCTGGGCGCGCGCGCCGCTTCGGCGTGGGCGACGGCGGCACGCACGT
>PWZL01000042.1 GCA_003567475.1 Gammaproteobacteria bacterium | reverse complement strand
GGGCTCGCGGCGGGCGCCGAGGCCGTGCGCGGCGGCGCGGTGGCCTGCGGTCGCTCGTCGGCGGGCGGTGGCCGCCGTGCCGCCTGCGCCGTGCCTCCGGGCGGGGGATGCAGGCGCAGCCGCTGGCCAGGATAGATCAGCTCACCGCTGCCCAGCCCGTTCCAGCGGGCGAGATCGCGCCAGTCCAGCCTATGGCGGAAGGCGATCTGATAGAGCGTATCCCCGCGCTGGACCACATAGAGTCCACCAGGGCTGGCGGCCGGCTGCCGCGGGCCGGGATCCCAGCGCGTGGCCTGGCCCCCGCAGGCCGTGAGCAGCACGCCCGAGATCAACAGCAGCAATGCCGCCCTGACCCACAGGCTCATCGCTGCAGCCAGAAAGACCCCGCCAGCAGCGCCGCCAGCCCGGCCCAGACGCCCCAGCGGTCGAACCCCGTGCCAGCGTGTCGATGGCCGGCCCCGTGCATCCCCCGCAGGTACAGCGCCGAGAACACCCTCATGGCGCCAGACCCTCCAGCATGGGCACGAAACTGACGCTACCGAGACGCTCCTGACGCAGACGCCCGTCGCGACGGGTGACGCGGACCAGCCGCTGAGCACCCTCGCGACCGACCGGCATGACCAACCGTCCGCCCTCGGCCAGCTGCGCCACCAGCGCCTCGGGCAGCCGCTCGGGGGCGGCGGCCACGAGGATGCCGTCGTAGGGCGCGAGCTGGGGCCAGCCCGCCATACCGTCGGCATGGCGCACGGAGACATGATGGCACTTGAGCTCCCGCAGACGCAGCCGGGCACGGCGTGCCAGTGCACCGATGCGCTCGATACTGATGATTTTTTCCGCGAAAGGCGCGAGCACCGCACTCTGATAGCCACAGCCGGTGCCGACTTCCAGCACGCGACCCAGCGGCAGATCGCGCCCTTCGATCAAGGCCTGGGTCATCGCCGCGACAACCCAGGGCTGGGAAATCGTCTGACCGAAGCCGATGGGCAGCGCGGTGTCCTCGTACGCGCGGCTGGCCAGCGCCTCATCGACGAACAGGTGCCGGGGTACGCTGCGAATGCGCTCCAGCACTTCCGGGTCGCGGATGCCGCCCTGCTTCAGACGCGCGACCAGCCGTTCGCGCGCTCGCGCCGAGGTCATCCCGATGCCCTGGGGGCTGACCCCGTGGGACATCACGGCCCGCCAGGCCCCAGCCAGGTCTCGAGTTCACGGACCTGGGTGTGGTGGGTCAGATCGATCTTCAGCGGGGTCACGGACACAAAGCCGTTGGCCACCGCGTGGAAGTCGGTTCCGGGGCCGGCATCCTGGCCCTCGCCCGCCGGGCCAACCCAGTAAACCGGGCGCCCCCGCGGGTCGTTCATGCGCACCACCGGCTCCGAGCGATGACGAAAACCCAGCCGCGTGGCCTGCCAGCCTTTGATCTCATCCAGCGGCAGGTCCGGCACGTTGACGCTCAGGATGCTGTCGCGGGGCAGCGGATCGTCCACCAGTCGCGCGATCAGCTGGCGGGCGAGCTCGGCGGCGGTCTCGAAGTGCGAAGGCTGATGCCCCACCAGCGAGAAGGCCACCGCAGGCAGGCCTAGAAACCGGCCTTCCATGGCGGCGGCCACCGTGCCGGAATACAGCGTGTCGTCGCCCAGGTTCGCGCCGTTGTTGATCCCGGAGACGACCATGTCGGGCTCGAAATCCAGCAGCCCGGTGATCCCGATATGGACGCAATCTGTGGGCGTACCGTTGACGTAGTACAAGCGGTCGTCGACCTGTTCTACCCGTATCGGTACCTCGAGGGTCAGGGAATTGCTGGCGCCACTGCGGTTGCGATCCGGAGCGATCACCACCACTTCACCGAGTTCGCTCATGGCTGCCGCCAGGCAACGGATGCCGTAGGCCTGGTAACCGTCGTCGTTGCTGACCAGAATCTTCACGTGGTTGTCCGTCAGGAAGGGCGGCGCCAATATACTGGAACTGCCGCGACGCTGTCGCGCTCTGAGTCACTTGACCTGCACCCGGGCAAGCGGCCGCCGCGCGGACACGGGCGCAGCACTTAGGGTCGACCGAGGGCCTGGCATGGACGACACGCCTGACGATGACGACGAGCGCCTGTTTCGCGAGGCCATGGCCGACGTCCGTCGGCTCGAAGGCGAGCCGCGCCATGAGCTCAGGCGCCGGCCGCGCGTCCGCCGGCGCAGCGGCGGCGATCACTCGCTGCTCGGCGAGAGTCTGCGCATGGAGCCTTTCGAGCAGCTGCTGGAGACCGGCGAAGAGCTCAACTACTGCGGCCCGAGGCTGTCGCGGCGGGATTTCCGGCGCCTGCGGCGGGGCGAGTTCGCAGTCCAGGACGAGATCGACCTGCACGGCATGTCGGTGGCGCGCGCCCGCGAGATGCTGGTCGAATTCGTCGCCGAGTGCCTGCGCCGCCGGCTCAAATGCGTGCGTGTGGTGCACGGCAAGGGCATGCGCTCCGGGCCCGGTGGACCGGTACTCAAACACGAGGTCGACCGCTGGCTGCGCCGCTGGGACAGCGTGCTGGGCTATGCCTCCACGCCCCCGCGCGACGGCGGCACCGGGGCGATTTACGTGCTGCTGCAACGCCAACAATAAATGTTATCCTGTAACACTCGCGACTCACGACAGGCCGGCGACTCGCCGGCCCGGGCCCGGTCAGGAGAGCGTGATGAACAACCGTCTCGCGGTCGGCGTGGTTGGCGGCTTTCTGGGCAGCGGCAAGACCACGCTGCTCAACCACCTGCTCCAGCACCAGGACGGCGCCGATCATCGCACGGCCGTGCTGGTCAACGACTTCGGCGACCTCAACATCGACGCGCGGCTCATCCGCGAAGTCCGCGGCAAGACCCTGCACCTGCAATCAGGCTGCATCTGCTGCAGCATCCGTGACGACCTGGTCACGGAGCTGATGCATCTGCGCGCACACCACCCCGAGGTCGAGCGGGTGTGGATCGAAGCCAGCGGACTGTCCGACGTGGGTAATATCCTGCGTACGCTGACCCTCTCGCGGACCCGCCACCAGATCCGGATAGACGCGGTCGTCACCCTGGTGGATGCCGCCAGCGTCCCGGGCGGCCTGCCGCGGGAGGCGCGCGAACTGGTGGCCCGCCAGGCGCGCGATGCCTGGCTGGTGATCCTCAACCGCTGCGATCTCGCCGGGCCTGCGCAACTTGCCACCGTTCGACGCTGGCTGGAACAGCAGGCGCCGGAGACTCCGGTCTATGTGACCCGCAAGGAGCGGATACCCCGCGCGCTGATCGAGGGACTGGACAGTCGGGGGCTGGCCGCGGACCCGCCCGCCGGGGTCCCGGCCTTCGAGTCGCTGTCGCGATGCTATTCCCGTCCGTTCGAGCGGGCGCCGCTGCTGGCCATGCTCGCCCAGCACCAGAGCAGCGTGTTGCGCAGCAAGGGCATCCTGCAACTGGCCGACGCGCCACGCCTTCAGACCGTGCTGCAGGGGGTCGGTCGCTACCATTCGTTACGCGCCACCGGACCCTGGCGGGACACGCCGCCGACCAGCGAGATCGTGCTCATCTGGCCAGCAGGCGCGGCCCAGGCCGACGCGCTGACCGCTGCGCTGGAGGCCTGCCTGGCATGAGCGGGCATGGGCCGCGGCGGATCGTCTGTCTTAGCACCGAAACGGTGGATACGCTCTATCGACTGGGGCTTCAGTCGCGCATCGTGGGCATCTCCGGTTTCACCGTACACCCGCCCCAGGCGCGGCGGGAGAAACCCCGGATCAGCGCCTACACCACGGCGAAACTCGACGCCATCCTCGCGCTGGCGCCCGACCTGGTGCTGGGCTTCTCCGACCTGCAGGCCGAACTGGCCGCCGCCCTGATCCGCGCGGGGCTCGAGGTGCATATCTTCAATCAGCGCAGCATCGCCGGGATTCTGGCGTCGGTGCGCACCCTCGGTCGGCTGGTCGACGCCGCGGCGCCGGCCGACCGTCTGGCCAGCCAGGTCGAAGCCCATCTCGAAGCCCTGCGACAGCAGGCACGCCCGCTGCCCCGTCGACCCCGGGTGTACTTCGAGGAGTGGGACGACCCGCCGATGTGCGGCATCCGCTGGGTCTCCGAGCTGATCGAACTGGTCGGCGGCGAGGACGTGTTCGCCGACCTCGCCCAGGCGCCGGGCGCGGCCGGACGGATCCTGCCACCCGCCGACGAGGTGGCCGCGCGCGCACCGGAGCTGATCATCGGCTCCTGGTGCGGCAAAAAGTTCCGTCCCGGCAGGGTCGCCGAGCGCCCCGGCTGGGCGGGACTGCCCGCGGTCACCGCCGGGCGACTTTACGAGATCAAGTCGGCCGATATCCTGCAGCCGGGTATCATTGCGCTGACCCGCGGCGCTGATCAGCTCGCCACGCTGATCAGGGGCAGGAACGCGGACAGCGTCGTTTCGCCGACATCGCGCTGTCCCCGACACGGAGATTGATGATGCTGAGACTTCTGGTCATTGTAGCGGTCTGGATCGTTGCCGCCCCGTGCGCGCAGGCGGAGACAGCGCGCACGCTCTCCGCCGAGGTCCTGTGGGCGATCGAGCGGGTCGGTGCTCCGGTGATCTCGCCAAACGGCGGCCACGTGGTCGCGCCGGTGACAACCTACGACACCGAGACGGACGAAAGCGAAACCCGGCTGTATCTGTTCTCGAGCGAAGGCGGCGTACAGCGACCTCTGACCCGGGCCAGCGCCTCGGCCGGCAACCCGGTGTTCTCGCCGGACGGACAGACGCTTGCGTTCACCGCCCGACGCGACGACGACGAGGCCTCGCAGATCTATCTGCTGCCGCTGGATGCCCCGGGCGAAGCCGAGCGCCTGACCGACGTCCCGACCGGTGTCAGCGCCGTGAAGTGGGTCGGCGACCATCTCTATTTCATCACCCTGATCTGGCCGGACAAGGATTGGGAAGAGATGGCGGAAGCGCTGCAGGCGGAGCGCGACAGCAAGGTGTCCGCGAAAACCTGGAATGCCCTGCCCTATGCCCACTGGGACCACTGGCTGGATGAAGCCCGCCAGACCCATGTATTCCGTATTCCGGCTGTCGGCGGCGACGTCGAGCCCGTGACCCTGCCCATGGGCATCGAGCTGCCCCGGCGCGCCCCGGGTGACAGCAGCTACGCTATCCACCCCGACGGCCAGCGGATCGCATTCGTCAGCGACAGCAGCGATGATCCCGCCAGGCCTCGCTTCGATGTCTTCCAGGGCGACATCGGCAGCGCCACCGCCGAGAATCTGACCATCGACAACCCTGCACCGGATGGCTCACCGATGTTCAGTCCGGACGGCCGGCAGCTGGCCTGGCTGCGGCAGGCCATCATCGGCTTCTACGCCGATACGGTGAACATCATGGTGCGTGAGCTCGACAGCGGCCAGACGCGCATGCTGACCGGCGAGTGGGACCGCTCAGCGAGCGGCCTGGTCTGGACGCCCGACTCGGACGGGTTCTTCGGCGCGATCGACGATGCCGGCACCGTTCGGGTGTACCACATCACGACCGACGGCGAGACCCCGCGTCCAGTGACCGGCCCGACCAGCTTCGGCGGCCTGTCCATCGCCGGCGACGGGACGCTGGTCGCTCACCACCAGAGCTTTCTCCACCCGCCGCGACTGGTGCGGATCGACACCGCGACCGGCGGCATCCGGCGCCTCGATACGCTCAATGACGAACTGCTCGCCGACATCGAGTTCGGGACCTACGAGTCGGTCACGTACACCGGCCATGACGGGGCAGACATCCAGATGTGGGTGCACTACCCGCCCGGCTTCGACCCCGCCGAGCCCTGGCCGCTGTTCCTGCTGATCCACGGCGGCCCGCACAACGCCATCACCGACGGCTTCCATTTCCGCTGGAACGCCCAGACCTTCGCCTCCTGGGGCTATGTCACCGCCTGGCACAATTTCCACGGTTCCAGCGGCTTCGGCCAGGATTTCGCGGATGCCATCAACCCCGACTGGATCACCGCGCCCTACGAAGACACCCTCGCCGCGGCCGACTGGTTCGCCGAGCAGCCCTGGATCGACACCGATCGGATGGTGGCCGGCGGGGGCAGTTACGGGGGCTACCTGGCCTCGATCCTGCTCGGCCGCGAGCATCCCTTCCAACGGCTGGTCATCCACGCGCCGGTCTACAACATGTACACCCAGATGGGCGGCGACTCGGCCGTGCTGGCCGACCGCTTTGGCCATTTCTGGGACAACCCCGAGCTCTACGCCCAGATCTCGCCGCATTACTTCGCGGCCGACTTCGCGACGCCGGCACTGGTGATCCACGGGCAGCTGGACTACCGCGTCCCGGTAACGCAGGCCTTCGAGCTGTTCCGGACGCTGCAGACCCGCGGCATCGAGTCCCGGCTGGTCTATTACCCCGACGAGAACCACTGGATCCTCAAGCCGAACAACTCGCTGCACTGGTATCGCGAGGTCCGCGACTGGATCGCGAGGTGAATTTCGATCACTGCGCTCGACGCGTGTGACTGACGCGGCGGAGCCGGGGTGAGCCTGGCGACCGGATGCTTTCCTAGCACAGCATTCGGTCGCCAGTGTCCACCAGTTCGCGGACCACGGTAGTCGCGTAGGCCCCCGCCGGCAGCTCGAACGCGAGGCGCAAGGTTCGGCCATCGTCTTCCCATGCCCACGTGAATTCCGCCGGGCGCAGCCGCAAGGCCCGACGGCCCGCATCCACCTTCGCCGCCACCAGCCCGTCGATCAGCGGCCGCAAGGCCGCCAGCGCCTCGTCCTCGAGCGCTGCACAGACCGCGGTCGGCCGCTGGCCGCCGCGGCCCGGCAGCGGCCCCGAGGGGTGGATGTCGAAAGCCGCCAGCCGCGCCTCGAGCTCGGCATCCGGCGTCCCGACGGCAAACACGCTGCGGCTGCCTTCGAGGGCGGCAAGCTCGCCCGGCAACAGCCGGTTCCAGCTGCCATCAGTGACCCGGCGTAACAGCACCCGATTGAAGCACCAGCTGCGCGCGGCCGAGTACAACAGCCCGCGCAGCTGGCGATGACGCTCCCGTCCGCCTGTGACCAGCAGCCGCCACGCACGCGCGAGGTTGTCCCCGTCTCTGCCGAAGCGCTGCGGCCCGAAATAGTTCGGCACGCCTTCGGTGGCCAGGCGTGCCAGACGCTGCTCGAGCATCGCCCGATCCCCGGCCACCTCGCGCAGGCGCAGCACGAACCGGTTGCCGCGCAAGGCACCGGTGGCGAGCTTGCGAGAATGCCGGCGCAGCGCCAGCCACTCCACGCCGTCGAGTTCCGGCGGGGGACCGGCCTGGCGGCCGGGCAGACGAACGCTCAGCCACTGCGTGGTGACGGCAGCACGATCCTTCAGGCCGGCATGACCCACGTCGCGCGCCGGCACACCCCAGTGACGCGCCAGCGCGCCAGCCACCTCCGCGGTGGTTCGCCCGCGCTTTCGCACGTGCAGCCAGAGGTGCTCGCCCTCGCCATCCGGCAGCACCCGCGGCAACTCCTCGACGACGAAATCCTCGGGCGAGGCACGCAGCACCGCGCTCGCCGACGGCGCGCCCTGCGCCCAGGCGCCCGGAAGCACCTCCGGCGGCATCATGCGCGCGGCACGATCAGGGTGACGGCATGGGCCGCAATGCCCTCGCCACGGCCGAGAAACCCAAGGCGCTCGGTGGTCGTAGCCTTGACGTTGACAGCTTCAGGCGCAAGCCCGAGATCGGCGGCCAGCTGGGCGCGCATGGCCGCACGATGCGGCCCGATCCGCGGCACCTGACAGATCAGCGTGGTATCGACGTTGGCGGGGACCCAGCCCACGTCGGCCAGCTCAGCCACCACCCGGCGCAGCAAGGCGCGACTGTCCGCGCCGGCCCACGCCGGATCGGTGTCCGGAAAATACACTCCGATATCGCCCAGCCCGGCCGCCCCCAGCAACGCATCACACACGGCATGCAGGAGCACATCGCCGTCGGAATGCGCCACCAGCCCGCGATCATGCGCGATGCGCACGCCGCCAAGAATCACATGGTCGCCGTCGCCGAAGGCGTGCACATCGTAGCCGTGACCGATACGCACCGTCATGGCAGCGCGACGCCGTGCGCCAGCAGCCGCTCGGCCAACGCCAGATCACCGGGCAGCGTGACCTTGAGATTCATGGCGGAGCCCTCGACGAGCAGCGGCTGATAGCCAAGCCGCTCGACGGCCTGAGACTCATCGGTGACCAACGCTTCCTGGGCATCGGCCCGTTCCAGTGCGTCGGTGAGCAGCCGCAGCCGGAAGATCTGCGGCGTGAGCGCCTGCCAGAGACCCGCCCGGCTGACCGTGCCCTCCACCGCTGGAGGCCGTCCGGCCCCCTGGCGCTTGAGCGTATCGGCCACGGGACGCGCCAGCAGCCCGCCGCAGTCGTGCCCGGCGACCGCATCGACCAGCCGGGCAAGATCCGCTCGCGGGACGCAGGGCCTGGCCGCATCATGGACCATGACCCAGTCTTCGGGCGCGGCGAATTCCCCGAGCACCCGCAAGCCGTTGAGCACGGAATGCATTCGCTGCTCGCCGCCGGGGGCGTTGTGCACCTCGGTCCTCGCCGGCAGACACCGCCGCCAGCGGCGGTCTTCCGGGGCGGTGACCACCACCATCCCCATGAGCCCCGGGGTCGCCGCCAGGGCCTGCAGGGTATGCCAGAGCATCGGGCGGCCCGCCAGCGGCAGGTATTGTTTCGGCAGTGCGGCGGCCATGCGCGAGCCGCTCCCCGCCGCGGGCACGACCGCCCACACGCGCCCCCCTGCTGCGCCTGGGCTCATGACGCCGACTCAGCGGGGATCACGGCCGGTGCGCTCGACAGGCACCAGCTGGAAGAAAGTCTCGTTCTCGCGGACCAGACCAAGATCGGCCCGCGCCCGCTCCTCCGCCGCTTCCAGACCGTCGCGCAGGTTCTGCACCTCAGCTTCGAGGGCATCGTTGCGCTGCGTCAGCGACGTATTCTCCTGATGCTGCGCCGCCACGGCGGCACGCAGGCGCTGCGTTTCACGCAGGCCCTGATCGGAAAACCAGAGCCTGCCTTGGACGGCGAGCAGGGCCAGCAGGAGGATGAGCATGAGCAGGCGCATCGACACTCCGCGGCCTAGCCGCCTCGGGACAGCGGCACCGGAAAGGCACCGGCACCGGCATAGCTCGCCGCAGCACCCAGGGCTTCCTCGATGCGCAGGAGCTGGTTGTACTTGGCCATGCGATCGGACCGGCACAGCGAGCCGGTCTTGATCTGGCTGGCGCGGGTGGCGACCGCGATGTCGGCGATGCTCGCATCGGAGGTCTCGCCCGAGCGGTGCGACACCACCGCCGAATACCCCGCGTCCACGGCCATGTCGATCGCCGCCAAGGTCTCCGTGAGGGTGCCGATCTGGTTCGGCTTGATCAGGATGGAGTTGCCGATCCCCTCGTCGATGCCGCGACGCAGGATCTCGGTATTGGTGACGAACAGGTCATCGCCGACCAGTTGGATCCGCCCGGCCAGCCGCTCGCTGAGCACCTTCCAGCCGGCCCAGTCCCCCTCGGCCATGCCGTCTTCAATGGTGATGATCGGGTAGCGGTCACACAGCTCCGCGAGATACTCGCAGAACCCGGCGGCATCGAACTCACGGCCCTCGGAGGCGAGCCGGTAGACCCCGTCGGCGTGGAATTCGGAGCTCGCCACGTCCAGGCCCAGCCAGACGTCATGACCCGCGCGGTATCCCGCCTTGTCGATGGCCTCGAGAATGGTCTCGAGCGCCGCCTCGTTCGAGGGCAGATCTGGCGCGAAGCCGCCCTCATCCCCCACGGCCGTCGACAGGCCGCGTCCCTGCAGGACTTTTTTCAGGTGATGGAAGATCTCGGTCCCGCAGCGCAGCGCCTCGGAAAAGCTCGCTGCGCCCACCGGCAGGATCATGAACTCCTGGATATCGACGCTGTTGTCGGCGTGCGCCCCGCCGTTGACGATATTCATCATCGGCACTGGCATCGCGCCTGGACGGCCATCCGAGAGCAGCTCGTAGAGGCCGATGCGCCGCTGGGCGGCGAGCGCGTGGGCGGCGGCCAGCGAGACGGCGAGAATGGCGTTGGCGCCCAGGCGGGATTTGTTGGCGGTGCCGTCGAGCTCGAGCATGCGCCGGTCGAGGGCAGCCAGATCATCGGCCGCCATGCCGGCCAGGGCGCCCGCGATATCGGTGTTGACATGCCCGACCGCCCGGCGGACGCCGCGGCCGAGATAGCGTCCGGCATCGCCATCGCGCAGCTCTACCGCCTCACGCGTCCCGGTCGAGGCCCCGCTGGGGACCGCTGCACGGCCCATCGCGCCGCCCGAGAGCACGACCTCGGCCTCGACTGTCGGGTTGCCGCGCGAGTCGATGATCTCGCGTCCGTGGACTTTCGTGATGCTGCTCATCCGTGCTTACTTCCTTCCGGGTCATTCACAGGCCGAATGCGGACTCCTGGTAGGGCCGCGATTTCACTGCTTCATCCAGCGCCTTGAGGGTCTCGAGCAGTTCGCGCATATGCTCCAGCGGCCAGGCGTTCGGACCGTCGGACAGCGCCTCCTCGGGACGGGGGTGGCTTTCCATGAACACGCCGGCCACCCCGGCGGCCACCGCGGCACGGGCGAGCACCGGCACGAACTCGCGCTGCCCGCCGGAGGCGCTGCCCTTGCCGCCGGGCAGCTGGACCGAGTGTGTCGCATCGAAGACCACCGGGCAGCCGGTGCCGCGCATCACCGCCAGCGCGCGCATGTCCGAGACGAGGTTGTTGTAACCGAAGGTGAAGCCCCGCTCGCAGGCCATGATCTGATCATTGCCGGTGGAGCGGGCCTTGTCGATCACGTTGCCCATCTCCCAGGGCGAGAGGAACTGGCCTTTCTTGATGTTCACCGGCAGGCCGAGCGCCGCGACGTTGACGATGAAATTGGTTTGTCGGCAGAGAAATGCCGGCGTCTGCAGCACGTCCACCACCTCGGCGACCTCGCCGAGCGGCGAGTCTTCGTGGACGTCGGTCAGTACCGGCACGCCGAGCTGGCGACGCACCTCGGCGAGCACGCGCAGACCTTCCTCGATGCCCGGACCGCGATAGCTCTCGCGCGACGACCGGTTGGCCTTGTCGTAGGAGGACTTGAAGATGAACGGGATGCCCAGCTCCGTGGTGATCTCCTGCAGCCGCCCGGCCGTGTCGATCGCAAGCCCGAGGTTCTCCACCACACAGGGCCCGGAGATCAGGAACAGGGGGCGGTCGTTGCCGACCTCAAAGCCGCAAAGATTCATGCCTGGGCCTGCTGGGGGCGGGTGGCGGTCTGCCGCGCCCGCGCGGCGGTGATGAACCCACTGAACAACGGATGACCGTCCCGCGGGTTGGACGTGAACTCCGGATGAAACTGACAGGCGACGAACCACGGGTGGTTGGGCAGTTCCACCATCTCCACCAGACCGTCGCGGGAGAAGCCGGAGAACACCAGCCCGTGCTCGCGCAGCGGTGCCAGATAGTTGTTGTTGAATTCGTAGCGGTGACGGTGGCGTTCTTCGACGACGTCACTGCCGTAAATCTCACGGGCCCGCGTACCCTCGCGCAACTCGCAGGCCTGCGCACCGAGGCGCATGGTCCCGCCGAGTTCCGAATCGCGGTTGCGCTCGTGACGCACACCCGAGGGGTCTTCCCACTCGGTGATCAGCGCCACCACCGGATGCGCCGCCTGGGTATCGAACTCGGTGCTCTGAGCACCCGCCAGCCCGGCGACATTGCGGGCGAACTCGATCACCGCCACCTGCATCCCCAGACAGATGCCCAGATAGGGAACACCCTGTTCACGGGCATGGCGTACTGCGGCGATCTTGCCCTCGATGCCCCGCTCACCAAAGCCACCGGGCACCAGGATCGCATCCATCCCCTCGAGCGCGCCGATACCATTGTCCTCGATGTCCTGGGACTCGATGTAGTGGATCCTGACCCGGGTCCGGGTGCGGATGCCGGCATGCACCAGCGCCTCGCACAGCGAGATGTAGGAGTCGCGAAAGTGCACGTACTTGCCGACCATGGCGACGTTCACTTCGGCTTCCGGATGCTGCTTGGCCGCCACCACCGCGCGCCACTCGGCCAGATCCGCCGCCGGGACGTCGAGGTGCAGCTTGCGCACGACGATGTCGTCCAGACCCTGGTCATGCAGCACGAACGGGATCTTGTAGAGGTCGTCAACGTCCTGCGCCGAGATCACCGCACCCTCCTCCACATTGGTGAACAGCGCGATCTTGCGCCGCTGCTCTTCCGGCAGGGCATGCTCGGAACGGCAGACCAGGATGTCGGGCTGGATCCCGATCGAGCGCAGCTCTTTCACCGAATGCTGGGTCGGCTTGGTCTTGATCTCCTGCGACGCGGCGATGTAGGGCACCAGGGTGAGGTGTACATAGACCACGCGGTCCCGCCCGGCCTCGCTGCTCATCTGCCGGATCGCCTCCATGAACGGCAGCGATTCGATGTCGCCGACGGTCCCGCCGATTTCCACCATGCAGACGTCGGCATCGCCAGCGCCGAGGTAGATGCAGCGCTTGATCTCATCGGTGATATGCGGGATGACCTGCACCGTGCCGCCGAGATAGTCGCCACGCCGTTCCTTGGCAATCACCGTGCTGTAGATGCGCCCGGTCGTCCAGTTGCTGTTGCGGCTGGTGATGGTGCGCACAAAGCGTTCGTAGTGGCCCAGGTCAAGGTCGGTCTCGGCGCCGTCCTGCGTGACGTACACCTCGCCATGCTGGAACGGGCTCATCGTCCCGGGATCAACATTGATGTAGGGGTCGAGCTTCATCATGCTGATCGACAACCCGCGGGCCTCGAGCAGTGCGCCAAGACTGGCTGCAGTGATGCCCTTGCCAAGTGAGGAGACCACCCCACCGGTGATGAAGACGAAACGCGTCATTATTTCAGGCGTCCCCGTGAGTCCTAGGGGTTTTCCGACAGCAGAAACTCGAAAGGCCGGAGAGTCCCTGCGCAGCTCCAAACGCCGCTCAGGCGGCGCGCTCGTTCGACGCGGAAACTCTCCGACCTCGGGGCCAGCGTTCGCGCCGGCCTTCGGGACGCAATGAGGTGTCCCGCGTGAGCAAGTCGGGACGAAAGGCTATCACAAATCACCCTCGCCCACGTGTCCTGCGAGACCTGGCAGCAGCGCCGGCGCCGGCGTCCAGCAGACGCGCCAGGCCGCCTGGTCCACGGGGACGGCCGGATTGAGCCGCGGATGGCAGCCGGCCACCCCGACCAGCTGGCCGGCCGCGCGCACCAGCGGCAACCGTGAACGCAGCCACGCCGGGATGCCACGCGCCTGCAACAGCGCGCCCAGCCGCCGCCCGCCCCCACGGCCGATGCGTTCGCCACCGCTGCGGTACTCGAGGGTGACCCCGGCCGCAAGCTCCGCCGCCGAGAGCACACACTCACCCACCGCCGCCGATCCCGCCACCGGCGTCAGCCAGACACGGCCACACGGGTCTTCATGGCGCCGATCCGGCCGCAACGCCATGGGCGTCTGGGGCGGCGACGGGAGCGCCTCCAGCAGCCACACCCGAGGGCCCTCGCGGCGGAGCGTTCCCCCGCGCCACTGCAGCGCCACCCCGCGGTCGGGGCGGGCAGCAACCAGCTGGCGGGCAAATTCGCGCAGCCGCCGACCCGTGGGCAGGGGCGCGAGTCCGCGCGCCCGCAGCGCCGCGCGCAGGGCGTTGGCGCGGCGCTGCGGCGAGAGCGCCTGCAGCCGGGCGAGCGGGAGCACCGGCGTTCCGGGATGCCGGGTAGCGGCCTCCCCCAGATCGAGCCCAGCCAGCTCCGCCAGCAGGCCCGCATCCTCATCGAGCTGGGCGGCGGCGCGGGCCACCCGGCCCGCCGCATCCGGCCAGCGCTCGCGCAACGCCGGCACCACGACCTGGCGCAGCTGATTGCGATCGGCGGTCGTGATGGCGTTGCTGGGGTCCTCGATCCACGTGAGGCCTGCGTCGCGGGCATAGGCCAGCAGCGCCGCGCGGGTCCAGCTGAGCAAGGGACGATGCAGCCGACCGACACCGAGTGGCCGCGACGCCGGCATGCCGGCCAGGCCGCGGCTGCCACTGCCTCGCAACAGGTTCAGCAGCACCGTCTCGAGCTGATCGTCGGCGTGATGGCCCAGCAGCAGCGTATCGCCCGGCTGCAGCAGCGAGGCCAGCGCCGCATAACGCGCCCGGCGGGCCGCAGCCTCGGGGCTCTCGCGCCGCCGGGGCCGCGCATCCACGCGCAGGCCATGAAACTCGACAGCGAGCCCTCGGCAGGTCGCCTCGCAGTGCGCCTGCCAGCGGTCCGCCTCCGGATGCAGTTGATGATTGACATGCAGGGCACCCAGACCAGGCGCACCTGGCGCAAGTTTCACCACCGCCTCCAGCAGCACACTCGAGTCCAGCCCGCCGCTGTAGGCCACCCATCGTCGGGTGCCGGCCGGCTGTGCGGGCAGGGCTGTCGCCAGGGCGTCTGGTGAGAACCTGCGGGTCACTGGCGCCGACGCGGTCGCGTCGCCCGCGCGCTCAGCCGCGCCAGGCGCCGTACGCGGCGAGACGCTCGCGGCGGCGGACCAGTCGCGAGTCTGCCGGCTCGGCCTCGAGATCGGCCAGGGACTTGATCAGCGCATTGCGGACGCTTTCCGCGCAGCCGCCTGGATCCCGGTGCGCCCCGCCAAGCGGCTCGCTGATCACCTCGTCGACCAGACCGAGTTCGAGCAGCCGCGGCGCGGTCAGGCCCATCGCATCCGCCGCGACCTCGGCTTTCTCGGCACTTTTCCAGAGAATCGATGCACAGCCCTCCGGCGAGATGACCGAGTAGATCGAGTACTGCAGCATGAGCACCCGGTCAGCGACGCCGATAGCCAGCGCACCGCCGGACCCGCCCTCGCCGATCACCAGGCTCAGGATGGGCACATCCAGCTTCGCCATGGCGAAGAGATTGCGCGCAATCGCCTCACTCTGGCCACGCTCCTCGGCGCCGACACCCGGGTAGGCGCCGGGGGTGTCGATCAGGGTGATGACCGGCAGACCAAAGCGCTCGGCCAGCTGCATGACCCGCAGCGCCTTGCGATAGCCCTCCGGCTTGGGCATGCCGTAGTTGCGGTAGACGCGGGCCTTGGTGTCGCGGCCTTTCTGGTGCCCGATGATGACCACGCTGCGTCCTTCAAGACGCGCCAGACCGGCAATCAGCGCGCGGTCGTCGGCGTACATGCGGTCGCCATGCAGTTCCTGGAAATCCGTGAAACAGTAATCGATGTAGTCGAGGGTATAGGGCCGCTGCGGATGCCGGGCGAGCTGGGCGACCTGCCAGGCGGACAGGTTGGCAAAGAGGTTGCGGGTCAGCGCATCGCTCTTGCTGCGCAACCGGGCGATCTCCTCGCCGATGTTGATCTCGGAGTCATCACCGACGAAGCGGAGTTCTTCGATTTTGGCTTCAAGTTCGGCGATAGGTTGTTCGAAATCAAGGAATTTAACTTCCATTTTTTTTGCCTGTCCCGCGCTGAGGCGCCAACACTACCCGCGCGCCCCGGCAGTGACAAGTGGAGATCACCCGGCGCGACACTCAGGACACGGCGACCGGGCCCGGATAGAGCACCTGCACATGGTCCTCACCGACGAGCGCGCCGAGCTGCTCGCGCAGCTCGCGGCTGGGACGCACGCGCCAGCTGCCCCCCAGCGAGACCAGGCCCCGCGCCCCGTCGCTGCGATATTCCACGCAGACATCGCAGGGGCCTTCGCGCCATGGCGCCAGCGTCTCGCGCAGCGCCTGAACGAACTCATGGCCCTGTGCGGGCGCATCCCAGCGAATCAGCAAGCGCCGTGCGTGGGTTTCGATGCAGGTGTCGGCGGCGTGCAGCGCCTTGGCGGCCAGGCGCCAGCCATCGATGAACTCGTCGAAGCGCAGGCTGCCCTCGGCGACGATCACCTCGTCGACCACCGCCAGGTGAGCATACTCACGCGCAGCCTCCTCGAACATCGAGAGCTCCAGTCGCCCGGTGCCATCGTCGAGGACCAGGATCAGCCGACCGCCGCGCCGACGCACCTCGACCACCAGCCCGGCCGCCACCACGTCGCGTCGGGCCTGGAAACGCTGACCGGCGGCCGGCGCCGGCCCGCCGAGTTCGGCCAGGGGTGCAGTGGTGAAATGCCGGCAGTGCTCGGCATAAGGCTCGAAGGGATGGCCGGTCAGGTACAGACCCAGCGCCTCCTTCTCGGCGGTCAGCCGATCGCGCTCCCGCCATTCGGGCAGCACCGCCAGCGGCTCATCCGCCACCGGTGAGGCCTCCGGGCAGGCCGCGGCGAACAGATCGTCCTGGCCGGCGGCCCGCGAGCGTTCGTCCTGCTCAGCGGCGCGCAACGCGTGCTCCAGCGCCGCCATCAGGCTGGCCCGGTTCGGGCCCAGCGCGTCCAGCGCGCCGGCGCGGATCAGCGCTTCCATCGCACGGCGATTGAGTCGATGGACATCCACGCGCCGGCAGAAGGCGTGCAGACCGGTGAACGGCCCGCTGGCCTCACGCTCGGCGACGATGGCCTCGATCGCCGAGCGCCCCAGACCCTTGATCGCCCCCAGACCGTAACGGATGGCGCCCTGCCCGGCCACAGTGAACCCATATTCCGAGGCGTTGACCTCCGGTGGCAGCAGCGTCATGCCGAGCTGCTCGACGTCGTCCTTCAACACGACCAGCTTGTCCGTGTTGTCCATGTCGGCAGACATCACCGCAGCCATGAAGGCCGCCGGGTGATGCGCCTTCAACCAGGCCGTCTGGTAGGACAGCAGCGCGTAGGCGGCCGAGTGGGACTTGTTGAACCCGTAGCCGGCAAATTTCTCCATCAGATCGAAGATGTAGCTGGCCTGTGCTTCGTCGACCCCCTGCGCACGCGCGCCGGCCATGAACACGCTGCGCTGCTTGGCCATTTCCTCCGGCTTTTTCTTGCCCATGGCCCGGCGGAGCAGATCGGCGCCGCCCAGCGAGTAACCGGCGAGCTCCTGGGCGATCTGCATCACCTGCTCCTGATAGAGGATGACGCCATAGGTGGGCTTGAGCACCGGCTCCAGCCGCGGGTGGAGATAGTCGATAGGCCCGGCATTGCGCCCATGCTTGCGATTGATGAAGTCATCGACCATTCCGGACTGCAGTGGTCCCGGCCGGAACAGCGCCACCAGCGCGACGATGTCTTCAAAGCAGTCCGGTTGCAGCCGTTTGATCAAGTCCTTCATGCCGCGGGATTCCAACTGGAACACCGCGGTGGTGTGGCAGGCCTTGAGCAGCCGAAACGTCGCCTCGTCGTCCATCGGCAGTTCGTCGATGGCAAGCACCGGTTCATCGCTCGAGGCCCGCCCGGCATTGATGATGCCCACGGCCCGGTCGATGATCGTGAGCGTGCGAAGGCCCAGAAAGTCGAACTTCACCAGACCGACCGCTTCCACATCGTCCTTGTCGAACTGCGTCACCGGGCTCGATGAGCCCTCTTCACAATACAGTGGGGTGTATTCAGTCAGACGATCCGGCGCAATCACCACACCCCCGGCATGCTTGCCGGCATTGCGCGCCAGACCTTCCAGCCGCCGGGCGAGATCGATCAGCGCGCGCACATCTTCTTCTTCATCGTAGCGGCGCTTGAGCTCGGCATCCGTCAGCGCCTTCTCCAGCGTCATGCCGATTTCGAAGGGAATCATCTTGGCGATCCGATCGACATGACCGTAGGCCATGCCGAGCACACGCCCGACATCGCGCACCACAGCCCGTGCCGCCATGGTGCCGTAGGTGATGATCTGGGAGACGCGGTCGCGGCCGTAACGGCTGGCGACATAGTCGATCACCCGGTCGCGGCCCTCCATGCAGAAGTCCACGTCGAAATCCGGCATCGACACGCGCTCGGGATTGAGAAAGCGTTCGAACAGCAGGTCATGGGCCAGGGGATCGAGGTCGGTGATCCCCAGGCACCAGGCCACCAGTGAACCGGCGCCCGAGCCACGGCCGGGGCCGACCGGGATGCCGTTATCCTTGGCCCACCGGATGAAGTCGGCGACGATCAGAAAGTAGCCGGGAAAGCCCATGCTGCAGATGACTTCGAGCTCCCGCGCGAGCCGGGCATCATAGGCCTCGCGCGGACCGACCGCGCCGTGGCGCGCCAGCCTCGCCGCCAGGCCGCGGCGGGATTCCTCGGCCAGAAAGCCATCGATGGTCATGCCTTCGGGGATCGGGAAATCCGGCAGCACGGTCTGTCCCAGCGTCAGCTGCAGGTTGCAGCGCCGGGCGATCACTACGGTGTTGGTCAACGCCTCAGGCAGGTCGGTGAACAGCGCAGCCATCTCTGCCGGCGATTTCAGCGACTGAGCTTCGCTGTAGTCGCGCGGGCGACCGGCATCGGTGAGGATGCGCCCGCCGGTAATGCACACGCGGGCCTCGTGGGCCTCGAAATCCTCAGGCGCCAGGAAACGCACATCATTGGTCGCCACCACGGGCACGCCAGTCTCCGCCGCCAGGCGCACGGCCTCGGCCACGTGCAGCTCCTCGTCCGGGCGGCCGCTGCGACAGAGCTCGAGGTAATAGCGGTCGCCGAACAACCCTCCCCAGTGCGCCAGCCGGGCGCGCGCCTCATCCATTCGCCCGGAGATCAGTGCCCGGCCGACGTCGCCCTCGCGCCCGCCAGACAACGCAATCAGCCCCCGTACGCTGTCCGCATCGAGCCACGCCGGATCCACCCGCGGCAGTCCCCGGACCTGGTTGTCCTGATAGCCGCGGCTGATCAGTCGGGAGAGATTGCGGTAGCCGGCAAAATCCTGGCAAAGCAGCGTCAGGCGCGCCGGTTTTTCCGCGGGGTCGCTGCTGCCGAGACGCAGGTCTGCGCCGATGATCGGCTTGATGCCCGCCTGCTGCGCGGCGCGGAAGAACTTCACCATGGCGAAGAGGTTGCCCTCGTCGGTGAGGGCGACGGCCGGCATCCCGGCGGCCGCACAGGCACGCATCAGCGGCTTGATCCGAACCACGCTGTCGATCAGCGAGTATTCGGTGTGGACCCGCAGGTGGACGAACGGCACGGTCACGGCGCCGCCTCCCGGGCCTGCAACGCCGCCCGTACCGGGGCGAAACTCAGGCGGTGCGACGGACATGGCCCCAGGGCGGCGAGGGCCGCGCGGTGCGCAGCGGTCGGGTAGCCCTTGTGGGCGGCAAACCCGTAGCCGGGATACTGGTCATCGAGTCCGCACATGAGCCCGTCGCGGTATACCTTGGCCAGGATCGAGGCGGCCCCGATCGCCGGGTCCAGCCCGTCGCCGCCGATCAGGCAGCGCACCGCACCGGTGAACCCAGGCACGCGCGGCGCGTGCTGGCCGTCGACGCGCAGCTCGGCCGGGGTGAGGGTCAGGCCCAGCACCGCCCGGCTCATCGCCAGCAGAGTGGCCCCGAGGATGTTCAGCCGGTCGATCTCACCCGGGTCTGCCCAGGCCAGCGCCCAGGCTGCCGCGCGCTCACGGATCTGCACCGCCAACGCCTCGCGCCGGCCTGGCGTCAGCCGCTTGGAGTCCCCCAGCCCCTCGATCGGCCGGGCCGGGTGCAGCACGACGGCCGCCGCCACCACGGGGCCGGCGAGGGGCCCACGACCGACTTCGTCGATCCCCGCGACCCAGCGGGCGGCCCCTGGTTTCGCTCCCGTCCGGCCAGCGACCGATGGACGCTGGCGGGAGTCGGGATGCGAATCAGGGCTCATTCGGGGCTCGGGATCCTGGTGACAGCAGGGAGGCGACCGCCTCGGCCGCGCTGCGGCTGGCATCGCAGCGGAGCAGCCCGTGAAGTTTACCAAACTCCTCCTGCTGCGTTGCCCGGGCCGCCGGGTCGGTGAGCAGGGACTCGAGGGTGGGCCCGAGCCGTGCAGCGGTGACTTCGGCCTGCAAAAACTCCGGCACCACCGGGGTCGGTGTCAACAGATTGGGCAGCGCGAAGTGGCGGATGCGGATCAGGCGCAGCCCACGCACCAGCGCCAGGGACAGGGGCGAGGCGCGGTACGCCGCCACCAGCGGGCAGCCCAGCAACGCACTTTCCAGGGTGGCCGTGCCGGAAGTGACCAGCGCCGCATCGGCGGCCACGAGCGCCCGGCGGGCCTGACCCTCGAGCAGCAGACACCGGCCCGGGTCGACGCCAGCCGCGGCCAGCGCCGCACGCAGGGGCGCCATCAGCGCCGGCCGGGCCACCGGAATCACGCAGGTCAGCGCCGGCAGGCGGGCGGCGAGCCAGGCCACCGTCTCGGCGAACGGCCCGCCCATCCGCTCGATCTCGCCACGGCGGCTGCCCGGCAGGATCGCCAGCACCGGCCCCTCGGGCGGCAGACCGAGTTCGCGCCGTGCGGCCGCCGCGTCGCCACCGGGCGCCAGTTCATCGGCCAGGGGATGCCCCACAAACCGCGCCTCGACGCCATGACGGGCGTAGAACGCCTCCTCGAACGGCAGCACGCAGAGCATGCGGTCGACGGCCTTGCGGATGGTGCGGATCCGACCTTCGCGCCAGGCCCAGACGCTGGGGCTCACGTAATGGACCGTGGTGATGCCCGCGGCGCGCACGGTCTTCTCGACGCCGAGGTTGAAATCCGGGGCATCGATGCCGATGAAGACCGCAGGGCGTGCCTCCAGCAGCCGGGCGATCAGCGCGCGTCGCAGGCGCAGCAGGCGCGGCAGGTCACGCACGATCTCGAACAGGCCCATCACGGCCAGCTCGTCGGCCTCCCACCAGGCCTCGCAGCCGGCCGCCTGCATGGCGGGGCCCGCGATCCCGACGCAGCGCACCCCAGGCAGCTGGCGCCTGAGCTCGCGAATCAAGCCGGCACCGAGCTGGTCGCCAGAGGCCTCACCCGCGACCAGCGCGACGGTCAGCCCGGCAGCCCCCGGCAACGATGGCGAGTTCACGCTCGCCCGAGACCCACCGACATCAGCGCAGGATGCCGCGCTCGCTGCGCTTCAGCGAGTCGACGAACAGCCCGAGTTCAGGCTGCTCCGGCAACCGGCGCTCCAGCTCGGCGAGCGCCTCTTCGAGACGCAACTGCTGGCGGTAGACCACTTTGTAGGCTTCACGAATATTGCGGATCTGGGTGGCATCAAAGCCGCGCCGGCGCAAGCCCTCCTGGTTCACACCACGAGGCTCCGGGGGATTACCGGTCACGATCAGGTAGGCCGGGACATCACGCGCTGCGGCCACCTGCATGCCGAGGAAGGCATGAGCACCGATGTGACAGAACTGATGCGCACCGGAGAATCCGCCAAGAATCGCCCAGTCATCCACCACCACATGCCCTGCCAGGGTGACGGCATTGGCGAGAATTGTCTGGTTGCCAATCACACAGTCGTGAGCGATGTGCACATAAGCCATGATCCAGTTGTCGTCGCCGATGGTGGTCTCGCCGCGATCCTGCACCGTACCCCGGTTGATCGTCACAAACTCGCGGATGGTATTGCGGTCGCCGAGCACCAGCCGGGTCGGTTCACCGGCGTATTTTTTATCCTGCGGCGCCTCCCCGAGCGAGGCGAATTGGAAGATCCGGTTCTCCTCGCCGATCACCGTCGGCCCCCGGATCACCACATGGGGACCGACCACCGTGCCGGCACCGATCTCGACATCCTCGTCGATGATGGAGAATGGCCCCACGGCCACCGACTCGTGCAGCCGGGCGCCGGGCGAGACGATGGCCCGCGGGTCGATCATCCCTGCCTCCCGCGAGCCGCCAGCAGTTCCGCCTTGGCCACCAGCTGACCGTCGACTTCGGCATGCGTGGAAAACCGCCACACGCCGCGCATCTGCCGCTCGAGTCGGCCGTGCAGGATCAGCTGGTCGCCCGGCACGACCGGGCGTTTGAAGCGGACCCCGTCGACGCCCCCCAGGTAATACACCTCATCGGCCGCCGTGCGCTGCACCGTGGCGTAGGCCAGAATCCCCGTGGCCTGCGCCAGGGCCTCGATGATCAGCACCCCGGGCATGACCGGATTCCCGGGGAAATGACCGGGAAAGAACGGCTCGTTGACGGTGACATTCTTGAGCGCGCGAATGTGGCTGCCCGGCTCGCACTCGAGCACCCGGTCGAGCAGTAGAAACGGATACCGGTGCGGCATCTGCTTGAGGATGCCCTCGATATCCATGTAGGTCTGGTCAGTCATCGGAGTCCCCACCCGGCCCCTGGCCGGTCAACTTGTCGACGCGCCGCTCCAGGCGACGCAGGCGTTCACCGGTTTTCGCGAGCTGGCGATACCGCGCGACCCCGCGGCGCCACTCGCGCACCTCCTCCACCGGAATGCCGCTACCGTACATGCCC
This sequence comes from Gammaproteobacteria bacterium, assembly GCA_003567475.1. Classification (GTDB taxonomy): domain Bacteria; phylum Pseudomonadota; class Gammaproteobacteria; order Steroidobacterales; family PWYM01; genus PWYM01. Next base: position 31,550 of record PWZL01000042.1, on the reverse strand, counting down.
GGTTCGGAAATGGAATTGGTCACCATGGCGCGGCCCATCAGCACCACCCGATCGCAGATCTCGAGATGACCGCCGATCCCGGCCTGGCCGGCGATCATGCAGTGGCTGCCGATCCGTGTGCTGCCCGCGATGCCGACCATGGCGGCGATGGCTGTATGTGCGCCAATACGCACGTTGTGGGCCACCTGAATCTGGTTGTCCAGTTTGACGCCCTCCTCGATCACGGTGTCGCCGATCGCGCCCCGGTCGATGGTGGTGTTGGCGCCGATCTCCACATCATCACCGATCACCACACCACCGATCTGCGGCACCTTGAGCCACCGCCCGGCGTCCTGAGCGATGCCAAAGCCATCGGCGCCGAGGACCACGCCGGGATGGAGCAGACAGCGGTCGCCCACGCGCACACCCGGACCGACGCTCACCCGTGCCACCAGCGTCGAACCGGCGCCGATGACGCTGTCGCGCATCACCACACAGCCCGGCCCGAGCCGCACGCCTGCGCCGATGCGGGCCCCCGCCTCGACCGTGACATGCGGGCCGATGCTAGCCGCCGGGTGGATCTCCGCCGCGGCAGACACCACCGCACTCGGATGCACCCCGGGCTCGACGCCAGGCGGTGGGTGCAGCAGCGCGGCGGCCCGGGCATAAGCCGCGTAGGGGTTGGGATGAATCAGCGCCGCCGACGGACACTCACCGGCATCTTCAGGCGCGAGGACCACGGCGGTCGCTGAGGTCTGCCCCAGAGCCTGTCGATAGGCACGGTTGGCCAGGAAGCTCAGCTGTCCGGCCACCGCATGCTGGAGGGTCGCCACGCCAGTGACGCGCGCGTCCGGGTCGCCGTCGAGCTCGCAGCCCAGATGCACCGCGAGCTCACCCAGCGTCAGTCCGTGGCCCGTCCCGGCGCCGGCCTCCGCGTTCATCCCGGGACTGCGCTCAGCGCCCGGAAGTGCGGAAGTTCGTCTGCAGTGTCTCCAGGATCCGCGGCGTGATATCCATGCCGGAGCTCGCGTAGATCACACCCTCGGCAACGATCATGTCGAAATTCTCGCGCCGGGCGTAATCCTGGATCTCGCGAACCAGCGAACGCTGCAGGGCCCCGAGTTCCTCGTTACGTCGCAGATTGAAATCTTCGACCAGCTCGTTCTGCCGGCGGGCGAGGTCCCGTTGGGTATCGCGCAGCTGGCGTTCCATGTCGCGGCGTTGCTGATCGCCCATGACCGCCTCGTCGCGTTCGAAGCGCTCCTCGAGCTCACGCAGCTCGTTGGCGCGGGAGACCAGGTCGCGCTGACGCGGCCCGAACTCGTCCTGCAGTGACTCGACCACCGCCTGCGCCTGCGGTGACTGATCGAGCAGCGCGGCGAGATTCACCACACCGATCTTCAGCTGTGCCTGCGCCTGTCCCGGCAGGGCGAGCGCCAGAACGGCAGTGGCGAGCAGCGTGGTCAGGGAAAACTTGCTTGCAGATGTCATAACTCCAAACCTCAAAATGCCGAGCCGATGGTGAATTGGAAACGCTCGGTCTGATCAGGGAACCGCCGGTCATCGCCTTCAGCGGCGTTGAGCGGAATACCATAACTGAACCGGAAGATGCCAAGCGGGGCCAGCCACTCTGCGCCGACCCCCACGGATTGACGCAGGTCGTTGAATTCAAATCGATATTCTATCGGGTCACCGAGCTGGTCGAAGAACTCGACACCGCCGGTCGAGAACACGTTACCGATGTCGTAGAACAGCACGAAACGGGCACGGTTACGCCAGGCCTGGGGTATCGGCAGCACCACCTCCGCCTGCCCGGCGACGAGCAGATTGCCGCCGTAGGGATTGCCGAAACTGTCGATCGGTCCGAGGCGGCTCTCGCGGAAGCCGCGAATACTGCCGGGCCCGCCCGCGAAGAAATTCCGGAACGGCGGAATGGCGGTCGTGTCGCCCAACGCCTCGGCATAACCGAGATCCAGGTTGAACCGCAGCGTCAGATTGCGCCAGGGACGGACGTATTGGGTTCCGGCATAGTTCAGCGAGAAGTATTCGACGTCACTGCCAGGTACGGTATACCCCAGGCTCACCCGATGGCGTGCGCCCCGGTCGGCAAACAACGCCCGGTTGCGGCTGTCGAACACCCAGCCGGCCACCAGTTCGTAGGCGTCGAATTTGGTGCCGAGCACGGAGCGCTGCTCGTTCAGTGGCGTCTCGAAGGGCCTGCCGTTGTTGCGCACCCAGTTCTGCGCCTGAACCGTGCTGAAGTTATCCACCAGCAATTCGGCACGCTGCCAGTTGAGTCCCACCCGCAGCGACTGGAACTCGGTGATCGGATACGCGTATTCCAGCCCGGTACTGAGCTGCTTGGTCGAGAAATCCGACGCCTGGGAGACGAACTGCACGATGTCGCGGTAGGACATCGAGATCGTGCGGCTGACGCCATCGATGTTGGTGTAGGGATCGGTGTGCGAGAGGCTGTAGACGTCGCTGAAACGCCCGCTCTGAATCTCGGCCGCGACCCGTTGCCCCGTGCCGCGGAAATTGCTGTGTACGAAATTGCCCGAGAGAATCAGCCGCTGGCTGGCCGAGTAGCCCAGGCCTCCGCCAAATTGTCCCGGCAGCCCGTACTCGATATCGACGTCCAGATCCACCTGGTCGGGCGTCCCGGCCACGGGGATGGTGTCGACGTCCACGCTGTCGATGTACGGCAGCCGCTGGATTCGGGTCTTCGAGCGTTCAACCTGCACGTTCGACAGATACGCACCCTCGAACTGGCGCATCTCACGCCGGAAGACGTCGTCGTTGACCCGGTCGGTACCGCGGAAATTGATTCGCCGGACATACACCCGATTGCGCGGCTCGATGTAGATGGTAACGCTCGCCTCGCGGGTTTCGCGGTCCAGCGTCGGCACCGGGTTGATGTCGGCGAAGGCGTACCCATCAGCGCCGAGGCTGAAGCCGATCAGCTCGGCGGTCTGGTTCAGGAGCTGCTGCGAAAAGGTCTGGCCCGGTCGCACCAGCACCAGTGCATTCAGTCGTTCTTCAGGGACCGGCAGCTGCCCGGCCAGGCGCACATCGGAGATGGTATAGCGGTCGCCTTCATCAATGTTGATGGTGATGAAGATGTCTTTTTTGTCCGGGGAGATCGCCACCTGGGTCGATTCGATATCGAAGTCGGCGTAGCCCCGGTCCATGTAGAACGAGCGCAGCGTCTCCAGATCGCCCTGCAGCGCCTCGCGGGCGTAGCGGTCGTTCTGGCGAAACCAGGAGTCCCACCGCGGCGTGTTGAGTTCGAACTGCCGTCGGAGCTCGCGATCGCTGAAGGTGGTGTTGCCTACGATGTTGATCTGACGGATCCGTGCGCGATCACCCTCGACGATGTCGATGGCGATGGCCACCTGATTATCAGGCAGCTCCTCGACGGTGGTGTCCACAGCGACCGCATACTTGCCGCGACTGAAGTACTGTTCGGTCAGGAACTGGGTGACTTCATCGAGGATCGCCCGATCGAAGGTGCGACCCGTGCGCAACCCCACCCCGGAGAGCGAGCGCATGAGATCCTCGGTCTTGATGTCCTTGTTGCCCTCGATGGTGAAGGATTGAATCGAGGGACGCTCCTGCACCGCGATGATCAGCGTCCCGTCATCGCGTCTGAGCTCGACATCGCGAAAGAAGCCGGTCGCAAACAACGCCCGTACCGCCTCACGCGCCCGCCGGGCGTCCACCGTATCGCCGAGGTTGATCGGCAGATAGTTGTAGACCGTGCCCTCGGCGATGCGCTGCAGGCCCTCGACGCGGAAATTCCGCACCGTGAAATCCTCACCCTGCTGGGCGTACGCCGCCACCGGCGCGCTCAGGGCCAACGCGCAGGCCGCAGCCAGTGCAACGTTTCGGCGTCGTGTTTTCACTCGAATCAACCCAGAAGCCTCGTGATGTCGTTGTAAAACGCAAAACTCATGATGACCAGCAACGTGGCCAGGCCAAGCTGCTGGCAGATCATCAGCGTGCGTTCCGAGAGCGGGCTGCCCTTCACCCACTCGATGAGTTGGTAGATGATCTGCCCACCGTCCAGCATCGGGATCGGCAGCAGGTTGAGGATGCCGAGGCTGATACTGATGATGGCCAGGAAGTTCAGAAAAGAACTCAAACCAAGCACCAGACTGAAGCCTGCATACTGTCCGATACTGATCGGGCCACTGATGTTACGCACCGAAACGTCTCCGGTCACCATCCGCCCGAGCATCCGCAGTGTCAGACCGGTCATCTCCCAGGTCCGCACCCAGCCCTGCGCAAGCGCCGCGACCGGCCCGTAACGCTGCTCCGCGCGCAGATGCTCCGCGAGTCCACGCGCCCGGTCAAGGTTGATCTCGGCGCCGATTCGCCCGATCACCTGACCGTCGGCCACTACGCTGTCGATGTCCAGCGTGACCCGCTCGCGCGCGCCGGCGCGCTGGAACTCCACCTCGACCCGCTGATCCGGACGCCCGCGCACGAAGCCGACCCAGGCGCTCCAGTCGGCAATGGGCTCACCGTCGGCGGCGAGTATCTCGTCACCCTCGCGCAGGCCGGCACGCGCGGCGCTGCCACCGGACACCAGCGCGCCGAGTACAGCGGGCACCGAAGGCGACCATGGTTCCAGCCCGAGACCCGGCAGCAGCGCGCCGGGCTCCGTGAGCTGCGACTCGAGGCCAGCCACCGGAATCTCCGCCACCCGCGAGGGTGACTCGGGATCCGCGCCCACCCTGAGCCGGATCACTCCGTCCGCCAGCATGTCGTCGTACATGGCGAGCATGACGCTTTCCCAGGTGGGCGTGCGCGTCCCCCCGACCTCGAGAATCTGCTCACGCTCCTGCAGCCCGGCGCGTCCAGCCAGCGACTCCGCGGGCACCGGACCGAGCACCGGCGTCACCCCGGGGACACCGACCATGAACATCAGCCCGAAGGCCACCACCGCGAAGGCGAAATTCGCCCCGGCGCCGGCCAGCAGAACGGCTATGCGGTGGGGCACCGGCCGATGCGTGAAGGCGCGCCCCTGGTCTTCGGGGGCGATCGGTCCCTCGCGTTCGTCGAGCAGCTTGACGTAGCCTCCCAGCGGGATCATCGACAGCCAGTATTCGGTGCGGTCGGCGTCACGCCCATGCCATCTGACCAGCGGCCGACCGAAACCGATGGAGAAGCGTTCGACCTTGAACCCAAGCCGGCGGGCCACCCAGAAATGTCCGTACTCGTGCACCGCCACGAGCACGCCAATGGCGAGCAGGAACGCGAAGACCGAAATCAGGAGGCTCACGCGCTGGCACCCTGCAGGGCCGCGATGAGTTCGCGCGCCTCGGCCCGGGCGGCCGTGTCGACGGCGAGGACCTGCTCGAGCGAAGTCACCGGCTCGGCCGGTAGTGTATCCAGCACGGCACCCACCACGCGGGCGATGTCGAGGAAGGCCACCTCACCGTCGAGGAACGCCGCGACGGCTTCTTCGTTGGCGGCATTGAGCACGGCCGGATGGGTCCCGCCGCGGCGTGCGGCCTCTCGCGCCAGACGCAGGCAGGGGAAGCGGGCTTCATCGGCCACCCGGAAATCCAGCGGTGCCGTGCCCACCAGATCAAGCCACGGCGCGCCCGAACGGATCCGCTGCGGCCAGCCCAGCGCGTGGGCGATGGGTGTACGCATGTCTGGAGCGCCGAGTTCAGCCAGCACCGAGCCGTCCTCGTACTCGACCATCGAGTGCACGATGCTTTGCGGATGAATCATCACGTCCACGCGCTCCGGGGGCATATCGAACAGCCAGCAGGCCTCGATGATTTCCAGGCCCTTGTTCATCATCGTCGCCGAATCCACCGAGATTTTCCGGCCCATGACCCAGTTCGGGTGGGCACAGGCCTGGTCCGGCGTAACCTGCGACAGTTGCTCGAGCGGTGTGTCCAGAAACGGACCGCCCGAGGCCGTGAGAATCAGTCGGCGCACACCCTGCGCGCCCCCATCACCATTCGGCAGACACTGGAAGATGGCGTTGTGCTCACTGTCGATCGGCACCAGCTCGCCACCGCCCTCGCGCACCGCCTCCATCAGCAGGTGCCCGGCCATCACCAGCGACTCCTTGTTGGCCAGCAGCACCTGTCGGCCTGCCCGCGCTGCCGCGAGGGTGGGCAGCAGGCCGGCCGCCCCGACAATCGCTGCCATGACCCGGCCGACTGCCGGCAGTTCGACCACTTCGATCAGCGCGTCAACACCGGCGAGCACCCGGGTCGGCAGGCCCGCGTCGGCCAGCCGCGCCTCCAGGCGAGCCGCAGCAGCCTCCTCCACAAGGACCGCAAACGCCGGCCGATGTTCCACGCATTGCGCGAAAAGCCGTGCATCATCGCTACGGGCCGTCAGCGCCACCAGCGGAAAACGCCCCGGGTTCTCGGCCACCACCGCCAGCGTGCTCTCACCGACACTGCCCGTGGCACCCAGGATCACCAGGCCCTCAGCGCTCATCGCCATCCCCCCAACCAGCCCAAACCGAGCAGAAACAGCGGCGCCGCGGCCGACAGACTGTCGATGCGATCGAGAATGCCGCCGTGTCCCGGAAACAGCCGACCGCTGTCCTTCAACCCGGCGTTTCGCTTGAACATCGACACCGTCAGGTCGCCCAGCACCGAAATCATCACCAGCGCCGGGGTGAGCAACAGCATCCCGCCGACCGGCAATGACAACGCGTGTGCGCCGGCCGCTGCAACCAGCAACGCCGCCACCAGTCCGCCCAGCACGCCCTCCCAGGTCTTGCCGGGACTGACCTGCGGGGCAAGCTTCACCCGACCGAACGCGCGCCCCGAAAAATAGGCCCCGATGTCCGCCGCCCAGACGATCAGCAGCAGGAACAGCACCCACAGCGGACCCTCGCCGGGCCGCGCCACCAGCACCGCCAGCACCAGCCACAGGGGCAGCAGCACGGCGAGCCCGCAGAGCGCCGCCACCTGCGGGCCAATGGGGCGGGGAAAGCGCAGGACCCAGAAGAAGGCCAGCGCCCACCAGGCCAATGCCGCCCACAACAGCGGTCGCGGGTCGGCCAGCAGTTCCGTGGTCAGCAGCGCCAGCGCGCCCGCCAGGCCCACCAGGCCCACGTAGGCGAGCCGGGGGATGCGACGCACCAGACCGAGAAAACGGCTCCACTCCCAGGCGCCGGCCAGCACCGCCGCGGCCACGGCGATCGCAGCGGCAACCGGTGGCAGGACGAACAGCACCACCAGCAGGCCCGCGACCAGGACGATCGCGGTGAGCACGCGCGCGCGCAGCATGTCAGCGACTGGCCTCTGTGGCGACCGGCAGCGCGTCGGCCTGCAGTTGCTCGTCGGTGCGCCCGAAGCGGCGACGACGGGCGGCGAACTCGGCGAGCGCGGCGTCGAAATCCTCCGTACTGAAGGCCGGCCAGAGACGCGGCGTGAAGTACAGCTCGGCGTAGGCCAGATCCCACAGCAGGAAATTGCTGATGCGCTGCTCCCCTCCGGTGCGGATGAGCAGATCGACGCCAGGCAGTCCGGCGAGTGTCCGGTGATGTTCGAAGCACACCTGGTCCACGGCGGCGGGCGAGAGTTCGCCACGCGCCACCCGCTCGGCGATGGTGCGCGCAGTCTGCACCATGTCCCACTGGCCGCCATAGGCGGCAGCCACCACCAGCACCAGGCCGGTGTTCGCGCGGGTGCGCATCTCGGCCGCGGCCAGACGCTGCTGCAGCGCCGGCGCCAGACGCTCCCGCTCACCGATGAACCGCAACACCACCCCGTTGGCATGCAACTCGTCGAGTTCCCGGTCCAACGCCTCGAGAAACAGGCTCATCAGCCGCGACACCTCCTCGCGCGGCCGGCGCCAGTTCTCGCTGCTGAAGGCAAACAGAGTCAGCACCTTGACGCCGCGTCGGGCAGCCTGTTCGACGCACTGGCGCACCGGACGGACGCCTGCGCTGTGCCCCGCATGGCGTGGCAGGCCACGGGCACGGGCCCAGCGCCCGTTGCCATCCATGATGATGGCGACGTGCGCAGGCAGCGCGCCCTCGCTGGCACCGCATCCCCTGCTCATCCGGCGCTCCGCTGAAGACCGGCGCGCAAAGCGCTCAGACCTCCATCAACTCGGCTTCCTTCTCGGCCAGCACTTCGTCGATCTCCGCGACGAAGCGATCGGTCAGCTTCTGTATCTCTTCCTGGGCCCGCCGCTCATCATCCTCACTGATGAGCTTTTCCTTCTGCAGTTCCTTGAGATCGCCCAGGGCATCCCGACGGATGTTGCGCACGGCCACCCGACCCCCCTCGGCTTCATTCCGGACGACCCGGGTGAGATCGCGACGTCGCTGCTCGGTCAGCGGCGGCAGCGGCACCCGGATCACCATACCCGCAGAGTTCGGTGTCAAGCCCAGGTCGGAATCGATGATGGCTTTCTCCACCACCGACACCATGGGCCGCTCATAGGGGGCGACCGCCAGCGTGCGGGCATCCTCGACGCTGATGTTGGCGACCTGGCGCAGCGGCACGCTCGAGCCGTAGTACTCGACGCTGAGCGACTCGAGCAGGCTGGGGTGGGCGCGTCCGGTCCGCACCTTGCGCAGGTCGTTACGCAGCGATTCCACGCTTTTTTTCATGCGTGTGGCGGCGTCTTTTCTGATGTCTTCGATCATGCCTGTCTCTCCGCTGGACCGCCGGACACAGCCTGGCGCACCCTCATCCGTTAGCGACCTGGCTGCCGATCAGCTCACCACGCATCATGCGCATGAGGTCGCCTTCATTGTTCAGATTGAACACCTGCAGCGGGAGATCGTTGTCGCGGCACATCACGATGGCCGTGGCGTCCATGACCTGCAGATCCTCGCGCAGCACCCGCTCGAAGGACAGCGAGGGATAGTGCTCCGCATCGGGATACCGCACCGGATCACGGCTGTAGATGCCATCCACCTTGGTGGCCTTGATCAGCACGTCGGCACCGATCTCGATGGCGCGCAGACTCGCCGCGGTGTCGGTGGTGAAAAAGGGGTTACCGGTGCCGGCGGCGAAGATCACCACGCGGTTCTTCTCGAGGTGGCGGATGGCCCGCCGGCGAATGTAGTCCTCGCAGACCTCGTGAATCTTCAGCGCCGACATCACCCGGGCGAACACCCCCAGCCGCTCCAGCGCATCCTGCAGGGCCAGCGAGTTGATCACCGTGGCCAGCATACCCATGTGATCACCGGTCACGCGGTCCATGCCGCCTTGGGCGAGCCCGGCGCCGCGGAAGATGTTACCGCCGCCGATGACGACACCGATCTGCACGCCAAGCGCGCGGACTTCGCTGATTTCTCTCGCCACCCGGCGAATCATCGCCGGGTCGATACCATAATCCATCTCACCCAGCAGCGCCTCGCCGCTGAGCTTGAGCAGGATCCGGCGATAGACAGGCTGGGTGTCGGTCATGGGTTCCTCTCGGCTGGCAGCATTCTAGCCGATCCCGACGGGTCAGCGTCAGCCGCCGCGCACCTGGGCCATGACCTCTTCGACGAAATTGTCCTGCTTCTTCTCGATGCCCTCGCCCACCTCGAAGCGCACGAAGCCCTTGACCGACGCGCCCGCAGACTTCAGCAGCTTCTCGACCTTGACATCGGGGTCCTTGACGAAGGGCTGACCGACCAGGGTGATCTCGCCAAGGTACTTGCGCACCCGGCCCTCGACCATCTTCTGCACGATCTCCTCGGGCTTGCCTTCCTGGCGGGCCTGCTCGAGCAGAATGTCACGCTCCTTGGCCAGCACCTCGGGATCGACCTGGTCGGCCGACACGCAGGCCGGGTTGGTCGCCGCCACGTGCATCGCCAGATCCCGCGCCAGGGCGTCGTCGCCGCCCTCGACATCGATCAGCACACCGATGCGCGACCCGTGCACATAACTCGCCAGGCGCCCGACCGCCTCGACCACCGTAAAGCGCCGCACGGCAATGTTCTCGCCGATCTTGGCGATCAGGTCGGTACGCCGCTGTTCCAGCGACGTGCCGTCGACGGCCACGGCCATCAGCGCCGCCACGTCCGCCGGACGGTGTGCCAGCACGCTGCGGGTGACCAGATCGGCAAAGCCGGTGAAATTGTCATCGTTCGCCACAAAATCGGTTTCGCAGTTGATTTCGGCAATCACGGCGGCACCGGCCTCCTCGAGGACGACGATGCGACCCTCTGCCGCCACCCGGCCGGCTTTCTTGTCGGCCTTGGCCTGGCCGGACTTGCGCAGAACCTCGACGGCCTGTTCAAGATCGCCATCGGCCTCCACCAGGGCCTTCTTGCATTCCATCATGCCGGCGCCAGTGCGCTCGCGGAGTGTTTTGACTTGTGCTGCGGAAATGGACATCGCTGCTGTTCCTCGTAAAAACGGTAGACGACCGGGCGTGCGACCGCCCGGTCGGGGTCAGGGGGACGGCCCGCGGCCTGACGGCCGCCGGCTCACGCTCAGCTGGCCTCGCCACCCTCGGCAGCCGGGGCATCGCCCGCGGATGCAGTAGCGGCAGGCTGCGCATCGGCGGCTGGGGCCTCTGGCGCCTTCGCCTCGGCAGCCGGCGCAGCCTCAGGCTTGCGATCCCCGCCACTCTTGCGCCGCCGGGCTCGGGCGGCCTCGCTGCGCGGCTTGCCCTGCTCGTCGAGCTCGACGAAATCGTCATCGCTGGCAGCCACCTGCGGCACGGCGGCGCGGCCATCGAGCACCGCATCGGAAACTCCGCGCGTGTACAGCTGGATGGCCCGCATGGCATCGTCATTGCCGGGAATCGGGTAATCCACCGCATCCGGCGAGCAGTTGGTGTCGACCACCGCGACCACGGGAATGCCGAGCTTGGCGGCCTCGCGCAACGCAATGTCCTCATGCCCGACATCGATGACAAACAGCGCGTCAGGCAGGGCGCTCATGTCCTTGATGCCCCCGAGGCTGCGCTCGAGCTTCTCCATCTCACGATGCAGCATCAGCACTTCTTTCTTGGTCAGCTGCTCGAAGGTGCCGTTTTCCTGCATCTCGGTGAGTTCCTGCAGGCGGCGGATGGACTGGCGGATGGTCTTGAAGTTGGTCAGCATGCCACCCAGCCAGCGGTAGCTGATGAAGGGCATGCCGCAGCGTTCGGCCTCGACGCGAATCGCGTCGCGCGCGGCGCGCTTGGTGCCAACGAAAAGCAACGTGCCGCCCTCGGCGGCCAGTTTCTTCACGAAGCCCATCGCGTCCCGGTACAGCGGGAGCGAGCGCTCGAGATTGATGATGTGGATCTTGTTACGCTCGCCGAAGATGTAGGGTGCCATCTTCGGATTCCAGTAACGGGTCTGGTGGCCGAAGTGCACGCCGGCCTCCAGCATCTGGCGCATGGATACGTCTGTCACGATTTTTCTCCTCGGGTTCAGCCTCCACGGGCCCCATGCCGCAACCCGGAAGCCTGAGCTCCGGGCACCCGGCAGCATGTGCCGGCCCGTGTGTGGGATGGTTTTGGTTTCAGATTGCCTTACAGGCGGCGGCTTTATACCATGGCGTGCTTTGCCATCACAATGACCGGATCGGCAGGGGCGCCCCGGCGCAGCAGCCCTCAAGAGGGGGCCTGCGAGGCCTGTGCGGCGCCCGCCAGACCGGCATTCACGCGCCACGGACACGGCCAGGACACAGGGCATGCAGGGATCGGTACACATCAAATCACCGGAGGAGCAGGCCCGCATGCGGGTGGCCGGACGGCTGGCCGCAGAGGTGCTCGACATGATCGGCGAACACGTGCGTCCTGGCGTGACCACCGCCGAACTTGATGCCATCTGTCACGAACATATCGTCAACACCCAGCAGGCGGTGCCGGCGCCGCTGAACTATCGGGGTTTCCCGAAATCGATCTGCACCTCGGTCAACCACGTGGTCTGCCATGGGATTCCAGGGGACCGACGCCTGCGTGACGGTGATATCGTCAATATCGACATCACCGTCATCAAGGACGGCTTCCACGGCGACACCAGCCGCATGTTCTACGTGGGTGAACCGCCGGTCGTGGGCCGTCGCGTCTCCGAAATCGCCCACGAGGCCATGCGCCGCGGCATCGCGCTGGTGCAGCCGGGCGCGCGCCTCGGGGACATCGGCCATGCGATCCAGACGTTCGTCGAGGCCGAGCGCTGCTCGGTGGTGCGGGAATACTGCGGCCACGGGATCGGCCGGGTGTTCCACGAGGACCCGCAGGTCCTGCACTACGGCCAGCCCGGTACCGGCCTCGAGCTCGCCCCCGGCATGACCTTCACCATCGAGCCGATGGTCAACGCGGGGCGCCGCCACGTGAAGCTGCTACGCGACGGCTGGACGGTCGTGACCAAGGACCACTCGTTGTCGGCCCAGTGGGAACACACCCTCCTGGTCACCGAAGACGGCCACGAGGTGCTGACCCTCGGCGCCAGTGGCGAGGTCTAGGCCGCGCCCATGAGTTCCCCGGCGCCCGAGACGCGCGGCGGCTGGCAGCTCCAGGTCGATCTCCGGGGGGCCGCACAGGCGCCGCCACCGGAGCGGCTGCAACGCTTCCGGGAGGCGTTGGCCAGCGAGAGCGCGCGCATGGAACAGGCCTTCCGCGACGGTGCGCCGGTGGAGTCGCTGGTGGCCGGACGCGCCGCGCTGGTCGATGCCGTGCTGCTGGCCGCCTGGGAGAGCTCGGCGGGTGCCTTGCTGGAAGACGCGGCCCTGGTCGCGGTCGGCGGTTACGGCCGCGGCGAGCTGCATCCGGGATCGGACATCGACCTCATGGTGCTGCTGTCCGACAGCGGCAGCGACGGGCACGAAGGCGACATTGGCGGCTTCATCGCCTTTCTCTGGGATATCGGCCTGGAGGTCGGCCACAGTGTGCGCACGGTCGAGCAGTGCGCCGCGGAGGCCGGTCGGGATCTCAGTGTGGTCACCACCTTGATGGAAGCGCGCCGACTCTGCGGTCCGGTCGGGCTGGTGGAGGCGATGCTCGAGCGCATCGACCAGACCCACATGTGGGACTCGGCGGCGTTCTTCCGCGGCAAGGTCGAGGAGCAGCAAACCCGCCACCACCGGTATCACGACACCGGCTACAACCTCGAGCCCAACGTCAAGGGGTCGCCTGGTGGCCTGCGGGACATCCAGGTCATCGGCTGGGTCGCCCAGCGCCACTACGGGGCCCGCCGCTTCGAGGATCTCGTCGAGCTCGGCATCCTGTCGCCCGGACAGCTGGACATCTTCCGCCGGGGTCTGGCCTTTCTGTGGAAGGTGCGCTGGGGGCTGCACCTGCTGACCGGTCGGCGCGAGGATCGACTGCTGTTCGATCACCAGGTGCGCCTGGCAAAGCTGCTCGGCTATGAAGACGCGAGCTTCACGCTGGCGGTCGAGCAGATGATGCAGCGGTATTACCGCACGGTCATGGAACTGTCGCGGCTGAACGAAATGCTGCTGCAACTGTTCGAGGAGGCGATCCTGCAGGATCCGGAGGCCCAGCCGCGGGTACTCAACGCCAACTTCCAGATCCGCAATGGCTTCCTCGGCGTGCGTGATGATGAAGTCTTCAACCGCGATCCGTCGGCGCTGATGGAGATGTTCCTGGTCCTCGAACAGGATCCCGAAATCCGCGGCGTCGCCGCCCAGACCATCGGCCTGATCAAGCGCAGCCTGCACCTCATCGACGAGGAGTTCCGTCAGAATCCGCGCAACCAGCGGCTGTTCATGGAAATCCTGCGGGCACCACAGGGCGTCACGCGCCAGCTCCGGCGGATGAACCTCTATGGCGTGCTCGGCCTCTACATCCCCGCCTTCGGCCGCATCGTCGGGCGCATGCAGTTCGACCTGTTCCATGCCTATACCGTCGACGCCCACACGCTGTTCGTGGTCGAGAACCTGCGCCGGCTCGCGCTGCCGCGCTTCGACGATCAGCATCCCGAACACTCGCGCATCATGCAGGCGCTGCCGAAACCCGAGATCGCCTACCTCGCCGGCCTGTTCCACGACATCGCCAAGGGCCGGGGCGGCGACCACTCCGAACTCGGCGCACTCGATGCCGAGGCGTTCTGTCTCGAACATGGGCTGAGCCCCTATGACGCCCGCTTGGTCGCCTGGCTGGTGCGCCAGCATCTGGTGCTGTCGCTGACCGCACAGAAAAAGGACATCAGCGACCCCGAGGTCATCGCCGAATTTGCGCAACTTGTCGGTGACGAGACCCACCTCGACCATCTCTACGTGCTCACGGTCAGCGACGTCCGCGCCACCAACCCCAAGCTGTGGAACTCCTGGAAGGCGAGTCTGTTCCAGGAGCTGTATCAGCAGACCCGTCGAGCGTTGCGCCGCGGCCTGGAAAACCCCATCGACGTCGATCAGCTGATCGATGAGACCCAGCGCGAGGCCCATCTCCTGCAGGCCGACGCGGGGCTCGATCCGAGCACCACAGAGGCTGTCTGGGCACACTTCACGCGAGAATATTTCCTGCGCCACCAGCCCGCCGAAATCGCCTGGCACACCAGCCTGCTCGCCGGTCATCGCCAGGAGGACGGCCCGCTGGTGGCGCTGAAGGCCGAGCCGGTCAGCGGCGCGACGGTGGTGATGGTCTGCTCACCGTACGAGCTTGACAGTTTCGCCAGGGTCACCGCTGTGCTCGACGAACTCGGCCTCAACATCGTCGATGCCCGCATCGTGCCCATGGCCGATGGCCGCAGCCTCGACACCTACACCGTCCTCGGTGCTGACGGCTCGCCCATCGCCGAGGACTTCGTCGAGGGCATCGCCGCGCGACTGGCCAGGGGACTGGCGGCCGAGGATCTCTCGCGCGTGAACGTCACGCGTCGCCCCCCCCGCCAGGTCCGCGCCTTCAACACCCCGGTTGAAATCCGTTACGCGGAGGACGGCGGCGCCGGGCGCACCGTGCTTGAACTGGTGGCCGCGGATCGTCCAGGTTTGCTGTATCGGGTCGGCCGGGTGTTCCGGCGCTATCGTGTCGACGTGCGTAACGCTCGGATCGCGACCGTTGGCGAGCGCGCTGAGGACGTGTTCTATGTCACCGACCGTGCCGGCCATCCACTCTCGGCGCCGCTGAAGCAGCAGCTGACCCAGGCGCTGACCGAAGCCTTGGACGACAGCGCAGCTCAGGGCACCAGGGCCGACACATGAACCCAGATCTCAGCAGATTGCACCCCTATCCCTTCGAGCGCCTCGCTGCGCTCAAGGCCGCCGCCCGCGCACCGGATCCGACCCTCGCGCACGTGTCGCTGTCGATCGGCGAACCCCAGCATGCCCCGCCGGGCTTCGTGATCGAGGCGCTGACCGCGGCGCTGCCGGGCGGACTTGGTGCCTACCCCGTGTCGCGGGGCCTGCCACGGCTGCGAACAGCCGCTGCCCGCTGGCTCGAACGCCGTTATCGGCTGGGCGAAGGTGCCGTTGACCCGGACACCCAGGTGCTGCCGGTCAACGGCACGCGTGAGGCCCTGTTCGCCTTTGCCCAGGCCGTGGTCACGCGACGCGAAGATGCGCTGGTGGCCATGCCGAATCCCTTCTACCAGATCTACGAGGGTGCGGCCCTGCTCGCCGGCGCCACCCCCCTGTATCTGAATTGCACCGAGGCCAACGGCTTCATCCCCGATTTCGACCGCGTGCCGGCGGAGACCTGGCGCCGGGTCCAGCTGCTGTATCTCTGTTCGCCCGGCAATCCGACCGGTGAGGTGATCCCGACCGAGACGCTGGCGCGGGTGCTGGCGCTCGCCGACGAGCATGATTTTCTCATCGCCGCCGACGAGTGCTACGCGGACATCTATCTCGATGAAGCCGCCCCACCTCCGGGGCTGCTCGAGGTCTGCCGCCAGCTCGGACGTGAGGACTATCGCCGCGTCGTGGTCTTCCACAGCCTCTCCAAACGCTCGAATCTGCCAGGCCTGCGCTCGGGGTTCATTGCCGGAGATGCCGAGATTCTTCGCGAAGTCGCCCTCTACCGAACCTACCACGGCTGTGCCGTACCCAACGCCACGCAGCTCGCCAGCGCCGAGGCCTGGGATGACGACGCCCACGTACGCGACAACCGCGCGCGCTACCGTGAGAAATTCGACGCGGTGATTCCGCTGCTGTCCCCGTGGCTCGCGCTGCGCCGACCGCCGGCCGGGTTCTATCTCTGGCCGCAGGTGGCGGGCGACGACACCGCGGTGGCCGCCGCCCTGTGGAGCGAGTGTCACCTGACCGTGCTGCCGGGCAGTTTTCTCGCCCGCGAGACCCCTGACGGCCATCCGGGCTACGGGCGGCTGCGGCTGTCACTGGTGGCCGAGACCGCGGCCTGCCTGGAGGCGGCGGGACGTATTCGCGACTGGTGCGCGCACCACCGCCATCGCACTGCAACCGCCTGAGCCGGTTGCAGGCTGAATTCACTGACGTTTCAGGCAGGACAGGGAGAAAGCATGATGCAGGCACTGGCACAGACCATCGAGGCGGCCTGGGAGGAACGGGGCAGTTACCGACCAGGCCATGTGCCCGGGGAGGTGGCCACCGCCATCAGCGAGGCGATCGCGGCACTGGACGAAGGCCGCGTTCGGGTGGCCGAGAAGCTCGATGGCGAATGGCAGGTGCACCAGTGGCTGAAGAAGGCCGTGCTGCTGTATTTCCGCACCCATGACAACCACGCCATGCAGGGCGGTACCACCCGTTATTTCGACAAGGTCCCCTTGAAGTACGCCAGCTACGACGAGGCGCGTTTTCGCGCCGAGGGCGTGCGGGTCGTGCCCGATGCGCTGGTACGGCGCGGCGCCTACGTCGCCCGCGACGTCGTGCTCATGCCCTCCTACGTCAACATCGGCGCCCGGGTCGACTCCGGCACCATGGTCGATACCTGGGCGACGGTCGGCAGCTGCGCCCAGATCGGCCGCAATGTTCACCTGTCAGGGGGCGCCGGGATCGGTGGCGTCCTCGAACCCCTGCAGGCCAACCCGACGATCATCGAAGACGACTGCTTCATCGGCGCGCGTTCGGAAATCGTCGAGGGCGTGATCGTCGAACAGGGGGCGGTGATCTCGATGGGCGTGTTCATCGGTCAGAGCACGCGGATCTACGACCGCGAGCGCGACGAGGTGGGCTATGGCCGGGTCCCGGCAGGGAGCGTGGTGGTGCCCGGCACCCTGCCCTCGTCGGACGGTCGCTGCCAGCTCTACGCCGCCATCATCGTCAAGCGTGTCGATGAGAAGACCCGCGCCAAGACCAGCCTGAACGAACTGTTGCGTCTTGCCGAGTGAACGCCACCGTCATGCTGAAGCTCTATGGTCTGCCCCACTGCGACAGCTGCCGCGCCGCACGCAAGGCGCTGGATGCCGCAGGCATCGCGCACGAGTTCATCGACCTGCGCGCCGCCCCGCCCGACGCCGACACCCTGGGCCACTGGCTGGACGCACTCGGTGAGCAGGCACTGGTGAACCGACGTAGCACCACCTGGCGGGGTCTGGACGAGACGGCGCGCCGTCAACCGACCCTCAGCCTGCTGGCGGCCGAGCCGACACTGATCAAGCGGCCAGTGCTGACCGAGGGTAAACGGGTACACTGTGGCGGACGCGAGCGGGACTGGCTCGCCTTTGCGCAGACGCGCTGAACAGGGAAGGATGATGCGCATGGACAGCGTAGAACTCACCCGCGAGCTCATCCGTCGGCCCTCGGTCACCCCGCAGGATGCAGGCTGCCAGACGCTGCTCGGCGAACACCTCGAGCGCCTGGGTTTCCGGCTCGAACCGCTGCGCTTCGGCGACACGGATAACCTCTGGGCCCGCCGCGGCAACAGCGGCCCGGTGCTGTGTTTTGCGGGCCATACCGATGTCGTCCCGCCCGGCCCGCTGGAGCAGTGGAGCCTGGACCCGTTCACACCGGAGATTCGTGACGGGCTGCTGTACGGCCGCGGCGCCGCCGACATGAAAGCCAGCCTGGCGGCCATGGTCGGCGCGGTCGAGGATTTTCTTGCCGCGCACCCGCAACCGCGCGGGTCGATTGCCTTCCTGATCACCAGTGATGAGGAAGGCCCGGCGACCGACGGCACGGTCAAGGTGATGGAGACGCTGGCGGCACGCGGCGAACGGATCGACTGGTGCGTGGTCGGCGAACCGTCCAGCCATCGCACGCTGGGCGATACGGTCCGGGTCGGGCGACGCGGCTCACTCTCCGGCATCATCACCGTGCACGGGGTGCAGGGCCATGTCGCCTACCCGGCACTGGTGCGCAACCCGATCCACGACTTCGCGCGTTTCACGGCCTCGTTGGCGGCGCAGCCACTGGACGAAGGCAACGCCTTCTTCCCGCCGACCAGCTTCCAGACCGTATGGGTGGAGGCTGGCGCCGGCGCACCCAACGTGGTGCCGGGCACGCTCCGCGCCCGCTTCAATTTCCGCTATTCCACCCAATGGACGCACGCGTCGCTGGCGGCCCATGTCGAGTCATTGCTGACTCAACTCGGCCTCGATTACACGCTGGAATGGCGGCTTGCGGGTGAGCCCTTCCTGACTCGCGAGGGTCCCCTGACCGCCGCCGTACAACAGGCCATTGCCGAGACGCTGGGCACCGCGACGGAATTGTCGACCGGCGGAGGCACCTCGGACGGGCGCTTCATCGCCCCGCATGGGGTGGATGTGATCGAACTGGGCCCGGTGAACGCCAGCATCCACAAGATCGACGAGCATGTCCGCGTCGAGGACATCGAGCGCCTGCGTCGAACGTATGCCGCCATCCTGACGCGCCTGCTGGGCTGAGCGCAGCGCGGCCCGTGTCACGGTTTTCCGTAATCGCGACTTCCGCCCAGCGGGACTAGGCTCCTGCCTGCGGCGACCGCCCCTTGCGCGACGCCGCAGGCTGGCGCGTCCTCCCACGGCCTTGTGCCGCGACGGCGTGTTCTCCATCAAAACAATCAGACGAAAACAGGCGCATGACCACATGGCCAATTACCGAATCGAGGATCTCGAGGGCGTCGGCAAGGTCCGCGGCGAGAAACTGCGCGCGGCGGGGATCAAGGATACCGATACGCTGCTCGCGGCCTGCGCCACGGCCAAGCAGCGCGCGGCACTCGCCGAGAAGGCGGCCGTCTCGCCGAAGCGGCTGTTGAAGTGGGCGAACATGGCCGATCTCTACCGGATCAACGGCGTCGGTTCCGAATATGCCGAACTGCTTGAAGAGGCGGGCGTCGATACCGTGCCGGAACTTGCGCAGCGCAACGCGGCAAACCTCGCCCAGGCGATGGCAGAGGCCAACGAGAAGAAAAAACTCACTCGTCGGGTCCCGACCACGGCGGAAGTCACCAAGTGGGTCACCCAGGCAAAAACCCTGCCGCGCGTTCTGCAGTATTGAGCTTCAGGCGGCATGACCACTCGGCATTCCGAGGAGGGAAACGATGAACAACACTCTGGTCAGCCAGCTGACTTCACAACTCGGTGTCAGCGAGCAGCAGGCGAGCGGCGGTGCCGGACTGCTGCTGTCACTGGCGCGGGACAAGCTCTCTGGCGAGCAGTTCGCAGAGATTGCCAAAACGGTACCCGGCATCGACGGACTGCTGGCTGCCGTACCGGCCGGCGGCGGAGCACTTGGGATGCTCGGGAAAATGGTCGGCGGACGGGCCGGTGATCTCGCCGGGCTGGCCAGCGGCTTCTCCAAACTGGGCATGGACACCGGCATGGTCCAGAAATTCATCCCGGTCATCATGGGGTATGTGCAGCAACACGGCGGCGCCGGGATCGACGCCCTGCTGCAACAGGCCCTCAGACGCTGACGCCCGCGGTCGCCGCAACCCCCATCTGCACTTACGGCAGGGCTCGCCCTGCCGGGGTGTGGTCGGTGGTGCCCGATGCCCCCAGCCAGTTGCCCAGCACGCCAAACAGACCCAGGCCCAGACAGGCCAGCAGCACCCACGCCGGCATGGACAGGCCAAGCAAGGCCCAGTCGATCTCCGCGCATTCGCCTGACCCCGTGAACACCATGGCGATGTCCTCGTGCAGAGGAAACACATCGAGCATGAAATCCAGCCCGGGGCCACACGCCGGCACTTGGTCTGCAGGCAGGTTCTGCAAGCGCACATGCTGGCCGGCGATCGCGATTCCGCTGCCGGCCGCCAGCGCGAGCGCACCGGCGTAAAGCCGCGCCGCGAGCCGGCCGCGCGGGTGGTGCAGTGCGGCCACCAGGAACACCAGGCCGAGCGCGATTACGGCCAGGCGCTGGAACACGCACAGCGGACACGGCTCCAGACCCAGCACCAGCTCGGCATAGAGCGCATAGGCCATCAGCGCCACGCAGGCGCCAAAGCCCAGCAGATTGACCCGCCGACGGTTGCGCAGCCAGTCCATCAGCCCTGCCCCTCAGCGGCCCGACCGGCCACCTCGCTGGCCACCTTCGCCTGGTCGAGGTGCCGCACATCACGGCCGTGGACCATGTAGACCACGTATTCGCAGATGTTCTTCGCATGGTCGCCGATCCGCTCCAGCGAGCGCGCCACCCAGGTGACGTTCATCACCCGGCTGATGGTGCGCGGATCCTCCATCATGAAAGTGATGCACTGGCGCGTGATGCTGTCGTACTCACGGTCGACCTGCTCGTCCATCGCCAGGGTCTGAACGGCCGCCTTGGCATCGAGGCGGGCCAGGGCATCCAGCGCAGCGCGCAGCATTTCCTGCACCTGGCCGGCAAGACTGGCCAGCTCGCGATAGCGGTCCACCGGGCGCTCCATGGTGGCCAGCCGGGTCGCCAGCGTGGCAATCTTCTCGGCCTCATCGCCGATGCGTTCGAGGTCGGTGATCGCCTTGATGATGGCCATGATCAGACGCAAGTCACCGGCCGCCGGCTGACGGGTGGCGATGATCCGGCTGCAGGCGTGGTCGATCTCCACTTCCATCCGATCGACGCGCTGGTCGTCACGTGCGACCTCAAGACCGAGTTCGCTGTCGCCGCGCACCACCGCCTCGACCGCACGCTGCAGCTGCGACTCGACCAGTCCACCCATGGCAAGCACGCTGTTGCGCAGCCGGTCGAGATCCTCGTTGAAGCGCGAGGAGATGTGGTGCCCCAAATCAGACGTATCCATGCAGTTCTCCTGGCGACACGATCGTGACCTGCCGCCGACGGCAGACTACCACTGCGGCCTGCCGGTGCAAGTCGATTATCCCGCGAAACGCCAGGCCTCAGGGCGCCTCATCGCTCTCCTGAGAGACCGCGGAGGCCGGCAGGACGGCCCGCGACGGCGGGAAATGGCAAGTGAAGCGGCTGCCCTCACCCGGACGGCTGTGGATCTCGAGCTGCCCGCCATGGCGCAGCAGCGCATGCTTGACGATCGCCAGGCCAAGCCCTGTCCCGCCCACTTCGCGTGCACGGCCGGAATCGACCCGGAAAAACCGCTCGGTGATTCGGGGGATCAGCGCCTCGGGGATCCCGATGCCGGTATCGGTGACGCTGCAGTGCAGCCCGTCCTCATCCTGCCACCAGCGACACTCGATGCGCCCGTCTGCCGGCGTAAACCGCAGGGCATTGTTCAACAGGTTGCTGAACACCGAATGCAGCTCCTGCTCCTCACCGCGGACCAGCGCCGAGGTCTCCAGCCGCAGCGACAGATCCGCCGGTCGTTCCCGCCGGGCAAGGGCGTCGCGGTGCAGCTGCTGCAGCATGCCCGGAACATCCACCGGCTCCTGCCCGGCCGGGTGCTCGGCGGCCTCCAGGCGGGACAGTGTGATCAGATCGTGGACGATGGAGTTCATGCGCGCCACCTGCCGCTGCATCTCGGCCACCGGTTCGCGCCACACGTCATCAAGACTGGTCTCATCGCCAAGACTCTCGAGGTAGCCTGCGATCACGGTCAGCGGCGAGCGCAGCTCATGCGAGACGTTGGCGACGAAATCCCGGCGCATGTGTTCCAGGCGCACTTCGCGGGTCACATCCTGCGCGATCAGCAGCTTCTGCTGGTTGCCGTAGGGGATGAGCTGCACCGAGAGGTGGGTATTGCGAAGTGGCCCGGGCATCCTGAGCTTCTCGCTGAATTCGCCCTCCTCGATATAGGCCACAAAATTCGGATGCCGAACCAGGTTGGTGATGTGCTGGCCCTGATCACGGCCAGGGTCCAGCCCCAGCAGCCGACTGGCGGCATCGTTCAGCCAGGCGATCTCCATCTCGGCGTTGAGAATGACGCCGCCGTCGTGCATCGCATCGGTGGAATCGCGCACCTCGCGGAGCAGTCGGTGAAAGCGTTTCTTGCGCCGCCTCGCGCGCTGCTTGAGCTGCACGATGTCGGCATAGATGACCCCCAGAATTCCGTCGGCGGCCGCCCGGCTGCGGCGCTTGCCCGTGCGCAGCCACTGCTCCAGACCCGAGAGCGCATAGGCCAGGTGGAGAAAGAGACCCAGGGCTGCCGCGAACAGCCACCACGCAAGACCGCCGAGCACCAGTCCCAGGAACAGCGCTGCCAGGAATGCAAGAGCGACGCGCCAACCGAGCGCTGGCAGCACGCCCGGACCCATCAACCCTCCCGTGCCGAGAAACGATAGCCCGCGCCGCGTACAGTCTGGATCAAGCGGTCACAGCCGGAGGGGGTGAGCGCCTTGCGCAGGCGGCGGATATGCACGTCCACCGTGCGCTCCTCGACATAGACGTTTCCGCCCCAGACCCGGTCGAGCAGCTGCGTCCGGCTGTAAACGCGATCGGGATGCTGCATGAAAAAACTGAGCAGACGATATTCCGTTGGCCCCAGCGCCACCGCAACATCGCCGACGCTGACGCGGTGGCCTGCGGCATCGAGCGTGAGGCCCCCGATTGAGATCACCTCATCACCGCCACCGCCGTAGCGACGCATGACGGCGTTGACCCTCGCCAGCAGTTCGCGCGGAGAAAACGGCTTGACGATGTAATCATCGGCGCCGCCCTCCAGACCGGCCACGCGGTCATCCTCTTCGGCGCGGGCGGTGAGCATGACGATCGGAATCTCGCGTGTGGCCTCGTCACGCTTGAACTGTCGAGTCAGCTCGAGGCCGCTGATATCGGGCAGCATCCAGTCCATCAGGATCATGTCAGGAAAGCGATCAGCGACGAGGCTGCGGGCGCTGTGGCCATCAACCGCTTCGCGCAAAGTGAACCCGGCGCGACCCAGATTGAAGACGAGCATCTCGCGGATAGCCTTCTCATCTTCAACGATCAATATGGTTTTGCCTGTCATTGGTCTCTCACGGCACACACGACTTGCATGCCATTGAACCGCCAGTGTATTGCAAAGCGGTTACAGGCGCAGCCGATCAGCCGCGGGGCGTGGCGACCCGGTTGCGCAGGTACACCGGAGTGACCTCGGCGGCGTCGATGGGCGCCTCGCCGGCGGCCAGCCGCGCGGCGGCCAATGTCGCCACGGCGCCCGCATCCGGGAAGAGCGTGGCATCGCAGCCCTCGAGGCCTGCCGAGACTGCGGCAAGCGCCCGGGGATGTGCCGACCAGCCGGGACCGGCCCCGCTCCAGGCTCCCGCCGGGAGGCTCAACGCCTCGGGGGGCAGCAGGCGCTCCTCGCCGGCATGCACCAGCGCGCCAGTGGCAGCGAACTCGCACTGCACGACGTAGAGCTCGCCCATGCGCGCATCCATGACCGCCAGCACCCGCTGCCAGCCATGCTGCGACCAGGCCCGCCAGGCGAGTGCCTGGAGATCGGACACCGCCACCAGCCCCAGCCCGGCACCGAGCGACAGCCCCTGGGCGACACTTGCGGCGATCCGCACGCCGGTGAAGCCACCGGGACCTCGGCCGAAGGCCAGGGCATCGAGATCGCGCAGCCCGAGTCCCGCCTCACCGAGCAGGGTATCGACCATGCCGAGCAGTCGGGCCGAGTGTTCCCGCGGCGAGACATGGGCCTGGACCCGCAGTTCGCCCTGAAGCCACAGGGCCGCCGAACAGTTCTCGGTGGCCGTGTCGAGCGCCAGCAGCCGGCAGACCTGCCGGCTCATGCCTGCGGCCCTGTTGCGGGTGCCTCGTCGGCCAGCATGGCGAGCGCCACCTCCTCACGGCGGCTGCGGCGAAACGGCGGGAGCGCATGCAGAAACACCCTGCCATAGCCTCGACCGGTCAGCCGTGGGTCGCCGAGCATCACCACGCCGCGGTCGGCAGGGTCACGGATCAGGCGACCGACGCCCTGCTTCAGCGCGATCACGGCCTGGGGCAGCTGCACGCTGCGAAACCCGTCCCGACCCTCCCGCCGCGCCGCTTCGAGGCGTGCCCGCAGCATGGGGTCGCCCGGCGAGGCAAAGGGCAGGCGATCGATCACCACCAGCTTGAGTGCGTCCCCACGTACATCGACGCCTTCCCAGAAACTGGCCGCCCCGAGAAGCACCGCCCGTGGTTCGTTGCGAAACCGCTCGATCAGCTCGCGTCGGGGGGCCGTGCCCTGCACCAGCAGCGTGTAGTCGTCGTCGCTGGCGGCCAGCAGGCCATGCGCCTCTTCGAGCGCGCGGTGACTGGTGAACAGCAGAAACGCCCGGCCGCCGGCCGCCGCCAGCAACGGGCGCGCCGCCGCCACCAGGGCGGCGGTATGCCCGGCTTCGTTCGGCAGCGGCAGGCCTTCGGGCAGGTAGATCAGCCCCTGTCGGGGATAGTCGAAAGGGCTGGCGAGGACGCAGCTGTCGACCTCGTGCAGACCCAACCGGACGGTGAAATGACTGAAATCCTCGCCCACGGCCAGGGTCGCAGAGGTAAAGATCCACGCGCAGGACTGGGCCTGCATGATGCCCTCGAGTCGCGTGCTCACATCCCAGGGCGTGAGATGCAGCACCAGGCCCGTACGACTGGTGTCCACCCAGCGCAGACCGGTCTCGGCGTCCGCGCCGAGCAGCTGCTCGAGTCGTTCCAGCTGCACCGCGGCACGCTCGCTGCAGCGCGCGAGACCCGCGTCCTGCCCGGCCCGCTCGTCGAGCGCTGTGGCCAGCGCCCCCAAGGCCTCGACAAGCTGGTCCAGCGCCGGGTCGGCCGCTGCCGGCATCGCCTCCCAATCCTGGCGTCCGGTGCCCGGACCGAGCGCCAGGCGCAGCTCGCGCAATGCCAGCACCACCGGGTCGCACCGCTGCTCGAGGCCCGATTGCAGGCCGCTGCCGCGGGCGGCCTCCAGACGCACGTCCCGAAGCAGCGCCTCCAGCCCGCGCGAGGACACCGCAACGCCAAAGAACTGTGCGGCCGTGTCCGGCAGCTGGTGGGCCTCGTCAACGATCACTGCGTCCGCACCCGGCAGCAACTCGGCGAAGCCGTCTTCCTTGAGCGCGAGGTCGGCCAGCAACAGGTGGTGATTGACCACCACGACCTGGGCCTCCTGAGCCTGGCGACGGGCGCGCACCACATGACAGCGCTGATAGTGGTCGCAACGGGTGCCCAGGCAGTTGTCCAGCGTCGAGGTCACCAGGGGCCAGAGCCGGCTGTTCTCGTCGATCCCGCTGACCTCGGCGATATCGCCGGTGGCGGTCACCCCGGCCCAGTCCCGCACCCGCGCGAGTTCAGCCACCTGGGCCCGGCTGGCCAGGCGGGACTCGCCACTGTCAGCGAGGGCCAGCCGGTGGAGACAGAGGTAGTTGCCCCGGCCCTTCAGCAACGCGGTGGCGACCGGGCGACCGAGGGCCGCACCCACGGTGGGCAGGTCCCGCTCGTAGAGCTGGTCCTGGAGGTTGCGGGTGCCGGTCGAGATGATCACCCGCTTGCCGGACAGCAACGCCGGCACGAGATAGGCGAAGGTCTTGCCGATGCCGGTGCCCGCCTCGATGACCAGACTGCGTCGCCGGGCGAGCGCGTCGGCCACACGCGCGGCCATCGCCTGCTGTTCGGCACGCGGCGCAAACCCCGCCACCGCCTGGGCCAGTGGCGAGCCTGCCGAGAATTCATGGGCCCAGTCGTTCATGGCGGCGACACTATACCGCGCGCCGGCCGCGGCCGCGCCGCCCGAATCCGGTGCCCGATGGCGGATTCGGCATACCGGCCCAGCTTATGTGCATCGAGCGGCCGCAGCCGGCGCCATGGAAGGTATACTTCAACCCTTTCCACCCCGGCGCCCGCCGGTCATTCGTCCGTTGCTGCCGAGTATCATGACCACCACCAACGATCAGCTGATTGCCTGGGTCGACGATGTCACCCGCCTGACCCGCCCCGCCAAGGTCCACTGGTGTGACGGCTCCGAGACCGAGCGAGACCGGCTCATTGCCCAGATGCTCGACTCCGGCGAATTGCTGGAACTCAACCAGGACACCCACCCCAACTGCTATCTGCATCGCTCCGATCCGACCGACGTCGCCCGCGTCGAGCACCTGACCTACGTGTGCACGGCAAACCCTGCCGACGTCGGCCCGAACAATCACTGGATGGCGCCCGACGAGGCCCACCAGCAGATGGATGCGCTGTTTGAGGGCTGCATGGAGGGACGCACCCTCTACGTGATTCCCTATTGCATGGGTCCGATCGATTCGCCCTATGCCCGGTGCGGCGTGCAGATCACCGACAGCCCGTATGTGGTGGTGAACATGGGGCTGATGACGCGCATGGGTGACAAGGCGCTGGCGCGGATCGAACGGGGCGAGGGCTTCGTCCGCGGGCTGCATTCCATCGGTGAACTCGACCCGGAACGTCGCTTCATCATGCATTTCCCCGAGAGCCTGACCATCAAGAGCTACGGCTCCGGCTACGGGGGCAACGCCCTGCTGGGCAAGAAGTGCCACGCCCTGCGCATCGCCAGCTGGCAGGCGCGCGATGAGGGCTGGCTGGCCGAGCACATGCTCATCGTCGGTATCGAGAGCCCGGAGGGCGAAACCCATTACCTGGCCTGCGCGTTCCCGTCGGCCTGCGGCAAGACCAACCTCGCCATGCTGCTGCCGCCCGCCTCGCATGCAGGCTGGAAGATCTGGACGGTAGGCGATGACATCGCCTGGCTGCATGTCGACGACACCGGGCAACTGCGCGCGATCAACCCGGAAGCCGGCTACTTCGGTGTCGTCCCGGGCACCAATCCGCAGACCAACCGTAACGCCTACGAGATGATCCGGCACAACGCGATCTTCACCAATGTGGCAGTCACCGAAGACAACCAGCCCTGGTGGGAAGACAAGGGCCAAGGCGCACCCGAACTCGACTGGCAGGGCCGTCCGTGGCAGCCCGGCAATGGCAAGGCCGCCCACCCGAACTCGCGTTTCACGGTGTCGGCACAGCAGAATCCCGCCTGGTCTCCGCGCGCCGAAGACCCGCGCGGCGTGCCGATATCGGCGATCGTCTTCGGCGGGCGGCGCCGCGAGCTGGCCCCGTTGGTCTATGAGGCACAGGACTGGGCGCACGGTGTGCTGGTCGGTGCCGGCATGGCCTCGGAGACCACGGCTGCCGCCACCGCCAAGGTCGGTGTGGTCCGTCGTGATCCGATGGCCATGCAGCCGTTCTGCGGCTACAACTTCGCCGATTACTGGGCGCATTGGCTGCAGATCGGCGAGCGCACGGCCATCCCGCCGAAAGTCTTCCATGTCAACTGGTTCCGTCAGGACGCCGACGGGCGCTTCCTGTGGCCGGGTTTCGGTGAGAACCTGCGGGTGCTGCGCTGGATCATCGCGCGCTGCGCCGGCCGGGTCGACGCCAGGGATACCGCGATCGGCCTGCTGCCGTATGCCGCGGACCTCGACACCCAGGACCTCGATGTCAGCGCCGAGACACTCGAGTCGCTGCTTGCCGTCGACACCCCGGGATGGCGCGAAGAGCTCGGGCAGATCGGCGAGTATCTGGAAGGTTACGGCGAGCGCTTGCCCGATGCCTTGCGTCAGGTCAGAACACGCCTGCTGTCGCGGCTGGAATGAGCTCGCGCCGGCACCCTCCGGCGAAGCTTGCTCAGGGCTCGAGCAGTTCGTAGTAAATCGACATGGGTGAGTCCGCGCCGGGCGCCCGGCCCAGCCCGATCATGCCACTGCCTGCCAGGGGCGTCGAATCACGGCGCACGAAGATTTCCTCACCCGTGGCGGTGTGGATGAAGGTGCCGTTGGTGCTCTGATCGACCAGCTGAAACTTGTGCCGATCGATTTCGATGCGCACATGCAGACGGGAAATCAGTGAGCCCTTGACCACCAGGTCGTTGTCCTCGGCCCGACCCATCGTCACCTGCTGACGTCCGCCGCTGCCAAGCAGCAACTCGCGGCTGCCCAGTCTGAGGCGCAGACGGATCGGTCGACGGCTCTGCCCGCTGTCCCAGCCCCCTGGGATGGGCAGCATGCTGGTGGCCTCCTCCGGTTGCCAGAGCACCTCGAACACCGCCACCTCACCGCTCTGGCCACGCACCGTGGCCACATCGATCTGACGTACCAGCGGCTGCCAGTCCGCAGACAGTCGGCTCGCCGTGCTCTCGGTGGTCAGGATCTGACCCGCCTTGGCCTGGCTGGTCATGCGGTTGGCCATGTGCACGGCCACGCCGAAAATATCGCGCTGCTCGCGCACTACCGGACCGAAATGGCAACCCACGCGAATGGCCACGTGACCCCCGTCGAAACCAAGCTCGCTGTCCCGGCTGATGCGCAACTGCATCTGGCGCGCTGCGCTCATTGCGGCATCGCTGGTCTCGAAGGTCGCCATGACCTCGTCGCCGATGGTCTTGATGACCCGGCCACCGGCCGCTTCCGTCTCCTCACGCATGATGTCCACACACCGCCCCACCACCTCACGCGCACGAACATCGCCGAGTTGCTCGTAGAGTCGTGTGCTGCCGACGACATCGGCAAACAGAATGGCAGTCTCGGTGTCCTGGCTCATACGTCCATCAAAAGCCGCTCAGGCCGTTTTCTCAGCGACAATATAGGCGATCCATGCCGGATCGTTGAGACCCTTGGTCGACTCGGCGTACTCGCCGGTCCCCTCGCCGTCCTCGTCCTCGGTCTCCCAGTAGGTCCGGACCCGCGCGAATCCGGCCTCGGCCAGCAACTCGAGGATTTCCCGCAGGGTCCAGAGCCGCCAGGCGTAGCTGAAGGCGCGATTCAGACGCGAGCCGTCCGGGAAGCGGAAATGGATGTGGCAGACGCACTCGGCGGTGACGGGGTCGAAATCCGCCTGCTCCCAGACGTAGGTGAAGCCGTCGTGCCGGGTCTTCTCCTTGCCCATGACGTAGCTTTCCGAGCCGCCGAAGATGTCCAGGAACATCAGCCCGTCGTCAGCCAGCGCCTCGCGCGCGCGCTCGAAATACCGACGCATCTGCTCGCGCGTGCGAAACGTCCAGTAACTGAAGTTGAAGGCCGTCAGGACATCGACCGGCTCGGTGCTCACGGTAAGCACGTCATCGTTCAGCAACTGCACCCGTTGGCGCTCTGGCGGCGCCAGCCGGGAGACCCGGTGCTCACGGCCCCAGGCGAGCACCTCGGGATCGAAATCGACGCCGATGGCGTAGCGCTCCGGACCGCCGCGCACCCATTGACAGGCTGCACTGGCCGTGCCGCAGAAGTCCTCGCGCAGGCCACGGGGCGCACGCCCCCGCAACGCTTCGTAGGTCGCCGCCACGAACCGGGTCTCCTCGACCACGTCCTGGACCGACGCCTCGTAGAACTCATGGCGGTCGGCCTGCGCCGCCATCGAGGGTGATTGACGCGCGGGTGTGCGCTTGAGATTGCGTTTTCCCACCGGGCTTGTGCTCCCCTGCCGACGCCCCAACCGGCGTCTGCCGGGGATTGTATGCCAGAACGCGCTCCGCGCCGACCGCAGGCGCGCAATTGGTGGCGCAGACCAGCAGCGTGTCCGGCGCGGCCCCCACGTCACGGCAGGCTTCGCTCAATGATCGGCGAAAGGCCCGGGCACCGGGCTGGCCGGCATACAGACCGAGCAGGTGTCGGGCGATCGACCAGAGCCGGGTCCCGCGCGCGCGCTCGCGGGCCGCGTACTCGGCCATCCGCAGCAGCACGTCTTCCCGCGTCAACCCCAGGGGGACTCCGAACAGGCGCTCGTGAACGACGGTCAGCGACCAGGGCCGCTCGTAAGCCTCCCGCCCCAGCATCACGCCATCGACCCGCTCAAGATGACCCGCCGCCGACTCAGGCGTGCGGATGCCGCCGTTCAGCACGATCGTCAGCTGCGGAAACGCGGTCTTGACCCGATAGGCTCGGGGGTAGTTCAGCGGCGGGACTTCTCGGTTCTGCTTGGGTGAGAGGCCTTTGAGCCACGCCTTGCGGGCATGCAGGATCATCACCTCGCAGCCGGCCGCAGCCACCGTCTCGATGAACCCAAGGAGGTCCTCGTCGCTGTCGAACTCGTCGACCCCGAGTCGGGTCTTGACGGTCACCGGGATCGCCACCGCCGCGCGCATGGCAGCCACGCAGTCGGCGACCAGCGCCGGCTCGCGCATCAGGCAGGCCCCGAACCGCCCGGACTGGACCCGATCACTCGGACAGCCCACGTTGAGGTTCACCTCATCGTAGCCCGCCGCCTCGACCAGCCGCGCGGCGGCAGCCAGCTTGGCCGGCTCGCTGCCACCGAGCTGGCAGGCCACAGGATGCTCGGCAGGCTCGAAGGCCAGCAGACGTGCAGCATCGCCCCGCAGCAGGGCGTCAGCGACGACCATCTCGGTGTAGAGCCGGGCACGGGGCGCCAGCAGCCGATGGAAGTACCGACAATGACGATCGGTCCAGTCCATCATCGGCGCCACCGACAACGCGAATTCGCTGGTTTCTGGCTCGTTTTTCTGCATCACATTCTGCAAGGCTCGGCACCCACGCGAGGGCGATAACAGGGTCTCGGGAACCCCGGCGGATCGACGGCAGCTTCGCGGCAGTGTACCAGTGGCCGCCGGGGTGCGGCCTGACCGGCCGGGCTACCCGCCCACCCGGGGATTCTGCGATCATGGCGGCTGCCCGGGGATCCCGGAGCGTCCACCCGCAGCCACAGGGAGTCGTGATGCTGCACACTTCGCTGCTCGTCGCCCATATCGCTGTGCTCGGCTACTGGCTGGGCTCGGAACTGGTCATCAACAGCACCTTCCGCTACGTCTGCTACAGCGCCGGCATGCCGGTCGCCGAGCGCAGCCGGCTGATGGATCACGTCATGAACGTCGACCAGCACGTGCGCTACGCGCTGGTGCTGCAGTTCGGGCTTGGTCTCGCCCTGGCCATGCGCCTGGGCTGGCTGCCTGGGGGGCTGGCGGGCGCCTGGACAGTCGGCGCGTTCGCGGTCGGCTGGCTGGCACTGGTGGAGCTCACCCATCGCCGACGTCACGCCCCGGCAGGCGTGCGCCTGGCCGCGGTCGACCGGGGGCTGCGCTACCTGGTGATGGCAGGGCTTGCAGCGGTGGCCGTCGCCGGGTGGGCCGGAGTGCTGAGCATGCCAACCTGGATCGCCTGGAAGCTGCTGGCATTCGCTGCGGTGATGGCCTGCGGCGTGGCGATCCGGTTCGCGCTGATCGACTGGTTCGCAAGCTGGCGCGCAGTGCTGTCCGCGGGTAGCGGTGAAGCGCAGGAGCTGGCGTTGAGGCGCGGCTACTGGCGCGCGACCGGTATCCTGATCGGACTCTGGGTGCTCATCGGCGCGATCGTGGTCTTGAGCCTCGCGCGGCCGGCCTAGGCGCGCGTGCTACCATCGCGCCCATGCGGTCTTCAACCCTCGCCCACGGGACACGCCACGGTCGGCTGCCGCGCAGGCTCACCCGTTGGTCTGCGGCGGCCC